>PMKK01000019.1:0-2140 GCA_003157715.1 Actinomycetota bacterium
CGCGCGCGCGGACTCGACTACGGCGTCGACAACGTCAGCGTCCAGCCGGGCGGCAAGCCCGTCATCGGCAAGTTCCTGCTGACGATGATGAATCCCGGCGACGAGGTGCTCTATCCCAACCCGGGTTTTCCGATCTACAACTCGCTCATCGAGTTCTTCGGCGGCCGCGCCGTGCCCTACACCTACGTCGAAGGCACCGACCGGTTCTCGCTCGACCTCGACCAGATCGAGCGCCTGATCACGCCGCGCACGCGGCTGCTCATCCTGAACGACCTGCACAATCCGACCGGCGTCGAGTGCTCGGCGCAGGAGCTCGAGGCGCTGGCCGCACTCGTGCGCGCCCACGACCTCTACGTGCTCTGCGACGAGGCCTACTTCGACGTGCGCTACCAGGGCGCCAGCGCCTCGCTGACCTCGCTGCCGGGCATGCAGGAGCGCTGCGTCATCCTCTACACGTTCTCCAAGAAGTACGCCATGACCGGCTGGCGGCTCGGCGCCGCCATCGGCCCGCGCTGGTTCATCGACACCTGCAACACGCTCAACGTCAACGGCGAGTCGTGCACCAATCAGTTCGTGCAGTGGGCCGGGGTCGAAGCGCTCACCGGCGACCAGAGCGGCGCGCGCGACATCCTCACTACCCTCGAGCGCCGTCGCGACGTCGGCCTCGAGATCCTGAACGCCACCGCCGGCGTGCATTGCGTCAAGCCGAACACCACCTTCTATCTCTATCCCAACGTCACAGATGCGATGGCCCGCACCGGGCACGGCGGCCCGGGCGGCTACGAAAGCTTCCGGCGCGCCGTTCTCGAACATACCGGCGTGTCGATGTGCACGCGGCTGCACTTCGGGCCGGCCCTGCCGGGCGAGACGCAGCACTACCTGCGCTTCGCGTACTCCGGCCTGCACACCGACCGTATCCGCGAGGGCCTCGGGCTGCTCAAGGCCTTCATCGAGGGCNNGACACCTGACCCGTGACCACGACCATGCGGAGGAGACAGATCGATGAAAGACGTTAGGGACCCGGTGATCACCGGCCGGCTGACCATGCTCTCCGAGAAGGGCAAGCAGGACATCTACGATGCCGCCGTGCGGATCGCCGGCGAGATCGGCATGCGTGTGCCTCACGCCGTGTCGCGCGACCTGCTGGTCGCCGCCGGCGCGACCGTCGACGATGGCGACCTCGTACACATCTCCGGCGAGATGATCGCGGCGGCCCGCAAGACGGCGCCCGCCCTGTTCAGTGTGTACGACCGCAACGGCGAGCCCGCCATGGAGGTCGGCAAGCACCACAGTTACTTCGGCACCGGCTCCGATCTCATGCAGATCTACGACCTCGAGACCGGCGAGCCGCGCCCGAGCGGTCTGGCCGACGTGGCGCGCGCCGCGCACCTCTGCGACGGCCTGCCGAACATCGACTTCATCATGTCGTGCGCCTATCCCCACGACGTCGAGCCCGCCTCGCGCGCCTATCTCGAGAGTTTCCGCGCCATGATCAGCAACACGACCAAGCCGATGGTCATGACCGCCGAGGGTGGCGACGACCTCGAAGTCATGTGGAAGATCGCCTGCGAGCTACGCGGCGGCGAGCAGGAGCTGCGCGCCAAGCCGTACTTCATCATGTACGGCGAGCCGGTGAGCCCCTTGCGGCACGCCAGCGAAGTGCTCGACAAGCTGCTCTTCTGCGCCGACAAGGGCATTCCCGCGATCTACTCGCCGGCACCCAGCGCCGGGGCGACCGCGCCGATCACGCAGGCCGGTCACATCGTGCTGGCCGTGGCCGAGTCGTTGTTCGGCCTCGTCATCCACCAGCNNCTACAACTCGGCCGAGTACTACACCACCATCCTGGGCATCTGCGAGATGGCCAAGTGGCTCGACCTGCCGAACTGGGGCTACGCCGGCTCGAGCGACTCGCACGTGGTCGACGCCCAGGCCGGCATGGACGCCGCCGAGCTCACGCTGCTGTCCATGCAGGCCGGCTCCAACTTAAACCACGACATCGGCTACCTGGCCTTCGGCCTGGTCGGCGCCCTCGAGCTGGTCGTCATCACCGACGAGATCATCTCGCTGAACCGCCGCACCCTCGAGGGTATCGAGGTCAACGACGACACTCTCGGCGTCGAGGTGATCGCCAAGGTCGGT
>PMKK01000019.1:2152-2330 GCA_003157715.1 Actinomycetota bacterium
CAAGGCGCTGGCTATTCTCGCCGACCACAAGCCGGCGCCGATCGCCGACGCCGTCAAGGCGACCATCGACCAGCTCACCGAAGGCTACCGGCCCGCGTAGTGAGCCGTCGCGCGCCACGCTTCGCAGTTCGACGGCAGCCCCCCAGCGCCCGCCCGGTCGGCCGGAGGATGGTCGCGA
>PMKK01000019.1:2405-2594 GCA_003157715.1 Actinomycetota bacterium
CACGGTAGCCGGCCGGCGCCCCGAGCTCGACTTGCGGGTGGGCGCCGAGGCCGAACCGGTGTTCTGCAGCGCCTCGGGTCCGGCCTTCGTGTTCGAGGGGGGCGAGCGCCGGCACGGCAGTCTGGCCGACGTGCGCGACGCCGTCGCCCTCACCCATCTGTCGCCCAACGTAGCAGTGTACGGGCTCGC
>PMKK01000256.1 GCA_003157715.1 Actinomycetota bacterium
CGGCGACCGCCTCGAAGGTGTCGGCCGGGCTCAGTGTCGGCAGCGACGGCACTGACTGCCAGGTGGCGCCGCCGTCGCTTGTCTCGTCGAAGTTGTCGGGCGGCCCCACGGCATAGCCGTGAGTCGAGTCGCTGAAGGCGACCGACTGCACGGGTCCTTCGGGCAGTGGCTGCCGGGCCCAGGTGGCGCCGCCGTCGGTGCTGATCGAAATAGTGTTGCCGGCGCCGACGACAGCGACCCCGGCGTCGCCGAACGTGGCGATGCTGCCGGGGCCCGTCGGCGAGGAGGGGCCGGGCAGCAGGGCCCATGAAGACGTAGCCGGCGCCGGCGCCGGCGAGCTTGTGGCAAACGCCGCAGCGGGCTTGACCGCAGCGGCGGCCGGCGGCGGCCCGACGAGGGCCGACGCGCCCAGCACGGCGAGCGCCAGCGCCAAGCCGACAGTCGTCGCCCGGGCGAACCTCGTGGCTGGTGCCGCTTCTCTGGTCATCATGGCGGCGGGGGCGGAGTGGGCTTCGGCGCGACCGGTGGCGGCGTGTACGACGGCACGGACGGCGTTGTCGCGGCCGCTGCGGCCTTGGCCGCCGCCTTGGCCGCTGCCGCCCTGGCCGCGGCCGACTTGGCTTTCGCGGCCTTGCGGCGTGCCAGGGTGGCATCGACCCGGGCAAGGAGGGCCGCCGCGCCGGGATAGGCCCGGTCGATCCGCAACGCCCGGCGCACCGCGGCGAGCGCCACCTTCCAGCGGCCTGCCGCGGCAAGACGGGCGGCCCGGACCGCGAACGGCTCGGCCAGCACTCGGCGACCGGCCTCGGCGGCGAGCGCCGCGGCGGGAGCGCAGCTCGGGTAGCGCGCGAGGACCCCGGCGGCGTCGGCGCCGGCTACTCGCCAGTCATGCGCGGAGAAAGCTTCGTTGGCGCTCGCCAGGAGCAGTACGGCAGCCACCGCCCCGCTGCTTGCCGGCAGACGCGCGGCCACGGCCGGAGGCAGGCGGCTGGGCAGGCCGGCGAGCTGGGCCAGGGCCTCGCTGTAGCGGCCCTTCGCGAAGAGCGCCGCGGCTTGGCGCAGGGCACGAGACGCGGCGGTCGGACGCGATACATCGCGGACCTGGGAGGCGTACTGCGACTGATTGATCGAGAGAGCAACGGCGTCGTTCAACAGGTTGTGGGCGTCGGCGTAGGAGATGCCGGCCACCCTGGCCGCACTGAGGTGCTGGATGGCAAGTCCGTACTCGCCGGCCGCGAGCGCTCGCCGGCCGTTCAGGTAGTTGGCGCGCGCCTGGAGGACGAGGGTAGCCGCACCGCCGCCGACCAGCACCACCACGAGGGCGGTGACGGCAAGCAGTCGCCAGCGCCGNNCCGACCCCGCGGATCGACCAACGCCTAATAATACATCGTACCCATGAAGGTGGGCAGGGCCAACGTTCGGCGCCGCGAGGCGGTGAGACCGGCAGTCCGACGCGCTCGGGCCGGCGGTCGTGGGCGCTCAGGCCGGCGGTTCGGGGCGCTCAGGCCGGCGCCGCGACGCGCTCAGGCCGGCGGTTCGACCACCGCGTCGCGCAGGCGTCGATACCAGGCGCCGGAAGCGAGCAGCAAAGTGACCGCCGGATTGCCGAGATAGGAGACCTCGAGGCCGGGGAGCTGCACGAACCGCCGCGGCCGCGGCCGGCGCAACACGCGCGGCGCCCTGTCTAAGGAGACGATCCGTTCCTGGGNNGCCACGCGCGCCGCCATACCAGACGAACAGCCGGCTGGGCCTCACGTCGATGCCGACGAGCGGGCCCACCTGCAGGACGATCTGACGCTCGACGCCGCGCTCCAGGTCGGTCGATTGTCTCGTGAGTGCCATGGCCACCTCGGTCCTACTTTGGGGGGATTGTTCCCCGCTCGATCGAGTCGATGTACACGCTGAGCAGCACCACGTCGGCAACGAAGCTGACGCTGCCCCAGACGAGCACGTGGATGAGAACGGTGGGCAGCAGGGCCGCCGCGCTGCCCGAGTCTCCGGGCAGGAACTGCCAGAGAACCAGCGCCACCTCGAAGAGAGTGAACAGGACAAGCAGCGAGATGAAGGCGTTGGCGGCGAAGGTCCGCAGGGAGGCCACGACGGCTCGCACGAGCCCGACGTTGCTCGTCACGATCGCGTAGCCGGCATAGAGCAACGGTATGGTGACGATCGTCTGAAGAGTGAAGACGACCACCAGGTCGGGCGTATCGCCGAGGTGGTGGCTCGCCACGCTCGCGGCCGCCCTGAGCCCCCAGGAGAGAGCGGCCGACAAGGTGACAAAGGCGAGCAGCCTTGAGAACTGGCGCGCGTCGCGCGGCCCCCAGTGCAGGCGGCCGAGCAGCGAGCGCAGGTAGCCGGCCGTAAAGAACGCCGACAGCGCGAGATAGGCCAGGGCGACGGCGACAACGGTGACGGCGTGGCCGGCGACGGCGTCGCCGAGCACGCCGTTGTTGGTGCCCAGGAGAGTCGCCAGAGAGCGGTGGGCAAAGAGCCAACCGGTCGCCAACG
Organism: Actinomycetota bacterium; assembly: GCA_003157715.1. The sequence goes on from PMKK01000256.1 coordinate 2,509, forward strand.
GGGCGGCGAAGTCGAGCAGGCCGAGA
>PMKK01000089.1 GCA_003157715.1 Actinomycetota bacterium
GATCACGCTGACGCTGCCCCGGGCACCGTCCGACGGCACCGCTGAGCTTCTCGACCTGATCGCGGCGCTCACGGCAGTCGCCGCGGCTCGCGCCGGCGAGCTCACGACCGGCACCGGTACACGCCCGAGCGTGCCGGCGGCGACTGGCGACTAGCTTTGCACGCGCCGGCGGAAACCGTCGATGCCGACCCACGCCAGCACGGCGGTGAAGACGATCATGCCGCCGTAGATGGCCCATACGGGCATGTGGCCGACGCCTGAGGTGAGCGCCAGGCGGAATCCCTCGCACATGTAGACGAGTGGGTTGACGAGCACGACGATCTGCAGCCAGCGGATCGGCGCGAGCGACGACCAGGGGTAGTAGACGGCGCCCAGGAAGGTGATCGGCAGCACGACGATGGCAAACAGCAGCGGCACCTGCTGGGGTTTGACGCGGGTGCCCATCGTCAGGCCCAGCGAGGCGCTCAGGATCGCCGCGATGGGGGCCATGGTAAGCAGGTAGACCCAGTGGACGTGCAGGTGCACCGGCGCCGCCGGGATGACCGCGGCCAGGGGGAACACGACCAGCCCGGCGATCAGCGCCTGGACGGCGCCGGCGGCGATCTTCTCGACCGCCACGGCCCACACCGGCATGGGCGCCATCACCCGGTCTTCGATCTCGCGCGTGTAACCGAACTCCTGCACGAGCGGCAGGGCGACGGCCTGCACGCCCTGGAAGATCATCGACGTCCCCACCACGCCGGCCATGAGCAGCGTCGAAAAAGCCGACTCCGAGGCAGACGACCCGCCCACTCCCTGACCGATCTTGGGAAACACGNNCGCAGGACGCGCAGGTCGCGCAGCAGCAGGGCCCAGAAGGCCACGAGCGACGCCGAGCGCGCCGGGCGAAAGCCCATCGCGCCGCGCGTCGCGGGATCGCCGACGATGGTGCTCATTCGCGCAGCTCCTTGCCGGTCAGGGTGATGAACACGGTCTCGAGGGTCGGTTCGCTGACCGAGATGTCGGTGATCGGGAACCCGCCCGATTCGGCGTGGCTGACGACGCGCGGCACGACGCCGTCGCTGCCTCTCAGAAACAGGGTCACGCCGCCGTCGGCGATCTCGGCGCGCACGCCATCGCCGAGTCCCGCGGTCAGCACCCCGGCGAGGCCGGCCGGGTCACCGGTCGTCGAGACGCGCACGATAGTGTCGGCGCCGACCGACGCCTTGAGCCCGTCCGGCGTGTCGAGCGCCAGGATGCGGCCGTGGTCCATGATCGCCACCCGGTCGCAGAGCTGGTCGGCCTCTTCCATGTAGTGAGTCGTGAGCAGCACGGTGAGGCCCTCGCCGTGCAGGCCGTGGAGGATCTCCCACAGCGCCAGCCGGCTCTGTGGATCGAGGCCCGCGGTCGGCTCGTCCAGGAACAGGATGTGCGGCCGGTGAGCGATACTGCGGGCCACCATGAGGCGCTGGGCCATGCCGCCCGATAGCGCCGAGACATCGGCCTTCGCGCGATCGGCCAGCCGGAACTGCTCGAGCAGCTCGTCGGCGCGGGTGCGGGCCGCGGCTTTGGCCATGCCGAAGTAGCGGCAGTGAAAGAAGAGATTCTCCCAGACCGTCAGGCTGCGATCGAGCGTGTTGGACTGGGCCACCACGCCGATCGCCTGCTTGGCCAGCGCCGGTTCGGCCACCACGTCGACGCCGCCCACGCAGGCCTGACCCGAGGTGGGCACGACGCGCGTCGACAGCATGCCGACGGTAGTCGTCTTGCCCGCGCCGTTCGGACCGAGCAGGCCGAAGATCTCGCCGGCCGCCACCGTCAGGTCGAGCGACTCGACGGCGCGGATGCCGCCGGGAAAGGTCTTCGACAGGCCGAGCGTCATGATGACGTCGTCCAGGTTGCAGGCCGGACCTTGGACGCTCGTGGTCTCCGTGCCTGCGCGGACGGCCCCGCTTGTGGCGTTCACGCTCCCGCGTCTCCTCTCGCCGATCTCTTATCTCTTGTCGATCCGCTCCACCCGTGCGGCGCGATGTCGGCTGCCGCTCGAATGCCGCTGCCGGCCGGCGACAGATCGCCGCGGGCTCGTTTTCACGAATGTCGCCACGCAGTGCGTTCGCAAAACCAGCCCGGGCGCGGCACGGCGCGGCGGGCGGGCGCCGTGCGGTCTACGCCGCGGCGAGCAGCCGGCGCACGGCGGCTTTGGGGTCGTCGAGCAGCGGCGTGCCGTGGTCGAAACAGATGACCGTGAACGACAGGTCGAGGAGCCGCTCGACACTGCGCCGGGTCTCGGCGGGGTCTTCGTGGTAGGCGGGCGGCACGAAGGCCAGCGCGCCGGCGCCCTCGTGCGAGACGAGGTCGGAGCAGAACAGGACACCCGGTTCGGCGGAGCGCAGGAACGAGTAGTGCGGCCATTCCGGTCCCGGCGTGCGCATCGTCACGAGTCCGCCCGGCAGCGTGTCGCCCTCGCCGTAGCGCCGGTCGGGCTCTTCGTCGGCGGCGGTCGCGTCGCCGGGCAGCCAGACCTCGGCGCCGAACTCGCGACGGTAGCGCCAGGCCGAGCGCTGATGGCAGCGCGCGGTCAGCACGATGCTGGTCGGACGCGGCAGGGCCGCCAGCGCGCCGGCCGCGAGCCGTACCGGATCGACCAGGACGCACTGGTCGCCCAAGACCACGGCATGCGAGCTCGAGATGCCGCCGCCGATGGCGCTGTTGCGGATGTGCCAGTGATACAGGCCGTCGAGCACCTCTTCGGCCTCTTCGGCGATCTCCCGCGGCTCGGTCATCGTTCCTCCTTGACGTCTCTAACGTTTCTGCTCACGGCTGCGCCGTGCGGGCCGCTCGACGCCCGCGACGTTCAGCGGCGCGCGACGAGCTCGAGGTCGCCGGTCAGGGTGGCCACGTCGATGCCGGGCGGGTCGTGGCGCAGCCAGGCCGGCGAAAGCATTGCGTAGAGCTCGTCGCAGTAGGCCGCGTGGAACGCCCACGACGCCTTCACCGTCGTGCCCCAGGTGACGACTGTCAGGCCCTCCGCATCGTATGCCGCATAGATGACGCAATGGCCGTTGGACGGCTGCGGCTTCGTTTGCGGGCGACCGTCGGGCGTGACGGTCCAGGGCGGCAGCGGCCCAGCCGCGTGCGGCAGCACAGCGTCGGGCAGCTCGACGCCGACATAGAGACAGCCGAACAGGTCGATCGCCAGGCGGACGTTGTCGCCGGACAACGGATCGACCTCGACGAAGGCCTTGATCGTCTGGCGATCGATGCCGCGCTTGCGCCAGAACTTGAGGGCGTCGAGCAAGGTCGTGCCGCGGTCGGTCGGGTTGCCGCCCGGTCCGTCGTCGCGAGGGTCGTATCCGGTGACCGCGGAGTAGGCGCGCAGCACCATGGACGTCGTCACGGCGAGCCGGCGATGTTCGGCGTTGGCGACCCACAGCATGTCGGCGTGGGCTTGCCCCGCGAGCGCGCAGTCGCCCACGGTGTCGTTACCGAGCATGCCCCAGTCGTCGACAGCCGCGGCGTAGTCGACGGCGGCGGGAGGCACCGGCGCCGCCGCGGTCAGGTAGGCCGCCAGCATGAGCGTGCGCGGGTCGTCCGCCTTGGGGAGCTTGCCCAGCTTGTAGACCGAGTCTGGCATGGCGCACATCCTTTGTGGTGGGTGGCTGGCCTTTTGTGAGCGCTTTCGCGAGTCAGCCGGCGCGGCGGCGGCCGGTCAAGAGTCGAGCGCCGCGCCGGCCGCCGCGCCGTTCGACGACCCGTCGGCGGGCGGCGCGGCGATCCCCAGTTCGGCCTCGAGGGCAAGCAGCGACTTGCGCTGGGTGAGCAGCGCGACCTGGCGCTCGAGCGAGGCAAGCTGCGCGTACGAGCCCGCGGTCGCCAGCAGGCCCGCCTGAGCGATCTCCTGGCGCTTGAGCTGCAGCTCCTTGGAGAGCACCGAGATCTGCTGGTCGAGCCCGGCGCTGCGCAGCGCCGTGACCCGCCCGACGATCCGTCGCGAGCGCTCCAGCCCGAGCCCGGCGGCGTTCGCCAGAGAGCCGGCGGCATCGGCCGCGGCGGCCGCCTCGGAGGTGGCCGTCAGGTGCAGCGACTCGAGCGCGCTGCTGCCGGAGAAGCCGAGCCGTACGGAACGCTTGCCGAACAGCCGCTTGGCGATCGTCACGGTGGCGTAGCTGCAGCGGCCGTCCATCACGAGCGCCGCGCTCGACGAGCGCTTGACGAACCGACTAGCGCCGTCGAGGCCGTAGGTGGTAAGCCGGACGCGCCGCGGCAGACGCACGAGGATCTCGTTCTCGTCGAGTGGCGGACGCTCAGGCGGCTCGCGGTCGGGGGCGGCCGGCGCGGCGCCGGCCTCGTCTTCGACCACCACGAGCACGCCGAGCGCGTCGAAGGCGGCCTGCACGGCGGCCAGGGCGGCGACGTTCCCGGCATCGCCGGCGCCCGACGACTGCAGCCGGCCGTCGACGAGCTCGGGCCGCGGACGAGCGGCGATGAGCGTGTCGAGCTCGAGCAGGAACTCGTAGTCCTCGAGCCGCGTGGCGATGGTGGTGGCCCGCCAGGCACGAAAGTGCTGGTCGAGCGCGGCGATCTCGGCGCGCGCCGTGGCCAGCGCGCCCTCGAGCGCGCGGACCGCGCCGAGAGACTCGCNNGCGCGTCTTGTCGTCGGCCGCGGCCGGCACCCGCCGCAGTGCCTCGGCCAGGCCGCGAACGAGCTCGTCCACGAGGTCGCTGCCGGTATCGAGCGCCTCGCTCTCGGCAGCGTGGGCCGCCCGGTAGGCCGCGGCTACTACCCGTCCGGCGGACGCCTCACGGTCGTCGCCGGCGGCGTCAAAGCCGC
>PMKK01000181.1 GCA_003157715.1 Actinomycetota bacterium
CCCGCTCGAGATCCTCTACGAGGCATCGCTGCTCGTGGCACGAGTGATCGAGCGCCGCCGCTCCAGCGCTCAGGGCGCGGCGGCCCACGATGACGAAGGCCCCACCCCCGCTCCCGCCTGATGTTTGCGGCATGTTCAGGGGTCGCGCGCACGCTCGGCCGGCGGGCTGCCGAGCCGGCGCTTTCGGCGCCGCCCGCGAGCCTGCGGACGAACGGACGGCGACACGGCGGCGCCGTAAGCCGGTACACTAGGAGCCAGCCATGACAGCGACTCCAGAGACCCCCCAGACCAAGCGCAGCCGCAAGCGGCGAGCGGCGCAGCGGCCGCATATGCACTGGGGACGGCTCATCGTCTGCATCGTGATCTTCGCCGTGGTCGCCGTGGTGGGTCTCGCGGGCGGCACCATCGCGGCCGTCTCGCACAACCTGCCCAACATCGACACGATGCGGCCCGCGCAGCTCGGCCAGAACACGGTGATCTACGACCGCCGCGGCCAGCGGATCGCCGAGCTCTACGGCGCGGTGAACCGCGTCGTGGTGAGAAGCAACCAGATCCCGGAGGTCATGAAGAACGCCACCGTGGCCATCGAGGACAAGCGCTTCTACCAGCACCACGGCGTCGATTTCACCGGCATCGCCCGCGCCTTCGTCGACGACCTCAAGGCCGGTCACGTCGTCCAGGGCGCGAGCACGATCACCGAGCAGTACGTGAAGAACGCCTACATCGGCGCCGACCCCACCCTCACCCGCAAGCTGCGCGAGGCCGTCCTGGCCTGGGAGCTCGAGGATCGCTGGTCCAAAGACAAGATCCTGACCGAGTATCTGAACACCGTCTACTACGGCGCCGGCTCCTACGGCATCGAAGCCGCCTCGATGACCTACTTCCACAAGCCGATCTCCAGGGTGACGCTGCCGCAGGCGGCGCTGCTGGCCGCCCTGCCCAAGTTCCCCAGCGAGTACTCGCCCATCACCGACCCGAAGGTCATCACGCAGCGCCGCGACCTCGTGCTGGACGATATGGCCCAGCAGGGCTACATCACGCCGGCCCAGGACGCCGCGGCCAAGAGAGTCAAGCTGCGCGTCTACTCCGAGCCGCTCTCGACGACCAAGACTCCGGCGGCCTACTTCGTCGATTACGTCACCCGCAAGCTCGTCGACAGGTACGGCTCGCGCGAGACCTACGAGGGCGGCCTGCGCGTCTACACCTCGATCGACATGCGCATGCAGCAGGACGCCATCAGCGCGCTCAAGGCCAAGCTGCCGACCACCGGCCAGGCCGGCGCCCTGGTGGCGATCGACCCGGCCAACGGCTACATCCGCGTGATGAGCGCCAGCACCGACTACAAGACCTACAAGTACAACCTCGCCTGGCAGGCGCCGCGCCAGCCGGGCTCGACCATGAAGCCTTTTGCCCTGCTGGCGGCCGTCGAGGAGGGCGCCAATCCGGCCACGACCTACTACAACTCGCACCCGCTGCACATCTACCTGGGTGCGGGCGCCAATCCGCCCTACTGGAACGTCTACACCGCCGAGAAGTCGTCGGGCGGGCGCATGAGCCTGGTGCAGGCGACCCTGGCCTCAGACAACACCGTCTTCGGCCAGCTCTGCCTCGACCTCGGCCCGGCCGCGGTCGTCAGGATGGCCCACAGGATGGGCATCACGACCAAGCTCACGGCGGTGCCGTCGGTGGTGCTGGGCAGCGAAGACGTCAACGTGCTCGAGATGGCCGACGCCTACGCCACCATGGCCAACGAGGGCATCCACCACTCCCCGCAGGCGATCGAGAAGGTCGTGTTCCCGAACGGCCGGGTCGCCAAGACCAGGATCAAGGGCAACCGCGTGATCTCGGCCGGAGTGGCCTACACCGTCGACAAGATCCTCGAGCAGAACACGAGCTACTCGGGCGGCACCGCACGTACCATGCCGAACTACTACACCGGCCGCTCGGCGGGCAAGACCGGCACCACCGACAACTACGTCGACGCCTGGTTCTGCGGCTTCAATCCCAGGCTGGCGACGGCCGTCTGGATGGGCTATCCGCAGGGCTCGATCACCATGCCGGACGTGTTCGGCGCCACCTACTCGCTGCCGATCTGGGGCACGTTCTACAACGCCGTGTTCGGCTCGACCTACATCCCCGATTTCGCCACGCCGGCCGTCATGCCGCTCTGGAAGCCGTGGGAAGGCAAGTACTCGAAGATGGCCCCTTCGGCGTCTCCCTCACCGTCAAGCTCGCCGACCAAGTCGCCCAAGCCGGGGCACACCGTCACCGCGACCACAAAGCCGTCCACGAAGCCGACACCGAAACCGACACCGACCACGCCGACACCGACGGCCAAGCCCTAGCCTCGGTTCAGACCCGCGCGGCCCTCACGTCCAGTCCAGGCTGGCGCGGCCCTCACGCGCAGCTCCGTTCTCAGGCTCGCGCGACCCTCACCAGCTCTCGTAGCGCTCGCTGCCTTTGCGGTACTCCTTGACCGCGCCCTCCATACTCTGGGCGTAGGTCAGGATCTTGCAGGCCATCTCGAGGACGCTGGTGATCTGGTAGGCCTCCTCGAGAAGGTGGCCGATGGCGAACGGCCCATGGCCGCGCAGCATGACGATGTCGTACTCCTTGAGCCAGGTGGGCAGCAGGGCCGCGACCTCGGTCGAGCCGGCGGTGAGCTCGCACGACACGACCGGCACCTTGTGAAGCAGATACGAACCCTCGGAGTCGATCGGCACGATCTCGTCGCAGGTCAGCGAGCGGGCGATGGCGTAGGGCGGGTGCGTGTGGACGATCGCCAGCGCCGACGTGCCCTGGTAGATGGCCCGGTGCACGCCGATCTCGGTCGAGGCGAGGGCGACCATGGCGTCGTTTTCTTCGAGACCGATGTCGATCACGTCGCGCTCCTCGAGGTGAGCCAGCATCGAGCCTCGGCGCGTGATCAGTATGCGATCGCCCATGCGCACGCTCATGTTGCCGCCGTGCGACGAGATCAGGCCGGCGACGAACAAATCGCGCCCGATGCGCTGGAACTGCTCGAGGATGGCCGAGGAGCTCACGCCGTCGCCGCCCGAGAGCCGGCGTCGGCCGGATGGGGCGCCCGGTCGGCGCCGGCGGCAGGTGCCGAGGGCAGGCCGAGCGAGCGCAGCTTGCGCTCGCTCGGCCTGCCCTCGGCGTCCCAGCCGCGCGAGAGGTAGTACTCGTCGAGCATCGGCGGCAGGTCGACGACCTCGCCCTTCGACGGTCCGCCCGCGACCGGTTCGTTGCGCAGGCGAGGCGGCAGGCTGTCGTCGGCGCGCGTGTAGCCGGCGACCAGGTTGAAGAGCCGTTCGGTCGTCCAGATGCGCTCGCCGATGCGCAGCAACTCCTGGGGCTCCATGGTCTCGCCGGTCACCGCCGACAGCAGGCGCGCGTAGTAGTCCTCTTTCATGGCGAACGCGGTGAACTTGCAGAGCACCAGCGAGTCGAGGGCGGCGTTCAGGTTCTGCATGTTGATCAGCAGGCCGGCTTTGCCGAGCGTGGCGAAACGGTCGATCATCTTGGGGATGCCGAGGATCTCTGGGTTCAGCATGTTGGCCCGCAGGTGGCAGCCGCCGCGGTTAGAGGTGGCGAAGGCCAGTCCCTGGCCCTTCATGCCGCGCGGGTCGTAGGCGGGCAGCTCGAGGCCCTTGACCTGCATGGCGAGCCCGGGGGCGCCGTAGCTCGCGGCCAGCCGGCGGCTGCCCAGGGCAAGCTCGGCGCCGAGCCCCTCGCGAGCGGCGATCGCCGCGACCAGCGGGGCCAGCGCGGCGCCGTCGCCAAAGCGCGGGCCGCCGGCGATCAGGCCGATGTCGGTGAGCTCCATGGCGCAGGCGATGGTCGAGCCCGTGGTGATCGTGTCGAGGCCCAGGCGGTTGCAGGCGTAGCTGGCCTCGAGGATGACGGAGAGGTCGCCCACGCCGCAGTCGGCGCCCAGCGCCCAGATCGTCTCGTACTCGGGGCCTTCGCCGCTCTGCGTCGCGGTCGCCGTGCGCCGAGCGCAGCCGATGGAGCAGCCGCGACAGGCGCTGCGCTTGCGGGTGAAGCCCTTGCGCAGGGCCTCGCCCGAGATCTCCTCGGCGTGCTCGAACTGCGACTCGCGAAAGTTGCGGGTCGGAAACGCCCCCGCCTGATTCAACACGTTGACCAGCACGGCGGTGCCGAACTCGGGCAGCGCCTGCGAGGTGACCGGGTTGGACTTGAGCATCTTGCCGGCCTCGTAGACGACGAAACGAAAGCGCTCCTCGTCGGCCGGGCAGGGCCGCAGGCCGCCGTCGGCCTCGACGACGATCGCCTTGAGACGCTTGGCGCCCATCACCGCGCCCAGGCCGCCGCGCCCGAGCGAGCGGCCGCGGTTGTTGACGATCGAGGCGAACAGCACGCCGTTCTCGCCGGCCGGGCCGATGACGGCGGCCTCGCATTCCGGGTGGCGCTCGCGCAGCAGCCGCAGCGCCGTGGGCACGTCCGTACCCCACAGGTCGCCGGCCTCGCGCACGCTGACGCCCCGGCGGCCGACGACGACGTAGCCGGGCGCCGTCAGGGCGCCGTCGACCAGCAGGTAGTCGTAGCCGAGACGCTTGAACACGGTTCCGAACGCGCCGCCCGAATTGCCGTCGAACACCGTGCCGGTGAGCGGCGAGCGGGCGCTCACGCTGTAGCGCCCGGCGGTCGGCGCGCCGGTGCCGGTGAGCGGTCCGGTGGCGAAGATCAGGGGATTGGCCGGACCCAGCGGGTCGACCGCCTGCAGGCCGCCCGAGTGCAGCAGGTAGGCGCCCAGACCGCGCCCGCCCAGATAGGCGCGGGCGACGTCGGGGTCGAGGGGCACGTCGGTGGCGCGCGCGCTGGTGAGATCGACGTGCAGCCCNNCGGCCGTGCCAGGCGGCGGTCATCGGGGGGGTCATGAGGTCAAGTATAGCCGACGCTCGCCGACTCGGCTGTGTCCGGACGGGCCGCGGGTGGGGCGGGGGGTTCCGGTCGCAGCGCGCCCGGGGGAGGGCGCCGCAGACGCCCTCCCCCGCCCATCGGTCCTACGACATCACTTCGGCCGCTTGTCGATGACGCGCACGGCCTTGCCTTCGCTGCGCGCGATGGTGCGGGGCTCCTTGAGTTTCACCTGTACCTGGATGCTCAGCACGCTGTAGAGCCGCGCCTGCACGGCGTGCTCGAATTTCTCGAGCTGGCCCATGGTCTCGCCGAAGACGTCCTCGCCGACTTCGATCCAGACNNCACCGGCTTGCTCATGCGGGCGAAAGTGCGGCCGCACTCGCAGGGCTCGGCGACGAGGCTGCAAAGGTCGCGCGTCCGGTACCGGATCAGCGGCTGGGCGACCCGGCTCAGAGTGGTGAAGACGAGCTCGCCGACCGTGCCGGCCGGCACCGGCCGCAGCGACTCGGGATCGACGATCTCGACCAGGTAGTGATCTTCGCTTACATGCATGCCGCCCTTGCAGCGGCACTCGAAGGCGACGCCCGGTCCGCCCATCTCGGAGAGGCCGTAGATGTCGAGCGCGTCGGTGCCCAGGCCGTCTTCGATCTGGCGNNTAGAGGGCATACGAGGGCGTGCACGACAGCGCCGTGACGCCGAAGTCGCGCATGAGCTTGAGCTGGCGGTCGGTGTTGCCGCCCGAGATCGGCAAGACGGTGGCGCCGAGACGTTCGCAGCCGTAGTGCAGGCCGAGGNNCCGCCGGTGAACAGGCCGTAGCCGTAGGCGTTCTGCAGCATGTCGCCGGGCTTCATGCCGCCGGCGGCCAGCGTGCGGGCGATGAGGTCGGCCCACAGGCCGATGTCGCCGGCCGTGTAGCCCACGGTGGTGGGGTTGCCGGTCGTACCCGACGAGGCGTGCACGCGCACCATGCGCTCGCGGGACACGGCGAACATGCCGAACGGATAGTGATCGCGCAGGTCGCCCTTGGTGGTGAACGGCAGAGAGCTGAGATCGTCGCTGCAGGTCACGTCGCCGGGCGTCAGGCCGGCCTCGTCGAGCCGGCGACGGTAGAACGGCACGTTGTCGGCGGCGTTACGCAAGGTGGCCCGCAGGCGCTCTATCTGGGTGTCGCGCAGAAGCTCGACCGGCATGGTCTCGGCCGCCTGCTGCCAGTAATTGCCGCCGGCCTTGTCGGGGACGACCGCGCCGGGCTCGGCGGCGGCGCGGTCGGGCGCGACGGCGCTCACAGCGTCTTCACCTGGTCGTCGGAGAGCAGCGTGACCTTGTCTTTGAGCAGCTCGACCGCGCGGTCGACGTCGTGCACCGCGAAGCAGACGTTGTTGAACGAGATGCTGTAGAGGTAGTCGACCGAGATCTTCTGCTCGGCCAGCGCGTCGAGCACCCGGGCGAGACCGCCGGGCTCGTCGGACACCGCGACGCAGATCACCTGCGAGAGGTGGGTCGTGAAGCCGGCCTCGTGAAGGATCTCCCGGGCGCCGACCGGGTCGGGCACGATGAGGCGCACGATGCCGTATTCGGCGGCTTCGGTGGTCGAGAAGCCGCGGATGTTCACGCCCCGGCGGCCGAGGAGGTCGGCGATCTCGGCCAGCCGGCCGCTGCGGTTCTCAAGAAAGACCGTCACTTGGGTGACCTTCACGACGACTCCCTCCTCAGGTGGCTGCGGCCGCCTCGCGGCCCAGGGCGAACGCGCGCTTGTTGATCTCGAGGATCTTGGCCGGCACGGCCAGCTCGAGGGCGTGTTCCCAGGCCCGCTCGCCGAAGGGCAGCACGTGCGTGGCGGCGCCCAGCAGGGCGACGTTGGCGGCGCGCACCGTGCCGGCCTCGCGAGCCAGGGAGTCGGCTTCGACGGCGATGAGCTGAATGCCCCGCGCCCGCGCCGCCGCGACGATGTCGTCGGGGTAGTCCCTCTCGCCGCGCAGCACGCTGCCGGGAGCGATGATCGTGGTGGCGTAGATCAGCGTGCCTCTGCCGGCCAGCAGGCTCAGGGCGCGCCGGCCCTCGAGGGTCTCGGTGGCGATCACCACGTCGGCCCGCGGCGAGACCGGCGACCACACCTGCTTGCCGTAGCGCACGGTGGAGACCACGCTGCCGCCGCGCTGGGCCATGCCTTTGACCTCGCTGGTCTTGACGTCGTAGCCGTCGGCCATGGCGGCCTGGGCGACGATGGCGGCCGCCAGGATGATGCCCTGGCCGCCGACGCCGGCCAGCGCGACCGTGGCGACTCCGTTCACGACGTCTCGCCCCCGCCGCCGGCCGCCACCGGCAGGCTGACGGCGCCGCGCGCGCACACCGCGAGACAGACGCCGCAGCCGGTGCAGTCGCTTAAGATCTCGATAGACTCGGGGCCGGCCACGAGAGCCGGGCAGCCGAGCTCGACGCAGAGCCCGCAGAGGTTGCAGCGGTCGTCGTCGACCACCACCTGCTCGTGCGGCGAGCGGTCCATGAGTATGCAGGGCGCCAGCGCCACCAGCACGCTCACCCGATCACTCGCCAGCGCGCTCCTGATGGCGCTCTTGACGGCGGCTTCGTCGAAGGCGTCGACGGTCGTGACCGGTACGCCGATGCCCTGACAGAGCTGCGTGATGTCGATCGGCGGACCGCTCGTGCGGTCGGCGTGCAGCCCCGTACCGGGGTGGCCCTGGTGGCCCGTCATGGCCGTCGTGCGATTGTCGAGCACGATGACGAGCCCCGGGGTGTCGTTGTAGCGGGCGTCGATCAGCGGCGTGATGCCGGAATGAAAGAAGGTGGAGTCGCCGATCACCGCGACCGCCGCGGCACGGCCCATCATGCGGTTCATGCCGGCCATCATGCCGATGCTCGCGCCCATGCAGACGCAGCTTTCGAGCGTGAGCAGCGGCGGCAGCGCACCGAGCGTGTAGCAGCCGATGTCGCCCATGACGGCGACCTTCTCGCGGCGCAGCATGGCATAGACGGCGCGATGCGGACAGCCGGGACACAGGACCGGCGGGCGCACCGGCAGATCGTCGGCCGGCGCCGGCGCCGGCGTGATCACCGCGGGCGGCGGGAACACGGGACGCCTGCGGCGCGGCGGGCGGGTCTTGAGCACCGGTTCGAAGGCGTCGAAGACGATCTCCTGGTTTAGCTCGCCGTTGCTGGGCACGACCTCTTTGCCGACCACCGGCAGGCCCAGCGCCCGCACCTGGTCTTCGATGAACGGGTCGAGCTCTTCGACGACAAGCACGCGCGAGACCGAGTCGTAGAGCTTGACGACCTTGTGGTAGGGCAGCGGATACGACATGCCGAGCTTGAGAGACCAGGCCTTGGGGAAGGCCTCGCGGGCGTAAGCGTAGGCGACCCCCGACGAGATGATGCCGATGTCGGTGGTGCCGGCTTCGAGGACGTTCAGCGGGGACGCCTCGGCGCGCTCGCGCAGGCGCTCGAGGCGCGCCAGCGCCAGGCGGTTACGCTCGCGGGCGTATTCGGGCACCATCACGTACTTGGCGATGTCCTTGACGTAGGCAGGCGCCTCGACGGGCAGCGGCGCCCGGGGTACGACCCGGCCGCGGCCGTGCGAGAGCCGGGTGGTGGAGCGCAGCAGCACCGGCGTGTCGAACTCTTCGGAGAGCTCGAAGGCCCAGGCCAGAAAGTCGTAGGCCTCCTGGCTGTCGGACGGCTCGAGCATGGGGACCCGGGCGAAGGCGGCGAAGTGGCGGTTGTCCTGCTCGTTCTGCGAGGAATGCATGCCGGGATCGTCGGCGGAGAGCACCACGAGGCCCGCGTTGACCCCCGTCAGGGCAAGCGTCATGAAAGGATCGGCGGCGACGTTCAGCCCGACGTGCTTCATGGTCACCAGCGTGCGCGCGCCGGCCAGCGAGGCGCCGATGCCGGTCTCGAGGGCGACCTTCTCGTTCACGCACCATTCGACGACGGGGCCCTTGTGCCGCGCGAGCTCTTCGACCACCTCGGTCGAGGGCGTGCCCGGATAGCCGCAGGCGAAGCCCAGCCCGGCGCGCACCGCGCCGCGAGCGATGGCCTCGTTACCTGAAAGAAAAGGGATACGTTCCACGATGATCTCATCGATTATAGCGGTCTGCCCGCTTTCAGGCATAGCGGTCTGTCCGCTCTCAGGTGGAGCGGTCTGCCCGCTTTAAGGCTGCTTTCAGGCACGACCCTTTCGGGGCGCCGCGCGGGCGCCGCGTGGGCGCCGCGTGGGCGCCGCGTCCAAGCGTCGTGGTTCGTACGAAGGAATCTCCCGCCCCAGCGCGAAGCGGGAATCATGCAGCGCGCGGCACAATCAATCGGCGCCGACCCAGGCACCTCGGAGCGGTGAGCGCCGCGCCGCGCAAACGCCCCTCGGCCGAGCTCTCTCGAGGCCGCTTTCGGACCCTCTTCTTCGCCCTCCTTCTGCTGGCCGCCGCGGCGCTGCGCATCGTGCCGGCCGTCGCGGTGGCGGCCGCGGGACTCGGCCTCGGCACCTGGTCGATCGCCGTAGCCCGCAGGCGTGGCCGCTCCCTTTCGCATACCTTCGTCGTCTGCGACTGGCTGCTGCTCGCTCTCACCGCCGCGCTCTCCGGCGGTGTCCATAGCCCGCTGCTGCCGGCCATGCCGGTACTAGTCGTCGCCCAGCTTCTGCCGAGCGACAAAGCCGAATGGCCCTACCTGGTCGGGCCGAGCCTGGTCTGCCCCATCGTCCTGGCCATCGCCGACCCGCGGCTCGGCGGGCACAAGATCATCTCGCTCGGCACCCTTGCCGGACTCGTGCTGACCGGCGTCGCGGTCGATCCGACGACCGGTTTCTACACACGCTCGCGTCTGGCGACGCTTGTGCCGGCGGAGCTCACCGCGGCCGAGGCCGCCCACGAGCCGCTGGCGCTCGTCTGCGTGCGGCTCGACCACTTTCGCGACCTGCGCGACTTCAGCGGCGAGCAGGGCAGCGAAGCCGTCGTGCGGACCGTCGCGCGGCGCCTCAAGCGCGCGCTCGGCCCCGACGACCTCGCCTTCAGGCTGGCGCCCGACCTGCTGGCCTTCACGCTGCGCGCGAATGACTCGCGCGCGGCGCGCAAGTGGGCGCAGGAGACCCTGCACGAGGTCTCCGGGCAGCTCATCGACAGGCGCCGGCAGACCCTCTCGTTCGGGGTCGCCGCCTCTCCGCCGCTGCACGAGGCACGCGGCCTGCTCGACGAGGCCCTGGAGTCGCTCATGGCCCCATCGGCCGCCGAGTCGGCCGGGTTCGCGGCTGTCCCGGCAGCCCTCGCCGCGGCAGGCGAACTGCCCGTTGCGGCGGCCGTCTAGGAGCCCCACCCGAGCACCCATCCGGCGATCGGGTTGAAACCGCGCGAACCGTTGCCCTAGTATCGGGTCGTGGAGATCGACATCGGCAGCGAGCAGACCAGCGGGGGGGTCGTCGTGCACGTCCTCGTCCGGCTGTCTTCACGCGAGCTCAATCGTCTGTTCCTCTCCGGCGACACGCTTATCCAGCTCCCCCTCGAAGGGATCGCCGGCGAACCGGACGGCGCCGACGGATCGGGCGGCGCGCCCCTGCCGCGCATGAGCATGTTCCTGAGCGAGATCGCCGGCAGCCCGGCCGGTTTCTCGCGGACCTTCGCCGACGCGACCCACGCCGACAGCTTCGCCCGGGCCGTGCGCGAGCAGATCTCGACAGCTCTGGAGGCCTCATGACTACCAGCGACGCGCTCGCCAGCAAGCTCGCCCCCTACCGAGAGCGACCGGGCGTCAAGGCCGCCCTGCTGATCTCTCACGACGGCTTTCTCGTCGCCGCGTCGGCCGACGCCGGGCTCGACGCCGAGGCGATCGCCGCCCACCTGGGCGGAGCGATCGACATCGCCGCCCGGCTGGCCGACGAGCTCGCCCAGCGCGAGACGCACCTCATCACCGTCGAGCTCGACGATCTGAACATCGTCCTGGCACCGTTCAGCGACGAGCTGCTTCTGTGCCTGATCGGCACGACCGACGCGATCAGCCTGGAGTATCGCCTGCGCGGCGAGCGCCCTTGAGCGCGACCGTCGTTCGAGTCACTTTCACCAGCCCCCTCGCTGCCGCGGCGGGGGCTTCTCACCGCGGACCCTCAAGGCAAAGGAGCGTGGTCCCATGGAAGACGCCGCCGAAAAGCTGGACGAGCTGGCGCGAGCCGAGAGACAGTGCACGCGATGCGACGACATCGTGTCCTGCCGGCTGCGCGCCCTCTCGGGAGCTGGGCACCCTCACGCCCAGGTCATGTTCGTCTCGCTGCATCCCTCGCCCGAAGAAGAGGCCGCCGACCTGCCGGCCGGCACCGCGGTGCTCCGCGAGCTCGCGGAGCTGATGCCGACGCTGCTGAACGGCGGCCGCGACAAGGCCTACTTCACGACGGTCGTGAAGTGCGTGCCGCGCAGCGATTGTCACCTGCGCCGTCCCCGCCCCGACGAGCAGGACAACTGCTACTCCTACCTGTCACGCGAGATCTCCATCACGACGCCCCACTACGTGGTGCCGATCGGCGAAGAAGCGTCGCGCTTCTTGCTCGGCAAGCTCTTCGGGCAGGCCGACGCCGCCGAGCACGACCCCCTCGAGATGCGCGTCTACGACAGCCCCTCGTTCAAGGTGGTGCCCATCGCGGCGCCCGGCGAGGTCGTCGTGCGCGAACCCAAGGCCCGCGACGCCTACGTCAAGCGCCTGCATTCGCTGGCCACGCTGATGGGCCTGTAAAGGAAACCAGAGCGCGGGCGGCCCGGGGCGCCCCGGGCCGCCCGCGTGGCTACGGACCGGCGTTCGCAGCCACTCGGGCGCCCGTTGGCCCGTCCGCCTGCGCGCGACGACAGCTTGCGCGCGACGACGGTCAGGGCACGATGACGCGCAGAGCGCCGGGCGCGATGCGGCAGTCGATCGGCAGCTTGCCGGCGGGCTCGCCGTCGGTCTGCACCAGGACTTCTCCGGTCTCGCCGGGGGCGACCGTCAGGCGCGCCGCTTCGGTGCGAAAATAGCGCACCTTCGAGTGCTGCATCGGCGCACTGACCAGCGCCGCCAGCCAGTAGCCGGCGAACTCGAAGAACGACTTGTCGGTGAGCACGCAGACGTCGAGCAGGCCGTCGCGCATGTCGGCCAGCGGGGTCACGCCGAAGTTGCCGCCGTAGTTGGCGGCGTTGCCAAGCACGACATAGTAGCCGTCGATGCATTCCTCCTCGGTCTCCACGCGGATCAGGGGCGAGTCGACGGTCAGGTACTTGGCGAGTCCCTGGATGGCGAAGGCCGCCTCTTTGAGCGCCTTCTTGAAGGTCGGGTTGAGCGACGACACGACCGCCGCGTCGAGGCCGCAGCCGGCCATCAGGGTGAAGTAGCGCTCGCCCGCCAGCCCCAGATCGACCGCGATGACGTGGCCCTGGGCCGCCAGGCGACAGGCGTCGGGCGGGTCGAGCGGGATGCCGAGCTCGAGGGCCAGGACGTTGACGGTGCCGGTGGGAATGACCGCGAGCGGCACGTCGCTGCCCGCGATGCCGTTGACGACCTCGTTGACCGTGCCGTCGCCACCCATGGCGCAGACCACATCGATGCCGTCCTCGACGGCCCGCGCGGCCAGCTCGGTGGCGTGCCCGGCGTGCTCGGTCGGGTGTTCCTCGACGGCGAAGCCCAGCACGCCGAGCGACTCGACGATCAGCGGCACGTCACGCCGGTAGCGTCCGCCGCCGGAGGTCGGGTTGTAGATCGCCGCCAGGCGGCGGCCTGGCCTCATGGCCACCTCAACGCCCCCAGCGCTCCGGGGTGCCGGCGCCCCGCGTGCGGACGAGCGTTCCCCGCGAGATCGCGCTCGAGAACGCCTCGGCCGCCGCAGCGCGGCGGCTACCCTGCCGGTCGGTCAGCATCGTCATGACACCGATACTACGCAAGCCGAGGCGCCAAAGGAACATCACGGGCGTCGCGCGGCGCGTTTCGGCGCGCAAGTCCCTGGCCCGGCGAACGGGCAGTGGACCGCAAACGAGCAGTGAGTGCGACAGAGCGCGAGCCGCCTTCTCGGCCGGGCCTGTCGTCAACGCAGACAACGCCGAACGACGGCGCCTGCTGGCTGGCGAACGTACAGTCGGCCTTTCGGGCGACCCGGCGGGGCAGGACTCCCCGGCGGCAAAGCGAAACCCTAGGCTGCCGCCCAGCCTTCGAGGAGGAAATCAAGATGGCCGACCAACAAGCGAGCACCGAGGCGAAGACGATCGTCGTGCCCAGGGCGCTCGAGGAGTTCTTCGCCCACCGGCTCGAGACGCGCTACTCGCAACGCGGCGATGTGCAGGTGGTCGTCGACCGCCGCCAGGCCGAGCGCCGCCGAGACTCGGGACCGCAGCCGGAGCACGACCGCCGCGTGGTCGACCGTCGGGTGCTGGCCGGCTGGTGGTCGCTGCCGGACCTGCCGTTCGAGACTTCCTGACGACGCGCGCCGCCGCGGCCGACTAGGCGTGCGACGAAGTCGATCGGCGGCACTAGATCCAGCCCTGCTCGCGGCTCACGATGACCGCCTGGGCACGATCGACGACCTCAAGCTTGTGGTAGACGTTATGCAGGTGGTTGCGGATGGTGCTCTGTGAGACCTGCAGGGCGTGCGCCACCTGCTTGTAGGTCTTGCCGCTGGCCAGCAGCTTGACGACCTCGCGCTCGCGCTCGGTCAGCGGGCTCGGCACGTCGCCTTTGGGCAACTCGTCCTCGTGCAGATGGACCTTGATCCGGGCCAGCAGCTCCTTGATGTGGAAAGGCTTGACGATATAGTCGACGGCTCCCTGCTCGAAGCCGTGCAGGCGGCTGTCGATATCGCTCGCGGCAGTCAAGAAGATGATGGGGCAGACCAGCGCCGCCGGCTTTTCGCGCAGCCGGGCGCAGACCTTGAAACCGTCTTCGTCGGGCAGGCCGATGTCGAGCAGGACGAGATCGGGCAGCGACAGGGCGCCGTCGCGCACGGCCGAGCGACCGTCCGCGGACGTCGTCACCTCGTAGCCGACCGCCGTGAGGGCCTGGTCGACCAACCGCAATACATCGGGGTTATCGTCGACGACGAGTATCCGCTTGGCCCCCATCAGAGGGCCTCGGGAGCCGTCGCACGGCCGTGACATTCTCGCTGCTGGAGGAACACGCCTGGCCTCGCTTCGCTACCGCATCGACCCGCACTGGCTGCGGCCGATGACTTCGTGAGTATCGGCAAATCCGCCGCAAACCTTAGACGAAGGGCCGGGCCCGGGTCGGCGGGCGAGCGGCGTGCGGGCGGGCGGCGGCACGCGCCGGCGACAGGCTACTGCAGCAGGCTGTCGCCGTAGGTGAACAGCAGCCAGACGGTGAGCGCCACGATGCCCGCGGCGATGCCTATGTCGATGAACTGCCGGCGGCGGACCGCGTCGATCAGCAGCTCCGCGAAAAAGAAGGCCGCGACCGCCAGTCCGACGATCCCGGCCACGAGGATGGCGAGGTTCATGCCGGGCCGGACGCGCCCATCCCGCCCGCAGCGGCACGGCGGTGGCGCGGCGCGGCCGCGGAGCGCTCCGCTTCGGCGGCGCAGTCGTGGCCCAGCTTCAGCGCCCTGATGTTGAGCTCGACGATCTTGGCCGGTAGACGGCGGCGCACGGCATCGTGAAGCGCGTCCGCGCGGACCACCCCGGTGAGCTGCTGAAGCGCGCCGAGCATGACGATGTTGGCGGCGATCGCCTTGCCCAGCTCGGTCTCGGCCAGATGAGTGAACGGCAGGCCCACCAGGCGCAGCCCTTCGAGCGGCTGCGCCGTGATGGGCGGCTGCGCCGTGGCGAGCGGCTGCGCCGAGACGGGCGGCTGCGCCGAAACGAGCCGCTCGTCGTACACGACGAGACCACCGGGCACGGTGAGGGGAGCGTACGCGTCGAAGGCTTCCTGGGAGAGACAGACCGTGATCGCGGGTGCGGTCACCTCGGGAAAGTCGATCTCGTCGTCGGCGATGATCACCTCGGCCTTCGAGGCGCCGCCGCGGGCTTCGGGCCCGTAGCTCTGCGTGCCGATCACCTCGCGACCGCTCGCCACGGCGGCGTCGGCCAGCAGGGTGGCCGCCAGAATGATGCCCTGGCCGCCCGACCCCGAGAGGCGGATCTCGTGACGAATCGCCGCCCGGTCACCGACAACAGACTCAGCCACGGGAGCCTTCCCCGGCGCGCCGCACGACGTCGGCGTAGGCCGCCGTGTATTCGATGCGCTCGGCATGGTGCAGGACGCCGACCGGATAGCGGTCGCGCAGACGCGGCCCGTCGCGATCGAACTCGGCGACCGGCACGGCCCGGGCTTTCTGGACCTTGAGCATCTCGGCCGCGTCGGCGACGCCGTTCTGGCGCCCGTAGTAGGTGGGGCAGGCGACCATCGCCTCGATGAACGAGAAGCCCTTGTGAGCTATGCCGCCGGCGATGAGCTGGGACAGCCGCTGATAGTTGTACGAGGTGCCGCGGGCGACGTAGGTCGCACCCGCGGCGCGCGCCAGCTCGCAGATATCGAAGGCCTGCTCGACGTTGCCGTAAGCGCTCGTCGTGGAGAAGTCGCCTTCGAAAGTCGTCGGGCTCATCTGACCACCGGTCATGCCGTAGATCGAGTTGTTGAAGACGATGGCGGTGACGTCGATGTTGCGCCGCGCGGCGTGGATCAGGTGATTGCCGCCGATGGCCACGCAGTCGCCGTCGCCCATCACCACGATGACGTTGAGGCCGGGGTCGGCGGCCTTGGCCCCGGTGGCGAGGGTGAGGGCGCGGCCGTGGGCGGTGTGCACCGTCGACCAGTTGATGTAGGCGGTGATGCGACCGGCGCAGCCGATGCCGGCGATGAGGCAAGTGCGCTCGAGGTCGAGGTCGAGCGCCAGGACGGCGTCGATCAGCGCGCGGGTCACGATGCCGTTGGAGCAGCCCGGACACCAGAGCGTCTTGGGCGTGCGCAGGTGGCTCGTGATCTCAGCCGTTCTGTGCGGCGTGACGCGCGGCAGACTCGTGTCGTGCGGCGCCCTTTCGAGCAGTTCCTCGTCGACCAGGGCGGTCATGCCATCTCCTCGAAGTGGTGATAGTGGAACTCGTGGCGGATCAGCGCGGCGATCTCCTCGGGACGGATGAGCTTGCCGTCGACGCGGCCGTGGTCGACCACCTTGGCCCTCCCGGCGACGGCCGCCTGGACCTCCCAGGCGATCTGTCTCAGGTTCATCTCGGGCACGATGATGGTGCGCACCTGGTCGCCCATCTGTTCGACGGCCTCGGTGGGAAACGGCCACAGCGTGATGGGCCGCACAAGGCCGACCTTGACGCCCTGGCGACGCGCCCACTTCATGGCCGCCTTCGCGGAGCGCGCCACCGAACCGTACGCCAGGATGGCGACTTCGGCGTCTTCCATCTCGAGCTCCTCGACCCGGCAGATGGCGTCGTGGTGGTGATAGATCTTCTCGCGCAGGTAGCGCCCGAGACCGTCGGCGACCGCGGGCGTGCCGGTCGCCGGCACGCCGCCGCGGCGGCGGTCGTAGACCAGCCCGGTCACGTGCACCGCGTAGCGCGAACCGAGCGCCGGACGCGGCATGATGTTGTCGACGGTCGACATGACCTCGTCGTAGTCTTCGGGCGCCACGTCGGGCTCGCCGCGGGCGGCGACGCGCAGCTCCTCGGGGAGCGGCAGCGCGACGGCTTCGCGCATGTGTCCGATGGTGGCGTCGGACAGCACGATGACCGGGGTGCGGTATGCCTCGGAGAGGTTGAAAGCTTCGACCGTGAGCGTGAAACACTCCGCCACCGAGCTCGGCACGAGCGCGATGATGGAGTGTTCGCCGTGGGTGCCCCAGCGCGCCTGCATGACGTCGCCCTGCGAGGGCTCGGTGGGCAGTCCGGTCGAGGGACCACCGCGCATGACGTCGACGATGACGCACGGCACCTGGGCCATCGAGGCGTAGCCGATACTCTCCTGCATGAGCGAGAAGCCGGGGCCGGAGGTGGCCGTGAGGGCCTTGGCTCCGGCCAGCGAGGCGCCGATGACCGCGCCGATCGAGGCGATCTCGTCCTCCATCTGGACGAAGTGGCCGCCCACTTGGGGCAGCCGGCGCGAAAGCACCTCGGCGATCTCGGTCGAGGGGGTGATCGGGTAGCCGGCGAAGAACCGCGCGCCGGCCGCGATGGCGCCTTCGGCGACCGCTTCGTTGCCTGCGACCAAACGACGTGGCTGGGGCATCAGGCCTTCCCGGTGGAGCGCACGACGTCGATGGCGAAGTCGGGGCAGTGACGCTCGCAGAACGCGCAAGCAGTGCAATCGTCGAGACGGGCGACGACCGGCCGGCCAAGCTCATCGCGATCGAAGACGTCTCGGGGACAAAACTCGATACAGATGCCGCAGGCCTTGCAGAGGTCGAAATCGACGACGACCGCCTCGGGGGCGCGACTCTCTGCCTTTTTCGTTGAGGTGTCTTTCATCGATACTCGCCGGCAGCCGGGCCGCCGCATGGCCGCGGACCCGATACTGCCTGTCTGCATTCTAGGCGTCCTGCCTGCCGAGCGCCAGTGCCGATGCACCGGCGAACGGCATCGTGGCGTCGCCGGCGCCCGGGGCGGCGGAAAGCCCGCGAACAATGGCGCACGCAGGCAGATCTCGGCCCGCGGCTCGGGTCGTGAGCTGTCTGCTCGGGTCGTGAGCTGCCTGATGGGTCGTGAGCTGCCTGATGGGTCGTGAGCTGCCTGATGGGTCGTAAGCTGCCTGGTCAGGGAGTGAGCCGTGCGGCCAGAAACTCGAGAGGATGCTGCGCGGGGCGGGCGGCGAGATCGCCGATCTGCGACCGGCACGACGTGCCGGTCGCCAGCACGGCGACCTCGGCGCCCGCCCCGCGCACCGCCGGCAGCAGCACCCGCGAGGCGATCCGCACGCTGAGGTCGTAGTGCTCCCGGCGGTAGCCGAAGACGCCCGACATGCCACAGCAGCCGGCGTCGAGCACCGTGAGGTCGAGTTCCGGCACGCAGCGCAGGGCGCGCAGGGTGTCCTCGGCACCGAACACTGCCCGCTCGTGACAGTGGGGATGGACCAGGGCGCTCCCGCCGGCACGAAAGCGCAGCCTGCCGGCCGCGGCGGCATCGGCCACGAGCGAGAGCCCGGAGCGCGCCGCGGCCGCCACGACGGCGGCATCGACGTCGCCGGGCAGCAGCCGCTCCCAGTCGTCGCGGACCATCGCCTGGCAGCTCGGCTCGATGAAGACGATCGGCAGGCCAGCGCGGGCCTGTGGCGCGAGCACCCGGGCGGTCGCCCGGGCGGCGCGGCGCGCCTTGTCGATCATGCCCACCGACAGCATCGTGCGCCCGCAGCAGCCGGCGCTCACTACTCGGGGCGTGTAGCCCGCCGCTCGCAGAAGAGCCAGCAGGGCCTCGCCGATATGCGGCTCCTGGTGTTCGATGAAGCAGTCGGCGAACACGATGACGTCGGCGCGGGCGCCGGCGGCGATGTCAATGTGGGAGTCGGCGGCGATGTCGGCGCGGGAGTCGGCTCGGAGGCCGGCTGGTCCCGCCGCGCCGCGACGCGTCTCCGTGCGGGCAGCCGCGTCCGCCGCGTCCGCCGCGCGGGCCCGCGCGCTGAAGGAGCGCCGCGCGATCGTCGGCGCGG
>PMKK01000297.1 GCA_003157715.1 Actinomycetota bacterium
ATGAACCCGGCCGCGGCCGGCGCCGGCTCGCCGACGCCGTCGCCGTCGCCCACGTCGACCTCGACGTCCGGTCCTTCACCGACGCCGTCACCGTCGCCCACGACCGGCACCTACACGCTGACGATCATGGTCACCACGAGCGACGTCACCGGCATCTCGGTCGTGCGCAGCGATGTGACGCCCGGCGTCACCGAGCCGCCGGCCTCACAGATCGCCACGGCCATGGCTCCGGTCTCCTGGACGGGGCTGCCCGGCGGCTCCAGCATCACCTACCTGGTGACCTGCGGCTACACGAAGCCCGGCAGCCCGCGGCAGGGTCAGGCGGAGCAGCTGCAGCAGACGGTCACGCTGACCGGCAACGCCTCGTACACGTTCGACACGTCCACGTGAGAGGCGGTCTCGACATGAGCGTCTTCGGCAACACCACACACTCGCGCAGCCCACGCCAGGCCGGCCTCACGCTCGTCGAGCTGCTGGTGTCGATGGCCATCATGGGAGTCGTCAGCACCATGCTGGTGGCCGGCTGGATCTCCCTGCAGAACTCCTACGGCTACTCCGTGACCGCGAACGACGCGAGCTCCACGGCGCGCGACGCGGTCGCGGTCGCGAGCCGCGCGCTGCGTGCCGCGCAGCCCCAGACACTCGCCACACCGGCGCCGGCGATGATCACGGTGGCGACCCCGACGGAGGTCGACTTCTACTCCGCCTTCGGCAACACCGCGACCACCGCCAACGGTTCCGGCCTGGGTGCCGTGCGCCTGATGCGCATCTACCTCGACACCAGCGGCTCCGCCGCCCAGAAGACTCTCTACTGGAACACCGGCGGTCAGACCACGAAGCTGGCCCAGAACGTCGTCAACAACAGCGTGGCCGACGGCAGCGTCACGCCGGCCACCGCCTACACGGCGATCTTCACCTACGGCTATCTCGATGCCGGCGGGAACTTCCGGACGTCGGACACCGTCTCCGGCGCCGGCCTGGCGACGATCGTCTCGGTGCAGATCCACCTGCTCGTCGACGCGAATCTGAACAGCCCGCCCCGCTACGCAAGCACTCAGACTACCGTCTCGCTGCGAAACGCTTCGTAGAGAAGGCGAAGAGGAGCCATCGTGTACAGGAACGCCAGGAACACCAGAGAAGAAGGATCGGCTTTGATCATGATGCTGGGCGTCATGGCGGCCCTGGCCATCATGGCCGCGACGGTCGTTTTGGTCACGGCCAACACGCAGGCGGCGACCGCGAGCGACCGCTCCCAGATCAGCTCGTTCGACTACGCCGAGGCCGGGCTGGAGAGCGCCGTCACGGCTCTGCGCACACTGCCCTGGCCGGCGGCCGGTCAGTCGCTGACCACGAGCGCTCTGACGGCTGCCTACACGTCGACCTATCCCTCGGGACCGCCGCTCAAGGTGCTGGTCTACGACAACCAGCCGACCGTCGACCCGGCCGTCACCTGGGACAAGGGCGGCTCGACCAACGCCGGCGTGCCCGACGGCAGACTGTGGGCCGAGGCCCAGGTGACCGTGAACGGCACGACCTCGCGCGTGCGCGAGCTGGTAGGACAGGTCAATCTGACGTCGAAGTTCAGCCTGCCCGCGGCCGCGCTCTACACGGACTGCAACATCGTCGACGGCACCGGCGGCTCGGGCGACGTCTACACGGTCACCGCGAGCGGCACGCCCGACACCTCCAGGACGGCGGCCGTCTACGCCGGCGGCACCTTCACGGGCAACTGGAGCAGCAACCTTCAGCCGCCCGGCGGCGCCACCGGCGCCACCCTGGCGGTCGACACCAACGGCACCGTCTACAACCCCGCCGTCTACGGCGACACGAACGCCCACGCGGGCACCGGCGGAGTGGCGCCGCTTGCCTCAGTGCTGCCGCAGAGCACCGTGGCCACGCTGACCGCCCAGGCTCGGGCGGGCACGCCCACCCAGGCCGACGCCGGCGGCACCGTCGTCAGCGCCACGCTGCTCAGCCAGCTCCAGGCCACGTCGCCACAGGCCTACGCCGCCACCACCGATCTGGTCGTCAACGGCGATCTCACGCTGGGCGGCGGCGCCAGCACGTTCAGGTTCAAGTCGTTGTATGTGACCGGCAATCTCACGTTGAACGGCAACACGGCCACGAGCACGACCTCGCTGTACGTCGGAGGCAGCTTCACCATCAGCGGCCCTTCGGGCAGCAGCAGCTTCGGCCCGACCTACGTCGGCGGCAGCGTCAACTGGGGCGGCGCCTTGTCGGTGCAGGCCAGTCCGCTCTACGTGGCGGGCAACTTCGTCACCCAGGGCGGTCCCTTCAATCATGTGCTCGGTCCGACCTACGTCGGCGGCAGCGTGACCATCGCCGGCAACCAGGCCGGCTTTCTCTGCCCCATCCTGGTCACGCCGGGCCAGATCACGACCTCGGGAAGCGCCACGATGGGTACCGTCGCGGCGCCCATGGTGCTCCTGCGGACCGGCGGCACGAGCGGCACGGTGTCGCTGGGCTCCAACGGCACCTTCACCGGCCTCGTGATCAACACGGACGGCGGCGTGAACCTGCCCGCCGGCAACGGTTCGACCGCCGACATCGTCGGGTCGATCTTCGCCACGGGCAGCATCGTCTTTGGCGGCAACACCCAGGTCTGCTACAACCCGACGGTCCTGGCCAACCTGCAGACCACGGCCGCGAGCACGAGCACGAACGTGCTGGCGGGGACCTGGCAAGAACTCAGCCCGAGCGGGGCGTACTGAGTACAATGAGGCGCTGCGTCTTGCTCCGAGGAGGTTTTCGCCCATGAAGGTGCTCATCGCCGACCAGGACCAGGTCACGAGGCTCTTTCCCATGAGCGAAGCCATCGACGTCATGCGTCGCACGCTCGTCATGCTCGCCTCGGGCGACGCCATGCTGCCGCTGCGCAGCATGCTGGTGCTGCCCGGCGGCGAGCGCGTTCTGGGCCTGATGCCCTCGTACCTGGGCGGCCTGCAGTCGCTCGGCGTCAAGGTGGTCGCCGCCTTTCCGGCCAACTTCGGCACCGAGTACGACACCCACCAGGGCGTCGTGCTCGTCTTCGACAGCGAGCGCGGCCTGTTGCGCGCCGTCGTCGACGCCACCTCCGTCACCGCCATCCGCACAGCCGCCGTGAGCGGCGTGGCGACCGATCTGCTGGCGCGGCCCGACGCCGGCGACCTCGCGCTGATCGGCGCCGGCACGCAGGCGCACACCCACCTGCAGGCCATGCGCGCCGTGCGACCGGTGCGCCGCGTGCGCGTCTTCAGCCTGCCTGCCGGCAGCGCCGAAGCCTTCGCCGAGCGCGAGTCCAGGCTCACCGGCCTGCCCGTCGAGGCGGTCGCGAGCGCTCGGCAGGCCGTCGAGGGCGCCGACCTTATCTGCACGGTCACCACCGCGACCGAGCCGGTCGTGCTCGGCGAGTGGCTCGCCCCGGGCGCCCACATCAACGCCGTCGGCGCCTACACACCGACCACCCGCGAGCTCGATACCGCCGCCGTCGCGCGCTCGCGCCTCTACTGCGACCGCCGCGAGGCTCTGCTCAGCGAGTCGGGCGAGTTCCTGCTGGCCAGGGCCGAGGGCGCCATCGGCGACGGGCACATCGTCGGCGAGCTCGGCGATGTGCTGAGCGGCGCGGTGCCGGCCCGCACCGCGCCGCCGCCCGGCGCCGCAGCCGGCGCCGCGGCCGGTGCCGCGGCCGACGAGATCACCCTCTTCAAGTCGCTGGGCATCGCCGTCGAAGACCTGGCCGCGGCGCGGTACGTCTTCGACAAGGCCGAGAAGGACGGTTCGGGCACCTGGGTCGAGATCGGCGGGCGCCACTTCGGCAGCGCCGCCGCCGGCTGACGCCGATGGCCGCCTATCCTGGTATTTTCAACGACGTCTTTGGGCCGGTCATGCAGCCGGGCTCGAGCTCGCACACGGCCGCGCCCTGCCGGCTCGGCAGGCTGGCGGGCGACCTGCTCGCGGAGAAGGTCGCCTCGGTGCGGATCCTGCTCGACAGCGAGGGCTCGTTCGCCGGCACGTTCGGTGTGATGTCCGAGGGCCGGGCGATGGTCGCCGGCGCGCTCGGCATGACGGCCGACGACCCTCGCATGTTCGAGGCCTACGAGCTGGCCGCCGCGGCCGGCATGTCCTTCGCGTTCGAGTTCACCATGCTCGCCGAGAGCTCGCACCCCAGCACCATGAAGTTCGAGCTCGTCGGCGTGAACGGCCGCATGGCGACAATGGTCGGCATCTCGACCGGCGGCGGCATGGTCGAGACCGTCACGGTCGACGGCTTTCCCCTGCAAGTCATCGGCGACGACTTCGTCGTGCTGCTCTTCGACCCGCAGCAGTCCGCCACGTCCAGTCACCTCAAGCGCCTCGCCTCGCTGCTGCCCGAACTGGTCTCGACGACCACTCTCACGATGGCCGACAAGGGAGCGCTGCACGTCTTCGTGCTGGCCGCCGAACCCGATCCGGAGATCGCCCAGCGCCTGGCTGAGATCCTTCCGGGAGCGCGCCTGGCGCTGCTGCGCCCAGTGGTCCCGGTCCTCAGGCGAGCCGACCGCAAACCTCAGCTCTTCGACACGATGACGCGCTGGCGCGAGGTCGCCGCGCAGCGCGGCCTGTCGTTCTGGGAGACCGCCGTGCAGTACGAGATCGACGCCTCGGGCTGGCCGCGCGAGCGCGTGCTGGAGACCATGACCGAGCTGGCCGGACTCATGCACCGCCAGACCCACGCCCCCTACGACGAGGGCTTGAGCGCGCCCTCGAGCCCCTTCAGGCCCGACTTCCCGGCGGCCTGGACACGGCACACCGAGTCCGGCGGCGCCGTGAGCGAGGGCATCGTCGGCGAGACGATCAAGCTGGCCTACGGCGCCGGCGCGGGAATCCCCGGAGTCAAGACGGTGCCCGGTCCCATGGGCAGCGGCGGCGGCTACCTCTACGCCGCGCTGAGCGCCGTCCGCGACGCGCGCGACCTGAGCGACGCCGATCTGCTGCGCGGCCTGTTCGTGGCGGCCGGCGTCGGGGTGATCGCCTTCAGCCGCACCGAGCCGACCGGCGAGCGCATCGGCTGTTCCGGCGAGGCCGGCATCTGCGGCGCCATGGCGGCCGCCGCCATCGTCGAGATGGTGGGCGGCACGCCCGAGCAGGCCGAAAACGCCGCCTCGCTGTCGCTACAGGCGTTCACCGGCCTGCCGTGCGACCCCATTCCCGGAGGCCTCTGCCAGCCTTGTCGCAGCCGCATCATGGCGGCCACCTGCACGGCCCACGTGTTCGCCGACCTGGCGCTCGCCGGCCACGACGCGGTGCTGCCCCTGCACGAGGCCATCGACGTGGCCGACGCCGTCGGCCGCAACCTGCCGCCGGAACTGCTGTGTACCTCGCGCGGCGGGGCCTGCGACACGCCGGCCGCCGGCCTCCGACGCGCCAAGTACGCCGCCTGGCTGGCGTCCACACCGGCCGCGCAGTGGCCCCCCGGAAACCTTATCTAGGCGCGGCGGGCGACGTGAGCGCGGTGGGCGAAGTGAGCGGAGTGAGCGCGGCGGGCGACGTGAGCGGAGCCGACGACGTGAGCGATGTGAGCTATGCGAGCGAGGTGAGCTGTGTGGGGCAAGCGTAAGACACCGTCCGATCCGCAGCTCGAGCTCGTGACTGTGCTCACCTCACCCGACCCTGGTCTCATAGCGGTCGCCGAGTCCATCCTGCAATCGGCCGGCATCCGCTTTCTCGTGCAAGGCGAGGTCGTGCGCAACATCTGGGGCCTCGCGCCCGTGCAGCTGCAGGTCAGCCGCGACGACGCCGGCGACGCCCTGGCCCTGCTCGCCGAACTGAAAGAGACGGAATCGAGCTAGGACCTGACGGGCAACGGCCCTGCGGCGCTGATTGCTGATTGCTGATTGCTGATTGCTGGTCGCGGCTCGCTGATCGCGGTTCGGCCGCCGTCGCGACCTGACTTTCCGTCGTAACTGAGGGCTGCGCGTGCCGCGCGGACCCTCCCATGTCCTTCGCGCGAGGTTGAACAATTGAACAAGATCTTGGCCAATTGGACATGGTTGCGGCAACCACATGTTCCCTCCGCGAGCCTGAGACGGCCCTTGCGTTGGCGGTGGCTGGTTGACGCTCGAGGTGGTTCGTCTACCCGCCGCCGACTGACGGCCCAGCGCCGCCGTCATCGGCGCCGCCTTGACCAGCGCTAGCGCTGGTTATGCCTCAATGACTTGAGCTCAGGCGCCGTGCGCAAGACGGTTGCGCTCGAGGCCCTCGGTCCAATGACGATCGGCGCCGGCGAAATCGACAACCGGCGCGGGCAGACGACGACACGACCGGGCGACCGAGCGGGCACTCAAGTCACCAGAATCAGATGTCGATGCGTATGACAATAGCGATTGCGTTCTGGTACACATGATACATTGCGTTACGCAAGACACTATGGGGGAGCGAACATGTTGAATGCCGCACGACAACAGGTCACTGTCCGCCTGCCGAGGTCGCTGGTCGAATTCGTCGATCGCAAAGCTCTGGACGGAGGCGCCAACAGGACGGATGTCCTCATCGACGCCATCTCCTGCCTGAAGGCGCGAGATATGGAGGCTCTGATGGCCGAAGGATGCAGAGACCGTTCTGACCTCGACCTCCGAATCGCCGAGGAGAACTTGGCCGCCGGAGCTGAGAATCTCCCGGAATGGTAGTCGCGCCCAATCGCGGCGACATTTACCAGGTCAACTGGAACCCATCGCGTGGCAGTGAACAAGCGGGACTCCGGCCGGCCCTGGTCGTTCAGCACGACGTCATGAACGTGCACTCCACCGTGACGATTGTCGCGGCGATCACATCCGCGCCGCCAAAGAAGCGGTACCCGCAGGAAGTACCGCTCCCCGACGGGACACTGCCCAAACGCTCCTGGGTCCTCTGCGGACAGTTGATGACCGTCGGCAAGGACCGCTTGGGGCGACTGATGGGCCACGCCCCAGCCGACGTGATGAAGCAAGTGAACGAAGCGCTGCACTACGCCTTGGGCATGCCCCTCGACCCTCGGGCCGGCGCCGAGTGACTGATCGCGACGTCGACCGCTTCGGGCGCTGGGCGCCCAGCTACGACAGGTCGCTTCTGCAGCGCGCTCTGTTCGGTCCGGTGCAGAACGCCACGCTCGCCGCCGTGACCGGCCACTCCGCGCGGCCGCGGGCGATCCTCGACGTGGACTGTGGCACGGGGCGGTTGCTGCGTCGCCTGGCGGTGCTCTTCCCCACCGCCGAGCTTGTCGGCGCCGACGCCGCCAGCGGCATGATCGAGCAGGCCCAGGCCGCGGTTCCGGCCGACCTCTCAGTGCGCTTCGTCGAGGCCTTGCCGAGGAACTGCCGTTCCCCGACGCGAGCTTCGACCTGATCACCTCGACGGTCTCCTTTCACCACTGGGCAGACCAGCGCCGCGGCCTGCGCGAGGTGCGCCGCGTGCTGGCCCCCGGTGGGCTGTTCGTCCTCACCGATGCCCTCGCAGACGGCTGGCTGTGGCGGATCCTCGTCGTCAGCGGTGGCGGGCGCTTGTTGCGACCGGGAGAGCTCGACGCCATGCTCGTCACCGAACATCTGCGGTTCGTGGCGCGCTCGTCCGTGCCGCGGGTGCGGGCCATCAAGGTCACACTCGCGCGGGCCACTGGCTGATGGCGGCCGGGTCGTTGTCCGCCCCGATCGCCGCCTGCGCCCCGATCGCCGCCTGCGCCCCGATCGCCGCCTGCGCCCTCATGGTCGCTTGCGCTCTCACGGTCGCCGGCTGCTCCGGTCAGGCGGCTTCGCCTGCCGCGACGGCGTCATCGGCGCCGACCTCGGCGTCGTCGTCGACTCTGTCATCGGCCGCGGCTTCGGCGCCGGTCACCGCTTCGCCGCCGGGCGGCCAGACCGAGAGCTCCCCCACGAGCGCTCTGCCCGCTCTCAGCCACATCTTCATCATCCTCATGGAAAACGAGTCGGGCAGGCAGATCATCGGCAACCACGATGCCCCCTTCATCAACGGCCTGGCCGACCACTACTCGCTGGCCACCGACTACTCGGCCCTCTTTCACCCCAGCCTGCCCAACTACATCGCTTTGACGAGCGGCTCGAACCAGGGCATCACCGACGACCGCTCCCCGCCGAGCGCCGGCTACGCCGTGAACGCTACCAACCTGGCCGACCGCATCGAGGCCTCGGGCCGCACCTGGAAGCTCTACGGCGAGAGCATGCCCGCGCCGGGCTACGCCGCCAACACTCGTCTCTACGCCACGAGGCACGTCCCCTTTCTCTACTACAAGGACATCCTCGACAACGCCGGCCGGCGCACCAGTCACGTGGTGCCCTATTCACGGCTCGCCGCCGATCTCAGCTCGGCGAGCACGACACCCGACTACGCCTTCATCACGCCCAACATGGTCGACGACATGCACGACGCCCCGGTCGCGGTGGGCGACGCCTGGCTCTCCCGCAACGTGCCGCGCATCCTGCGCTCGGCGGCCTTCACCTCGAGCCGCTCGCTGCTCGTGATCACCTGGGACGAAGGCTCGGCGAACGACAACCACGTGGCGACCATCTTCGCCGGCAGCGCCGCGCGGCTGGGCTACCGCTCCACCCGGCCCTACGACCACTACTCCCTGCTGCACACCATCGAGGCCGACTGGCGCCTGCGGCCGCTCACCGCAAACGACGCGCGGGCCGTGACCATGGGTGAGTTCCTGCACTGACGGCAGCCGGCGTCGCGCCGCATTCTCAGGCGGGCTGGAGAGCACGTTGACGAGCGCGCTGGCGAGCGCGCTGACGGCCTGGCTGTTAGAGCCAGCCGCGCTCGCGAGCCAGGCGCGCCGCTTCAACCCGGTTGCGCGTGCCGGTCTTGGCGATGGCCGTCGAAAGGTAGTTGCGCACCGTCCCCTCAGAGAGAAACAGCTGAGCGGCGACATCGGCGATGGTGGCGCCCTCGGCGGCGGCGGCCAGCACGTCGCGCTCGCGGTCGGTCAGGGGATTGGGACCGGCGGCCAGCGCCGAGGCCGCCAGCGCCGGATCGATGACGCTGGCGCCGGCGAGCGCCCGCCGGATGGCCGTGGCCAGTTGCTCGGCCGGCGCGTCCTTCACGAGAAAGCCGCTCACTCCGGCGCGCATGGCGCGCGCGAGATAGCCCGGCCGGCCGAACGTGGTCAAGATCAGGACCTTGCAGCCGGGCAGCGCCTCATGCAGCGCAGCCGCCGCCTCGAGCCCGTCGATGCCCGGCATCTCGATGTCGAGGAGAGCGGCGTCGGGGCGGGCCGCGAGGGCCGCCTCGACGACCTCGTCGCCGCGACCGACCTGGGCCACGACCTCGATGTCGTCCTCCAGACCCAGCAGAGCGGCGAGCGCGCCGCGCACCATCTCCTGATCTTCGGCGAGCAGGACCCGGATCATCGCGGCGGCGCCGTGGCTGAGTCGGTAGCGGCAGCCGGCGCCGCCGCGGCGAGCGGCACGAGCGCCACGACGCGAAATCCGCCGCCCGTCCGCGGCCCGGCCTCGAGACGGCCGCCGGCCTGCGACAGCCGTTCGCCAAGACCGGAGAGTCCGCTGCCGGTCCGCGCTTCGCCCGGACCGAGACCCGGCACTGCGCTCCCGGCGCTCTCGGGCCTCTCGGCGCTCTCGAACCTCTCGGCGCTCTCGGGTCGCTTGAGGCTGTCGGGTTGCTTGAGGCTGTCGGGTCGCTTGAGGCTGTCGGGTCGCTTGAGGGTGTCGTACCTCTCGGGGCTCCCAGGGTTCTGGGGTCTCCCGCGCGGCTGCCCCACGCCGTCGTCGTCAACCTCGAGACGTACCGCCGCGCCGGCCTGGGCGACGTCGATCCGGACGTGGCGGGCGCGGCTGTGGCGCACGATGTTGGTGGTCGCCTCGCGCACTACCCAGGCGAGGAGCTGGTCGACGTCGGACGGCAGCGGCGCGCCGTTCGTGAACCCGGCCGTCATCTCGATGCCGGCCGCCTCGAGCACCTCACGCGCGCCATCGAGCTCGGCGGAAAGCGAGCGCGCGCGGTAGCCGGTCACCGCCTCGCGCACCTCTTCGAGCGAGCGCCGCGCGACCTGCTCGAGATCGTTCATCTCGTCGCGCGCCTGGCCGTGCTCGCCACGTTCGAGGCGGCGGCGGGCGAGCTCGGCCTTCAGCACGATGACCGAGAGGCTGTGGCCCAGCAGATCGTGCAGGTCGCGGGCGAACCGCAGACGCTCCTCGGTCACCGCGTCGGCGGCCGCCAGCCGGGCGACCTCGCCCTGCGAGGCGCGCAGCTCGCCGATCAGCACGTTGCTGCGGCGTATGAGCAGCGAGATGTAGCCGGCCATCACCGTCGACAGCGCCCAGGAGCCGGCATCCGCGAGCGTCGCGGCGTCGTTGTGCGCGCCCAGACCGGCCGTCGCCGCGGCGACGGCGACGGCCGCGATCGACACGATCGCGTAGCGCAGCGGCACTACGGTGACGACCGCGACCACGACGAAGATGAAAAGCACGAGCCACTGACCGCCGTAGGCGCGCGTGGTCGCGAAGGCGAGCACCGCCATACCGACGACGAGCCAGGGCCGCACCCGGCGAGCCAGGGGCGGCACGGGGCGCGGGGCGCCGAGAGAGCGGTCGTGCGGCGCGATCTCGACAAACGCCACGAAGCAGGCGACGAACGCGCCCAGGGCCAGGCCGGCGAGCCACGCCGGGCGAGCCTGGCCGCCTACCTCGCTGGCCGCGCCCGCCAGAGCGAGCAGAAAGAGGTAGACCGGCAGATGGCTGCGACGCTGGAAGGGCGCCGGACTGTCCGGCGCCCTTCGGCTACTCGAGGTGACCTGGGTCATGGGGCGGAGCTGTCGCTCATGGGGCTGCTATCTCGCTCGTCAGGATCCCGGCGCTCATCATCAGACTCCCAGCCTATCGCTACGCGCGCTCCGTGTCGCGGCGATAGGCGAGGGCTGCAAGGAACCGCAGTACGACGCTCCAGGCGATGACCACGAGCCAGCCCTTGAGCGGCCAGGACTGGCCGCCGACCGCGACGTGGCTGGCCTGAACCAGCCAGTACGACGGCAGGCACTGGCCGATCTCGTTGAGCACGCCGTGCCCGAGCGGAAACCAGGTGCCGCTCACGAAGGCCAGGACCGCGGTGAGACCACCCACGGCGGGCCCGATCGAATCGACCGTCAGCAGGTGTCCCAGCAAGACCCCCAGCGCCGCCAGCGGGGCCAGCGCGCACAGGATCATGAAGGTCATGCGGATCCAGTCGGCGGCCGGCAGACGCACGCCGAGCGCGATGCCGGCCACGTACAGCAGGCCGATCGTCAGCAGGGCCATCATGTAGCCGGTCAGGACCTTGGTGCGAAAGTACGTCCGTGTCGGCAGTGGTGTCGTGCGCAGCTGGCGGTTCCAGCCGATGGCACGCTCGCCGGCGATCCGCGTGCCGCTCGACAGGACGGCCGCCATCGTGCCGAACGCCGCGAGCCCGACCATGTAGTAGAGGGGCGCCGATATGCCGGTGCCGGCGAAGTCGCTCACCGTCCGGTTGGGCAGCGCGATCAGAAAGTAGATGGCCAGCGGAAAGCCCAGCGACATGACGAAGAACCGCTTGCTGCGCACGGTCCGCAGCAGCTCGAAACGCGTGTAGGCCAGGGTCGTCATTTCTGCTCCTTCGTAGCGAGGTCATGGGTCGGGACATCCGCGCCGTCGCCGCCGGTGAGCTCGATGAACGCCTCTTCGAGCCCGGCGCCGGCGATCTCGATGTCGCGCGCCTGCGGGCAGCAGTCGAGCAGGGCACGGATGGCGGCGTCCGAGTCGGCGCACCAGAGCACCACGGCCGCGCCGCGGCCCTCGACGCGGGTGACGCCCGGCAGCCTGGCGAGCGCGCCGAGGTCGGCGTGCGCCAGCGTCGCCCTGATGGTGCGCTGGCCGACCCGCGCCTTGATCTCGGTGGCGGGACCGTCGGCCACGACCGTGCCGTGGGCCATCAGCACGACACGATCGGCGTAGGCGTCGGCCTCTTCGAGGTAGTGGGTCGCGAAGAGCACCGTCTTGCCGCGAGCGGCCGCCGCGCGGATGGTCGTCCAGAAGGCGCGCCGCGACTCGACGTCGAGGCCGACGGTCGGCTCGTCGAGGACGAGCAACCGGGCGTCGCTCACCAGGGCGGCGGCGAAGCGCGTGCGCTGGCGCTCGCCCCCCGACAGCTTCTGCGTGCGCTGCCCGGCGATGCCCTCGAGGCCGGCAAGCTCGAGCGCCTCGTCGACGGGCAGCGGCGCCGGGTACAGCGCGGCGGTCATGGCGATCAGCTCGCGCACCGAAAGGTCGCGGATCAGCTCGCCGGTCTGCAACATGGCGGCCACGCCGCCGCGCGCGACGGTCACCGCCGGACTGGCGCCGAACAGCGTGACGGTGCCGGCGTCCGGCCGGCTCAGGCCGAGCAGCATGTCGATGGTCGTCGACTTGCCGGCGCCGTTGGGCCCCAGCAGGGCCACCGTCTGACCGGCAGGGACGGCGAGGTCGACGCCGCGCACCGCCTCGACGGCGCCGTGCGACGTGGTGAAGCTCTTCACCAGGCCGCGCGCCACGATGCCGGGCTCGGTTGCGGCCTCGGTCGCGCTTGCGGCAGCGGGCGCGAGCGCCGGACCGGGCCGCTCGCCGCGCCGCTTGTCTTGCCGCTCGAGCCGCCGCTCCCTCGAAACCGCTGTCATGACCGCCTCCGTTTGCTCGGATGATCCGCTGGAGGCATCCGGACGGACCGCCTCTCACTTACCGACTGCAGTCTAGGAGAGCGACCCGGCGGCGCGTAGTGCCGTCGGTCATCGTCTGACGCTGACTTTTGTCACAAGCGTGGCGAAGGGCGGGGAGTATGATGCGCATCATGGAGACCGTGTCAGAGCTTCTCGGGACGATTGTCGCAGGCGCCGTTTCGACGCTGCCTGGCGACCATTCAGCCTGGACACGGGGAGACCGGCGGTGAGTCTGAGCATCACCATCGATCACGAGCGCATCGTCGAGTTCTGCCGTCGCAACCGCGTTCGCCGCCTGTCGTTTTTCGGCTCCGTCCTGCGCAACGACTTCGGTCCCACCAGCGACGTCGACGTGCTGGTCGAGTTCGATCGCGAGGCCACGGTGGGCTACTTTTCGATGTCGCGCATGGAGCAGGAGCTCACCGAGATGTTCGGCCGCCGGGTCGACCTGCGCACGCCCAAGGAGCTCAGCCGTCACTTCCGCGATCAGGTCCTCGCGGATGCGCAGGACGAGTATGTCGCGTAATGACGACACCCTGCGGCCGCGCGACATGCTGGACACAGCCCAGGCCGCCATCAGAGTGCTGGGCGACCACACGGCCGATGAGCTTGAGAGCACGGAGGTGCTGTCGCTTGCCGTGCCGCACGCGGTCGAGATCGTCGGCGAGGCCGCGAGCCGCGTGTCGCGGCCGTACCGTGAAGCGCATCCCGAGATCGTCTGGAGGGCCGTGACGGGCATGCGGCATCGCATCGTCCACGACTACTTCGCCGTCGACTACCAGCGCCGTTGGGACACGGTACACAACGACCTGCCGCTGCTGATCGCCCAGCTGGAGCGCATTCTGGGGGACGCGGACCAGAGCTGATGCGGGGCGACGCTTGCGCGAGCCGGACGTGTTGGCGCGGTCGCTCGATCAGAACGTCAGGGGCTCGGCGTGTCCAGGCTCGTTGTCTCGGTCTTGCGCTTCCCGGCGGGCGTCGCCTGCGTCCGTACCCGCGTCCACGCCTGTGTCCGCGTCTGTGTCCGCGCCTGCGTCAGTGCTTGCGTCGGCGCCTGCCGGTCGGCAGGCTCCGCCGGCTCAGTCTTGGGCCGCGATCGCCTGCGCGACGGGCATAGCGGAGACGCTCAGTCCTCGGCTGCGATCGCCTGCCCGGCCGGCGACGCTTGCCCGCCGGGCTGCGCCTGCCGCGCCGCCTCGCGCCTGGCGGCCGCCTGCCGCTGATGGCTGGGCGCCGTGCCGCGGATCGTGGTCAGCGCCACGGGCGCCGCCAGCAGCAGGATGGCGCCGGCGATCCAGAGGATCAGCGAGAAACCCGAGGTGAACGACTGGTTGACGATGTGGCCGATGGCGGCCATGTCGACGCCCGCCGGCGCGTGTGCCGGCACCGCCTGGCGTCCCTGCCCGGCGACCGCCATGACGTGCTGCTGCACGGCCCGCGGCAGGTGGAGCGGCTGCAGGCTGGCGGCGAGGCGCTCGGTGAACCGCCTGGTCAGCAGGTTGCCGAGCACGGCGATGCCCAGCACGCTGCCGACCTGCCGCATGGTGTTGGAGGTCGACGACGCCATGCCCGCGCGCGCCGGCGGCACGGTGCTCATGATGGCGGTGGTCATGGGGCTCATGACCAGGCCGCAGCCGGCGCCCATCAGCACGAGCCAGTACCAGAACGAGCCGTACGGCGTCGTCGGGCCGACCCGCGTGAGAAACAGGAAGGCGCTGCCCATCATGAGCAGGCCGGCGGTCATCGGCAGGCGCGACCCGACGCGGCCGGCGATGCGTCCCGAGAGAAAGCCGAGGCCGGCCACGCCGAGCGTCGAGGGCAGCGAGTAGACGCCGGCCATGGTCGGCGAGTAGCCCATGACGTTCTGAAAATAGAGCCCCAGGAAGAACAGGATGCCGAAGAAGGAGAAGCTCACCAGCAGCCCCACCGCGTTGGCTCCGCCGAAGGTCGTGTTGCGAAAGAACTTGAGCTGCAGCATGGGGCTCTTGCCGAACAGCTCGACCGCGACAAAGACGCTCAGCGTGACACCGGCGACGATGAAACAGGAGACGATCCGCGTCGAGGTCCAGCCGTAGGAGTTGGCTTCGATGAAGGCGTAGGTGAGCGCCGCCAGCCCGACGACCGCCAGGGCCTGGCCCGGCAGGTCGAGGCTGCGGCCGGCGCGATCGGACGACTCGGGCACGGCGCGCAGCGCGACGGCCATGGCGACGACGCCGATCGGTACGTTGATCAGAAAGATGCTCTGCCAGCCCAGGTTGTCGACCATGGTGCCGCCGATCAGCGGCCCGATGGCCAGCGCGAGGGCCGAAACGCCGGCCCACATGCCGATCGCCTGGGCGCGCTCACGAGGGTCTGGGAACGTGTTCATGATGATCGACAGCGTGCTGGGCATCATGAGGGCCGCGCCGGTGCCCTGGAAGGTGCGCGCGGCGATCAGCAGGCCGATGGACGGCGCCAGGGCGCACGCCAGCGAGCCGCCCGTGAAGAGGGCGAGGCCGGCGATGAAGGCCTTGCGCCGGCCGAACATGTCGCCCAGCGTGCCGCCGCTGAGCAGCAGGCTGGCCAGGGCGAGGATGTAAGCGTCGACGATCCACTGCAGCTCGGCCATGCTCGCGCCGAGCTTGCGCTGGATCGTCGGCAGAGCGAGGTTCACGACCGAGCTGTCGAGCATGGCCATGAAGAGGGCGAAGCACATCACCCCCAGGGTGATGGCTTTGGTCCTGCGGTCACCGGCGAACATTCGTGCCTCCGTTCTCGTCGTCCGCGGCGTCCGCCGCCGCGGGGGCGGACGGAGCGGAGTCGTTGTGGCCGGCGCCGGGGCGCTGCGGCTCGGGATCGCCGAGGCCGGCGCCGGGGGCGTCCAGGTCGGCCGAACGCAGCGGCGCGGGCGCGGCCCAGCCCTCGGAGCGCGTAAGCAGCTCCTCGGCGCACGAGACGAGCAGCTCGCCGGCGCGCCGCGCCTTCTCCATCGCCGCGAGCACCCAGTCGTAGGGCTCGCCGCGGTCGACGTGCTCCCGCATGTGGCGGTACTCCTCGTCCCAGAACTGCCCGCGCTGCTCGAGGGTGGCGATGTGGGCCGCGATCAGCTCCTTGCGCTCTTCGACTGGGAACAGGCCCAGGAAGGCGGTCACGAGATCGAAGGGGTCGTGGGTAGACGTCTCGGCCGCCGTGCGGCGCAGCATCTCCAGGGCGCGAGTGCGGCCCAGCTCGGTGATGCCGTAGATTGTCGCCGGCGCGTAACTGCCGTGCTGCTCGGTGCCGCGCTGCTCGATCAGACCGTTCTTGTCGAGCGTACGCAGGGCATTGTAGATGGAGCCGGTGCTGAAGCCGGCCCAGCGGTCGACGCCCCACTGCTTGGCGCGCGCCGTCAGCTGGTAGCCGTGCGCCTCGCCCTGCGTCAGGCTGCCGAGGATGAACATCTGAACGTTGTCGCCCGCCATCCCCTTCCTCCTATTCCAGATGGACTACTTCATTTGACCTGGGCACAGTCTAGCAATCTAAACGAAGTAGTCAAGATGGAATAGTAGTCTGGTTCAGGCAGCTGCCACTGCCGTTGCTTCAGGCAGCCGCCCACGCCCCCAGCGCCGGCCCGGCGCGCCGCAGCGTCCGCCAGGCCGTGAGGCCGGCGCTCAGCGCTGCCAGCGGTCGCCTTGCCCCGCGCGCCGGGGTGTCGAGCACGACGCGCAGCACGGCGAACGGCCGGCCCGCGGCAGCCGGCGCGAGCCAGACCGATTCCATGTCGACCGCGAGCGCACCGCCGGCCGCCAGGACGGCGCGCTCGGCGCCATGCACGACGTGGTCGGCCGACACCACCGGCCCGGTGAAGACGCGCGGCAGGCCGTGCTCGCGCAGCGCCGCGACCAGTGTCTCAGAGGAACACCTCACGGTCTGCCCGCGCGGCCCGCGGACCTCGCCGGCGACGACGATGTCGCCGGGCCGCAGGTCGCCGG
Source organism: Actinomycetota bacterium (assembly GCA_003157715.1). The sequence goes on from PMKK01000297.1 coordinate 16,636, forward strand.
TCAGCGCGCCGCAGAAACCGCCCACCGCGACCGCCGCGCCGGCCAGGCGACTGGCCTTGACGGCAGCCGCCGCGGCGCGCGCCGGACCGACGCCGGTGCGCAGCAGCGCCGCTCCCGGCACGACCCGTCGCAAGGCCGACGCCTCGACGGCCATCGGGACCAGCAGCAGGAGCCGTGCCGAGTCGCCGCCGGCCCGCTCGAGCTCACTCATGGAGCCACCCTCCCCGTCACGGCCGCGCACGCCTGCTCAGCGCGCATGAAGGCCCCACCTCTCCGCGGCGAGCGGCGCACTTCAAACCGCCGTGCGCTGCCTGCGCAAGCTGTACGCCCGACGGCGGCACCGCGTCACGCGCCCGGCTTCGCCCTCGCGGACGGACCGAACGCCGCCGCCAGCGCCTCGAAGCGGCGCGCGGCGGGCTCGTCGACCGTGTGGCTCGAGTAACGCGCCAGCTCGTAGATCGCGGCGAGATCGGCCGCCACGTCCGGCGCCGCGGCGGCGCGAGCGGGCGGCGCGGCCCCCCGGTCGGCCGCGGCGCTCGGGGTGACGCCGGTACCGGTGTCCGGCGCCCCGCCGGACCTGCCGGACACGCCGGCGCCGCCGGACCCGCCAGCCCAGGCCGACCGCAGAAAGGCCCGCACGGTGGTGCCCGGCGGGCGGGCGTGACCGGCGCGCAGCAGACGACCCTCGAGCTCCTCGTAACGGCGCCGCACCAGCTCGGCCGGCGTGCGCGGCGCGGCGCGACGGGCGGCGAAGCGGCGCAGCCTCTGGCCGGCGCGAGCCGCCGCCGCGCCCGCCGCCGAACGCAGGGTGACGATCGTCTCGCGCTCCTCGATCACCTCGCCGGCAGGCCGGCGCCGCACGCGCCGCAGGGCCAGTACCACCACGGCCAGCGGCACGCCGAGGGCGAGCAGCGCGCCGGCCACGGTCGCGGCGAGGCGCGGCACCTTCCAGCTTCTCGTGTGGGTCACCGTGCGGTGGGCCAGGACATGCAGCTTGGGCCCGCGAGAAGGCTTGGGGACGTGCGCCAGGTGCACGTGGAAGAGCCCCACCACGCCGCCGATGGCGCGGATCAGCCCGGCGCCGGCCAGAGCGACGGCATAGGCGAAGGCCTGCAGGGCGTAGCGCAGCATGCCGCCGGCGGCCGCCAGAAGCCAGAGCAGGACATCGACGCTCAGCACCTGACCCACCAGGACACCAGCGGCCACGACGAGCGCGACGACGCCGACCACCGCCAGCAGCCACGGCCAGACGGGCGAGCGCCCAGTGCTCGGCACGAGCGCGGTGAGCGCGTCGTAGCGTGTGGCCGCCACGAGCAGACTGCCCGCCAGCAGCGCGGCGGCGACCGCGCCGCCCGCCCACGCCGGAGCCGAACCGCCCACGAGGCGGGCGCCGGCGACGATGACGCAGAGCAGGGCAAAGCCCCTGACGGCACGGCTCACGGCGGCCTCGGGGACCAGCGGCTCGCGGCCCAGCACCAGCCCTAGCACGACCAGCAGGGCCGCATAGGCCATGCCGGCCGCGATCAGCCACAGCGACGCCGGGCGAGCCCAGACGCGGCCGGCGGCGAGGAGCGCCCCAGCGGCGGCGAGCGTGAGGGCGGCGGTGAGGGCCCGGGCCTTCAGGCCCGGGCCCTGGGCCGCCGCCTCTCCCGCCGCCGTACGCACGGCTGCCGTGCCCGCCGCCGCCTCTCCCGCCGCCGCCTTGCCCGACACGCGACGGGCGAGCAACGCCGCTACGAACACGACGGCCGCGGCGAAGGTCATGAACGCCGGACCGGAAGCGCCGCTCAGGGCGGCCGCCAGAGCGCCGGCCCAGATGCCCTCGGCCGCGGCGGCCAGCGCCACCGGCAGGAGCTCAGACCACGAGTGAGAGCGCATCGCCCGTCCTCCAGTCGAAGTCGCCGGGCACGATGGCGTCGACAAACGGGCGCTCCTCGGCCGAGGGGCTGCCGACATAGACGACCGTCACGTGACGCTCGGCGCGCAGCCGGACCAGGAGTTCGCGCGTCGCCGGCCGCAGGGCCGCGCCGACGAGGACGCAGTCGGCCTGGGCGGTCTCGTCGGCAAGTTCCGCGCCGAGCACCAGACCGAAGTCGTCGGGCGGGAACACGAGCACGCGGCCGAGGGTCTCCAGCACGTCGTCGAGGGCGCCCTCGCGCGGCTCGATGTCGATGGCGCGCCAATCGCCGGTGAGCCGCGCGTTGGAGGCCAGACCTATCCCGAAGCCGCGGCCGGCGAAGGCCGCCGCGAGCGACGCCGCAACGACGCACAGGAGCTCCATGCGCTCGGGGTCGACGCCCAGCCAGGCGTGCTCGAACATGCCGACGTCGAGCAGCAGCCGCACGGCAGTGAGCGTCGTCGGGTCGAACTCGTTGGTGTGCAACGCGCCGGTGCGGGCGGTGGCCCGCCAGTTCACGGCGCGCAACGGGTCGCCCGGCAGGTAGGGCCGCGTGCCGCGCAGCGCCGTCGGGTCGGTGGTCAGCGAGCGCGGCGCCTGCTCCTCGACGAGCGGCCGCCCGGTGAGCAGCTCGAGGCCGGGGATGTCGAGCACGCGGGGCAGCACGACGACCTCCTCGCGCAGCGGCAGGCTGCGCACCACGCCGGCGATGCCGAAGGGATCGCCGGCCTCGAGCTCGGCGGGCCCGAAGCGAAGCAGCCCGCGCTGCATGCAGCGCACCTGATAGCGCCGGCGCGCGCGCTCGTACCAGCGCAGCGAGATGGTCTGCGAGAGGCTCTGGCTGCCGTGCACCGCCGAGGCCTTCAAGGCGAAGCCCTGCGGTTCGAGGCCCAGAGGCCACTCGTCACGCACGCGCATCCAGACCAGCGGCAGCAGCTTGGCATTGCTGAACGACATGGTCACGTCGAGCCGGCCGCCCCAGGCGACCACGCGCTGGGCCGGGGTGCGCTCGAAGCTGAAGGACTCGAAGACGCGCCGTCGCGAGCCCGCGACCAGCGCCGCCAGCAAGGCCCCCGCCAGCACGGCGAGCACGAGGGCGCCCGACCCCAGCAGGGCAGCCACGGCGAGACCCGCGACGGCGAACCCGGCGATCGACCTCAGGCGCATGGCCGACCCGGGCTCAGGCGCACAGTGGCGGCGAGCTCAGACGCACGGCCGACCGGTCTCGAGCGCACGGCGACGCCGGTCTCAGGCGCCGTCCCGCGCGTCGCCCGCCGCGCCGCCACGGGCGTCGCCGGACGTTTCGCCCTGCTCCTCCGCCGGCACGGCGACGGTGGCGACGATCTCGCGCAGCACGTCGTCGGGATCGCGGCGCTCGATCACGGCGTCGCGGCTGAGCAGCAGGCGGTGGGCCAGGACGGGCGCGACGAGCGCTTGGATGTCGTCGGGCGTCACGAAGTCGCGCCCGTCCAAGGCCGCCCAGGCCTGCGCCGCGTGCAGCAGAGCCAGCGAGGCCCGCGGGCTGGCCCCCAGCCGCAGCAGCGGCGTCTCGCGAGTGGCGCGCGCCAGGGCCACGACGTAGCCCGCCACGTCGGCCGCCACGTGCACGTCACGCACGGCGGCACGCACGGCGGGCAGGACGTCGGCCACCGCCACCGCCCGCACGTCGGCCAGCGGGTCGCCGGCACGAAAGCGCTCGAGCATACGGATCTCCTCGGCGGCGCTAGGGTAGCCCATCCGCAGGCGCAGCAAGAAGCGGTCGAGCTGCGCCTCGGGCAGCGGGAACGTGCCCTTCAGCTCGACGGGGTTCTGCGTGGCCAGGACGATGAACGGCTGCGGCAAAGCGTGCGTCGTGCCGTCGACCGTGACGCCGCGCTCCTCCATCGCCTCCAGAAAGGCCGACTGGGTGCGCGGCGTG
>PMKK01000133.1 GCA_003157715.1 Actinomycetota bacterium
CGTGCCGCACCTCATGCCGGTCGAGCGCGGCATCGTCGAGACGATCTACGTACGTGCCGCGCGGCTGCCGTCGGCGGCCACGCTGCGCGAGCTCTACGACGAGGCCTATGCCGGCGAGCGGTTCGTCACGGTGAGCGAGGCGCCGCCCAGGCTCAAGGACGTCGTCGGCACGAACGGCTGCCGTATCTTCGCCACCATCGACGAGGCGGCCCGGCGGCTCGTCGTGATCACGGCCATCGACAACCTCATGAAGGGCGCTTCGGGCCAGGCCGTGCAGAACCTGAACCGCATGTCCGGGTTCCCCGAGCACTGGGGGCTCACATGACGGTCGCCAAACAGCGCGCAACGTCTTCGCACAAGGGACCGCACTCGGCCATCGTGCTGCCGCTCGAAGGCTGCGCCGCCGTCGAGACGCTGCCGGCGAGCCGTTTCGTCACCCTGCCCGCCGGCGTCACGCAGGCCGGCGGCTCCGTGACCCACCCCCGCGGGTTCCGGGCATCGGGCGTGTCCGCCGGCCTCAAAAGGAGCGGCCGCCACGACCTCGGGCTGCTCGTTTCCGACCCGCCGTGCTCGTCGGCGGTGCTGTTTACCACCAACGCCGCGGCCGCCGCGCCGGTGCGCCTGACCCGGGGTTCGTCGAACTGCGCGGCGCTGCGCGGGGTGGTCGTGAACTCGGGCAACGCCAACGCGTGTACAGGCAAGCGCGGGCTCGGCGACGCGNNGCTCTACCTGCATCCCGAAGAGGTAGCGGTGGCCTCGACCGGTGTGATCGGCGTGCCGCTGCCCGTCGAGCGCATCGTGATCGGCATCGAAACGGCGGCCAAGGCCCTGACCGCCGCCGGCGGTCCCGACTTCGCCGCCGCCATCCGCACCACCGATCGCACCCCCAAGGCCGGCGCCCTGACGGTGGCGCTCCCCGGTGAAGGCGCGAGCGTGCGGATCGGTCTCGCGGCCAAAGGCGCCGGCATGATCAGCCCGCGCATGGCGACCACGCTGTGCTTCGTCACCACCGACGCGCTGATCCCCCAGCCGGCCCTCGACGACCTCTTGCGCCGGGTGGTCGCGCGGACCTTCAATCGCGTCACGGTCGACGGCCAGCAGTCGACCAACGACATGGTCCTCTGCCTGGCGAACGGCGCCTCGGGCGTCGCGGTGACAGGTCCGGCGCTGACCGTGTTCGAGCAGGCGCTCGAGGCCGCAATGCTGGCGCTCGCGGTGGCCCTCGTGGGCGACGGCGAAGGCTCGACGCGCACCGTCCGCCTCACCGTGAGCGGCGCCCGGGGCGACGGCGAGGCGGCCGCCGTGGCGCGTTCGGTCGGCGACTCGCCGCTGGTCAAGGCGGCGTTCTTCGGCGGCGACCCGAACTGGGGCCGCGTCGTGCAGGCCGCCGGGCAGATGGTCGGCGCGACCGACGGCGCGCGGTTTCGGGTCGAGGTCGCCTACGGAGACATCGAGGTGGTGCGCGACGGCGAGCCGGTCGCGCTCGCGGCGCCCGCTCGCGGCGCCCTGGCGGTCCTCATGGCCGAGCCCGAGATCGACCTGCGCCTGGCGCTGCATCGCGGCCCCGGGACCTCGACGCTGTACTTCAGCGATCTGAGTCACGAGTACGTGTCCGTCAATTCCGAAAGCACGACGTGAGCGAGGTGAACACCATGACCGACACCATGACCGCGCACCACCAGAGGACGGTCCAGACCCTGGTCGAGGCGCTGCCCTATATACGCCGCTTCCAGGGCGCCACCATGGTCGTCAAGTACGGCGGCGCCGCCATGACGTCGCCGCAGCTCGCCGAGCAGTTCGCCAAAGACGTGATCCTGCTCAAGCTGGTGGGCATGCGGCCCATCATCGTCCACGGCGGCGGGCCCGAGATCAGCCGGCAGATGGGCAGGCTCGGCATGGAACCGGTCTTCGTCGACGGGCAGCGTGTGACCGACGCCGCCACCCTGGAGATCGCCGGCATGGTGCTGGTCGGCAAGGTCAACAAGGACATCGTCGGGCTGATCAACAGCCACGGCGGCACGGCCGTAGGCCTGTCGGGTCAGGACGGCCGGCTCATACGCGCGCAGGTCAAGGAGCACCGCGACCTCGAGGGCAACGTGGTCGACCTGGGCTTCGTCGGCTCGGTGGAGAGCATCGACACGGCGGTGCTCGACCTGCTGACCGACGACATGATCCCGGTCGTAGCGAGCGTGGGCGCCGCCGCCGACGGCCAGGTCTTCAACATCAACGCCGACTCGGTGGCCGGTGATCTGGCGGCGGCCGTCGGCGCCGAGAAGATCGTCTTTCTGACCGACGTAGGCGGCATTCTCGAAGACGACGGGTTCGAACAGTCCGTCGTCAGCGAGTGCGACCTCGCCTATGTCGGGGCTCTCCAGGGTGCCGGCAAGATCAGCGGCGGCATGCTGCCCAAGGTCGCCGCCGTGCGGCGGGCGCTCGAGGGTGGCGTGGCGAGCGCCCACATAGTCGACGGCCGCGTCGAGCACGCCGTGCTGCTCGAGGTGCTGACCGACGCCGGCTGCGGCACCAAGGTCACGTCGTGAACCGCCCGTTAGTCGACCGGAGCGGCGCGCGGGACATACTCCAGGGCGCCGCGCCGCGCGTATCGGCGCCGTGGCCGGTCTTGTATAGTATGCACGACATTGCCGCATCGAGGGGGGCCCGCCTCGGGCGCCGGCCCGGCGGGGGACAGGTGGGAACGATGGCCGTATCCGTAGCCCATTTCAAGCGCAAGGCGATGAACAAGGCCGAACGTCACCGGCTCATCCAGACGGTGATCATGCAGCGCGACGTCGCCACGCAGCGTGAGCTGGTGCACGCCCTCGACAGCCTCGGCTGCATCGTCACGCAGGCGACCATCTCGCGCGACATCCGCGAGCTCGACCTGCAGAAGGTGCGCACGCATCTCGGGCGCGCCAAGTACGTGCTCTCGTCGCGCGAGCGCCCCAAAGACCCCGAGCAGGCCGCCGGCCACGTGCTGCGCGACTTCGCGCGCTCCACGGCGATCGCCCAGAACATGGTCGTGGTGCGCTGCGAGATCGGCACGGCCTCGACCGTCGCCCGCCAGATCGACAACCTGAATCACTCGGACGTGGTCGGCACGCTGGCCGGCGACGACACCTTCCTCATCATCCTCAAAGACGCGGACACGGCGGCCGAGATGCAACGCTACGTCGATCGTCTCCGAGAGGCCTAGCGCGCAGGCACCCTCTCTCGCGCGCACGCCAGCACGTCAGTCGCGAGCCGTCTTTTCGCGACCTCGAACAGCTTCGAACCTCGAAAGGGAGCATTGTGAACAAGACTGTTGTCCTAGCGTACTCGGGCGGCCTCGATACCACCGCCATGATCCCGTATCTGAAGGAACGCCACGGCTACGACGTCGTGGCCATGCTCGTCGACGCCGGCCGCGTGACCGGTATCGAGACACTCATGGAGCGCGCCAAGGGCGCCGGCGCGATCGATGCAGTGGTCGTCGACGCCAAAGAGGAGTTCGCTCAGCACTACGTGCTGCCGGCCCTCATGGCCAACGCGCTCTACGAAGAGAAGTACCCGCTGGTAAGCGCCCTCTCGCGCCCGCTGATCGCCAAGAAGCTGGTCGAGACGGCTCATAAGTACGACGCCGCGGCGGTCGCTCACGGCTGTACCGGTAAGGGCAACGACCAGGTGCGCGTCGAGATCGGCGTGAAAAGCCAGGACCCGCATCTCGAGTGTCTCGCGCCGGCCCGCGACTGGGGCATGAGCCGCGAGGAGCTGCTCGACTTCTGCGCCGCCCGCAAGCTGCCCGTGTCGCTCACCAAGAAGAGCCCCTACTCGATCGACGAGAACCTTTGGGGACGCACCAACGAGTGCGGCCTGCTCGAGGACCCCTGGGTCGCGCCGCCCGAGGACGCCTTCGAGGTCACTGTGAGTCCAGAGGCGGCGCCCGACAAGGCCCAGCTCGTCGAGGTCGGCTTTGAGCGCGGCGTCCCGGTAAGCCTCGATGGCAAGGAGATGGGCTTAGTCGAGCTGATCGCGGCGATCGACGCCATCGGCGGCGCCCACGGCTTCGGCCGCGTCGACATGATCGAAAACCGCCTCGTGGGCATCAAGAGTCGCGAGATCTACGAGGTGCCGGCGGCCCTGGCGTTGATCTGCGCCCACAAGGAGCTCGAAGACCTGGTGCTCACCCGCGACCTCATCCACTTCAAGCGCACCATCGAATCGAAGCTCGCCGACATGCTCTACGAAGGCCAGTGGTTCGATCCGCTGACCGAAGCCTGCAAGGCCTTCCTGTTCTCGACCCAGGAGCGTGTCTCGGGCACCATCAGGCTGCGCTTCTTCAAGGGCAGCTGCACCGCCGACGGCCGGCAGTCCCCCTACTCGCTCTACAACTACAAGCTCGCCACCTACTCCAAGGAAGACGAGTTCTCGCACACCGCCGCCGCCGGCTTCACCGAGCTCTGGGGCCTGCCCATCGAGATGTGGGCGCGCGTCGGCAAGGAGATCGCGCTCAAGGAAAGCGTCTAGGAACATGGCCACGGCTCGTTCCGGACGGTTCGCCACGGAGCGCTCGGCGGCGTTCGTGGCGCTGAACTCGTCGCTTGCCCTCGACTGGCGGCTGTGGCCGGAAGACATCGAAGGATCGGCGGCTCACGCCCGCGCGCTGCGACGCGCGGGCGTGATCGCCGACGCCGAGCTGCAGGCGATCGAGGAGGGCCTCGCCCGGGTCGGCAGCGAGATCGAGAGCGGCGTCTTCGTGCCTCGCGACGCCGACGAGGACGTCCACATGGCGATCGAGCGGCGGCTCACCGAGCTCGTCGGGGCGCCGGGCGCGAAGCTCCATACGGCGCGCAGCCGCAACGATCAGGTGGTGACCGACGTGCGGCTCCATCTGCGCCGCGTGATCGCCGGTCAGCGCGACGTGCTGGGCCGTCTGCAGAAGCTACTGCTGGCTCGGGCCGAGCCGCACCTCGAGACGGTGCTGCCGGCCTACACGCACCTGCAGCACGCCCAGGTCACGTCGCTGGCCCAGCACCTGCTGGCCTGGTTCTGGATGCTCGAGCGCGACCGCGACAGGTTCGCGGTGGCTCTCGACGCCTGCCTCGAGCTGCCGCTCGGCGCCGGCGCCGCCGTGGGGCTGAACTACGATCTCGACCGGGCGGCGGTGGCCGCCGAGCTCGGTTTCGAGCGGCTCGCGCCCAACTAGCTGGACGCGGTCGCCGACCGCGACTTCGCCGTCGACT
>PMKK01000157.1 GCA_003157715.1 Actinomycetota bacterium
GATGAACCAGCCGGCCTGGCCGGCCGGGACCGCGTCGCCCATCTGCTGCAGCACTTGCTGGTCGATGCCGGTCTTGCCGACCTTGCCGAACAGGGCGCCCATGCCGGCGCCGATGGCAAGCCCGAGGAACGGCACGAAAAACAGCAGACCGAACAGCATGCCCCAGAAGGCGCCGCCCATGGCGCCGGCACCCACCAGGTGGGCGTCGTGCTTGACGTGCGGCTTGCCGTCCGGGTCGCGCACCACCTCGGCCGCGTCCTGAAGCTGGACGATCATGTCCTTCTGCATCTGAGCCAGCTTGAACCCGAAGGCGTCGGCGGCGGCTTCGTCGTCGAACCCCAGCACCATCAATTCGCTCATGCGCCCCTCCTTGTGTCGGTTGACCGCCTGGACGTGCATGGCGGCCACTGGGACCATGCCCCCAACGGACCGACTTCAACGCGGTTGGACTCGCGGGCGCGGGCTCAGCCCGCGCCGCTCGAAGCGGGCGTCTCCTGTTTCTGGTCGAGTGAGGCGAGCAGTCCGTCAAGGCCGCTCTTGAGGAAGAACTCGAGTATGCGAAACGCCTTCTCCAGATCGAACCCTCGTGGCTGAAGGGCGTTCTGGATGGCCAGGCCGTCGACCACCGCGACCATGAGCGCCATGAAGGCGATGTACTGCTCCCGGTTTTCGGCCGTCACTCGGTCGGCCAGTCCGAGCCACTCGACGTTCATCTTGTAGTACCAGTCGTAGAGGGCGGCGACCTTTGACCGCAGCCGCTCATCGCGGATGACGTGGGGCAGCAGGTCGAAGAACATGAGAAACCCGTCGAGATCGCCAGCCATGCGGGTCTGACCCGTGACGTAGCGCTCGAGACGCTCGTCTCCCGTGGCGCCGACGGTCTCCCTGGCCAGGGCCAGACACTGGTCGTAGTCGAGGGAGTCGGCCACCGCCAGGATGAGCCCGTCCTTGTCCCCGAAGTGGTACTTGATCGAGGCCTTGTTCCTGCCGGCCTCGGCGGCGATCGCGTCGAGGCGCAGCGCGTCGAAGCCGCCTTGCAGCAGGAGCCGCTTGGACGCGTCGAGCAGACGCTGCGCGGTCTCAGAGAGCGAGAGCGCGGGGTCCTCGACGGGAAACCCGAAGAGCTCGCCCGCGCCGAGGTCTGTAGCGCCGGCGGTCAGCGGCTCGGACGACTCGTCGACCGCGGGACGATCCGCGCCCTCGATCGGGCGACTCAGTGGAACTTCATCCGACGTGGCCACCGTCTGCTAGAGAGCCTTCTTGAAGTCGATCGCCACCGTCTTCAGATGGGTCACGTCGTCAAGCGTGAAACGACCGCCCAGCCTGCCGTGACCGCTCTTCGTGCCACCGCCGCCACCGAAGGGCTCGTGGGCCTCCCAGTAGTCGGTGGTGTCGTTCACGACCACGTTGCCGGTGCGCAGGCGGTCGGCGTACCAGAAACACCGCTTGACCGACGAAGTGAAGACCGACATCTGCAGGCCGTAGCCGGTCTCGTTGGCGATCTCGACCGCTTCCTCGTCGCTCGTGTACTCGATCACCGGCGCCACCGGCCCAAAGGTCTCCTCGAGGTTCAGCAACATGTCGCGCCGGACACCGTCGATGACCGTGGGCGGAAAGTACAGGCCGGTGGGCCTGCCGGATTCGCGCTCTCCCCCGATGAGGATCTCGGCGCCCTTGGCGGTGGCGTCGGCCAGGTGTTCCTCGGTCTTGACCGCGGTGGGTTCGTTGTTGAGCGGACCCATGGTCGTCGCCGGGTCGAAGGGATCCCCCAGGCGCCACTTTCTGGTCTCTTCGAGGAGCAGTTCAAGGAAGCGGTCGTGGACGCCGCGCTCAACGAGGATCCGCTCGGTGGCACAGCACACCTGGCCCGCGTTCAAGAAACTGCCGAAGGCGGCCGCGGCCGCGGCCGCTTCGAGATCGGCGTCGGGGCAGACGATCTGCGGCCCGTTGCCGCCGAGCTCCATGAGCGTCTGCTTGATGCCGGCCTTGGCGCAGATCGATTCGCCGGTCACCGTCTCGCCCGTGAACCCGATGACGTCGACGTCCGGGTGCGAGACGAGATGGTCGCCGATCACCGATCCGGGGCCGGTGACCAGGTTGAAGATCCCCGGCGGCAGATCGGACTCCTCCAGCGCCTCCTCGATGCAGCGCGCCACGAGGATCATGGAGAGCGGCGTCGTCGAAGCCGGCTTCATGACCATCGTGTTGCCTGCCGCGAGACCTGGGCCGATATACTCGGACGGGATCACCGTGGGAAAGTTCCAGGGGGTGATCACCGCCATGACGCCGAACGGCTCCCGAAAGGTCAGCACGCGCTTGTAGGGGTCGCGCATGGCGATCACGGGGGTCTCCATGCGCACGACGTCTTCGGCGGCCAGCTGAAAGTTGAGCGCCACCTCCAGCACCTCGGGCAGGGACTCCGTCGCGTAGGGCTTGCCTTGTTCCGCGCTCAGCACGCGAGCGATGGTCTCCGCTCGCTCCCTGATGAGCTCGGCCATTCTCAGCACGATGGCGGCGCGTTCGTAGACGTGGCGCGCCTTGAACTCCGGCCAGGCCGCTTTGGCCGCGGCGACCGCGGCATCGACGTCGGCGGCCGCGCAGCTCGGCACCTCCGCCAGCAGCTCGCCGGTAGCCGGGCTTCTCACGTCGAACCGCTTCCCTGAGCGCGCGCCGACCCAGGCGCCAGCGATCAGGTTGGTCGTGTCCGCGAGCTCCTTCGGTATCGCACTACCGGCGCTCATCGTAGCCATCTCCTACCCCCTCTTGCCCTCGCTCGCTACCTTCGCGGTCACCGCGGAGCCATAACCAACCGGCTGGTTACACTGCCGAAAAACGTAGCACCGTGGGCGCTGAAGGGTCAAGGTCCGGCTTGCGGAGCGGCTGCGTCTCGGGTCAGGCGGCGTCGAGCGGCTCAGTGACCGGCACGGGATCGAGCGGACGCCCCCCCAGGGTGCCCTTGAAGATCAGGTAGGCCACGGGCCCGGCGAGCATCGCGATCACGCCGCCGATGCCATACCAGCCGAAGTGCCAGCCGAAGAGCGCGAAGGAGTTGTGACCGAAGATCTTGGTGCTCGTGTCGGTCGCGTTGGTGTAGAGCGTCAGCAGGGCGATGAAGATCGCCGGCACGCAGATCGCCGCGAGCGTCGCCGTGCCGCCCCAGATGCGGAAGGGCCGTTCGAGCCCGGGCTCCTTCTGGCGCAGACGGATGGCGGCCACGAAGATCAGCAGATAGTAGAGCATGTTGAGAAAGACGTCGATCACGACCAGGTTGGCGAACGTGCCGATGATGAGCACGAGGTTGAGGCCCGCCAGGAACAGGATCGAGATCCAGGGCGTGCCGAACCGGGGGTGCGCCCTGGTGAGCACCTTGGGCAGCAGCTTGTCCTCGGCCATGGCGTAGGCCGGCCGCGAACCCGAGGTGAGGTAGTCCTGATAGAGCGCCATGTTGCTGATCACGGCGACTCCCAGCATGGCGTACCCCAGGACCGGGCCGCCGAGCGACTTGGCGATCTCGACGAACGAGATGCCGCCGGTGGTGGCCCACTGGTCCCACTTGCCCACGCCGGCCAGGCCGGCGAGGGTCGGCAGGAAGTACAGCGCGACGACGATCGGCATGGCGATCATGAGCCCCCGTGGGATGAGCTTGCGTGGGTTGTTGACCTCGCCGGCGATGGTCGACATGGAGTCGTACCCTGAGTACATCCACACGCCGATCGCGAGACCGTAGTTGAGGCTGCTGAAGATCGACTGACCGTGCGGCACGAAGGGCTGCAGCGGTGAACCATGCCATTTGGCGAGACCCAGCACGATCTCAACGAGGAACGGCGCTACGATGACGACCGTGAACACGACCGAGCTCAGGGCGATGATGTTGAGACCGCGGATGTTGGTGTAGGCGAAGACGGCGATGAGCACGGCGCCGATACCCCAGATCTCCCAGCCGTTCAGCTGCGGCCACCAGTTGGCCACGTACCCCTGGACCAGGGCGATGTAGACGGCCGAGTCGACCCACTGGCAGGTCCACGACCACCAGCCGCACTGAAAACCCCAGAACTCGCCCATGGCGCGCCTCGTCCAGGCGTAGTAACCGCCCTCTTCGGGCAGCGCCGAGCCCAGCTCGGAGCAGACCATCGCCATGGGCATCGCCCAGAAGACGGGCAGGGCCAGCAGCATCAGGAGCGTGAGCCCCGGTCCCGACGACGAGACCATGTCCTCGATGCCGAAGGCGCCCGACGACACGAAGATGAAGATCATCGCCACCACGGCGAACAGCCGGATGTTGACGGTGCGCAGTTGCTCGGTCATCTGTCGCTTCCCCCCAGAAGATCGGCGCCGGCAGGCCTTTCTGATTCTCTGTCTAGTCGAGCGGCAGGTCTACCACTCCCCACGGCGTGCCGTGTTTGGTCATGAGATCGAGGAACGGCGCCGGCTCGATCTGCTCGGGCGCGAAGACGCCGGGCGTCCTGACGATGCCCTTGGCCAGCAGCAGCGCGCCACAGGCCGCCGGGATGCCGGTCTGGTAGCCGGTGCCCTGCACGCCCATCGTGCGGAAGGCTTCGTCGTGCGAGGTGATCTGGTACATGTAGCGGCGCACCCGCTTGCCGGCGATGGTGCCGTCGGCGAGCGCCCCGACGCACACCGCGCCGTGCATGCGGCCGATCAGGTCGACCGACTTTGGCAGCCGGCTGACGAGCAGGTCGAGCGGCCGGAAGCTCGCGCCCCCGAACTCGATCTCCTTGTTGTGGTCGAAGCCGAGCTTGCGCCAGGTGAGCAGCAGGTTGACCCACTGGTCGTCGAGGGCGATGAAGAAGTCGGCGTCGCGCAGGCCCTTGCCGCTCAGGAACATGGGCATGAGCTGAGCTTCTTCGTGGTCGACGTTCCACACCTTGAGCTTGCCGACCGGCGCCGGAAAGTCGAACTCGCGAGACGTAGTGAGCGACGTGCGGCGGATCTTCTTGCCGTTCTCGAAGGCGTGCGGCGGCAGGATGAGACACTCCTCGACCATGGTCGTCGGCGAGAAGCTCGGCGCGAAGTCGACGCCGTCGGCCGAGCTGTTGTCGCCGTCGAGCACCGTAAGGCGTTCGACGGTGTCGAACTGGTCGTAGAGCGCGCGGGCGAACACGTCGCTCGCCCCTGGGTCGATGCCGAAGAAGACGAGCGCCGTGAGGCCCTTCTTCTTGAACTCGGCGTCGAGGGCGATCTCTTCGTCGACGTCGGCCGTGCCCACGACGTCGCGGGGCCCGGCGGCGGCCATGTCGATGTAGTTGGTACCGGTCTCGAGGCAGGCGGCCATGATGTCGAGGTTCCACTCGGGGATCAGCGCGTTGAAGCACAGGTCGACGCCGGCCAGCGCATGAACCAGAGCCTCCTTGTCGGTGGCGTCGAGCAGCAGCGTCTCGACCTTGCCCGCCGGCAGCTTGGCGGCCACCTCGGCAAGGCGCTTCTCGTTCACGTCGGCCAGCACGACGCAGCTCACGTCGGGGTCGGGGGCCATGGTGCGCGCCGACACTTCGCCTACCGAACCGACACCAAGTTGCAGGACCCGCATGTCCATCACCCTTTCGCTTATCCGAGCCGACCGGCCGGAGCTTTCGAACTTATCGATGAGGCGACCGAAACTTGCTCGGATGGTTCTTCCCCGGTCACCGATAGTGACGGGATTCTCCCAGCTATCGCGGCAAACAGACAGGCCGATTCCTTGTTCGAACTTGCTCACTATCTGGTTTGGAAGCTGCTCGAACTTGACCACCGTCACGGCGCCGGATAGGTTGCCGGACATGAGCGCCTATCTGAACGTCCAGCGCGCCGCCCGGCGGCTCGGCGTGTCCCCGGTGACCATCCGTCGCTGGACGGCGACGGGATTTCTGCCCTGCACGCGCACCGCCGGCGGCCACCGGCGGATCGCCGTCGACGACATCGAGGAGCTCGCCCGGGCGATCGGCGGCAGCTCGCAGCTCGCCGCCCGGCGCGCCCGCGAGCGCGAGCTCGATACCATCGTCGAGACCTCGATCGCCGTGGCCAGCGAGGTCGACCTGCAGCCGCTGCTGGCCGAGATCGCGCGCCGCGTCACGCATCTGCTCGATTGCGACTTCTGCGCGGTGTCGACCTACGACCGCGAGCTCCGGCTGGTGCGCGCCTTGGCCGAGTACGACGCGACCGGCAAGCGCCTGCCGGACACGGAGACCTACGACGTGCGCCAGTACCCGCTCACGCGCAAGGTGCTCGACGAGCACACCGCGGCGATGGTCAACATCGACGACCCGCACGCCGACGCGGCCGAGGTCGCCAGCCTGCGCGCCGGCGGCGACCGCAGCCTGCTCATGCTCCCGCTGGTGTACCGCGGCGAGGCGATCGGCTTGCTCGAAGCCAGCGACGCCCGGCGCGCCCGGCGGTACGGCCGTCAGGAGCTGCGACTCTGCCAGGCGGTGGCCGGTCAGGCCGCGGTGGCGCTGCACAACACCTCGCTGCGCGCCGCGTCGCGCTCGGGACGCGACGATCTGGCGGCGCTGCGCGACGCCCTGCGCGATGTCGCCGGACCGCTCTCAGCGGCCCTCGCCGCGCCCGGCGAGCAGGCGGTACTCGATGGCCTCGCGCGGTCGATCCGCGAGGTGCTGGGGGCAGTCTCGTGCGTGGTCGCCACGCCGCGC
>PMKK01000087.1 GCA_003157715.1 Actinomycetota bacterium
CATGATCACCCACGAACAAGACGTTGCCGCGCACGCCGACAGACGGCTCGTGTTAAGCGGCGGCCGACTGCACGACGAATCCGCGATGGAGGGATCGCTATGATGGTTTTCAGCATGCGGCAAGTGACGCCGCGCCGCGCCGCCGTACTCGGCGCCTGTGTCGCGCTGGCGCTCGTGGCGGTGGCGCTCGTGGCCGGCTGCGGCAGTTCCGGCTCCAGTAAGGCCGCCGCCAAGACCAGCGGCCGCACCGTCCAGGTCTTGGCCACGGTGCGCAGGGGGAACCTGGTCGAGACCGTGACCGGCAGGGTGCAGCTCACCTCAACAAAGAGCAAGGCCACCGGCGTAGTCCAAGTGGCTGGCCAGAACGCGTCGCAGGTCGCGGCCGGCCAGCCGGTCACGCTAACCTTTGTGCAGCTGCCGAGCGGGGCTAGTCAAGGCCAGAGCGGACAAGGCTTCACCCCTCCGGCAGGTCAGTCTGGTCAGAGTCAGAACAGCCAGGGCGCTCAGGGCACCGGCGGCCAAGCCGCGTTCCGCGGCGGCAAGACGGCGCAGGGAACGGTGACTTCGGTGAAGCAGGGTAGCAGCGGTTCGGTGACCGCGACCATCACCATCGCCAAGCTGCCGGCGGGAGTCACCGCCAAGTACATCGGCATCGCCCAGATCCAGCTGAAGGTGCTGGCCAGCAATGTGCTCATCGTTGCTACGGCGGCGATCAAGGGCAGCGGCAGCAACGCGACAGTGCAGTTGCTCGCGAACGGCAAGACGCAGACCCAGAGCGTCATGGTCGGCCAGCACAACCAGACCGAGTCCGAGATCACCTCGGGCCTGAGCGTCGGCGAGAGCGTCATCTACACGCGCACGTTCACGGGCGGCTTTCCCGGCGGGGGCAGCGGCCAGCCGAGCGGACAGGGCTTCCCGCAAGGTGGCGCGGCGCCGTCCGGAAATCCGCCAGCCGCCCCAGTGGGCGGGCAATGAGCGGCGCCGGCCACGCGCACAAGGAATCCGTGACACAGCGGCAATACGAAGGAGTCGAGAACCGATGAAGAATGGCAAGCGCCGCTGGTGGCTCATCGCCGTGATCGCCGTGGTCGTCGTTGCGGCGACCGTCACGGCCACGCTGTTGCTGCTGAACCGCAACAAGTCGGCGACCGTCCACTATTTGACCTCAAGGGCGACCACCGGCACCATCGCCGACTCAGTGCAGGACGATTTCACTCTAGCCGACGCTCAGGACGCCATGACGATCTCACTCAGTGGCGTAAGCACTTCGACGAGCAGCTCATCGAGTTCGAGCACCAGCAGCGGCACGACGAGCACCACCAGCATCACGAGTGGCACAGGTTCGACGTTCTTCACCGCGAGGGCGATCCTTACCGACAGGACAGTCGTCGCCGACGACACAGCGACACCGACACCGACCCCAACCGCGACGACGACACCCACACTGACGAGCTTCAAGCCGACCTCGGGCCCAGTGGGCGGCACCATCATCCTGGCCGGGACCGACTTCAGCGGGGCCACCAAGGTCACCTTCAACAACGTCGCCGCCACGTTCACCGTGAACAGCGCCACGAAGATCACTGCCACCGTTCCTAGAGGCGCCACCAGCGGCAAGATCGCGGTCACCACTCTCGCGGGCACGGCCACCAGCGTCAACAGCTTCAAGGTCACGCCCAAGCCGACCCCCACGAGAAGCGGCAGGCCCTCTTCCCGGTCGACCTCCTTGGCAGGCACCGGCAGCACCGGCGGCGGCTCGTCGACCGGCAGCGGCAGCTCGTTGACTAGCGGCAGCTCGTCGACTAGCGGCAGCTCGACCACCTCGAGTGCCGCGAGCGGCGTGGTGACGCACATCGCGCTCGCCGCTGGCGCCACGCCCCACACTCTGGAGCGTCTGCTCACGATCTCCGGCAAGCCCATCTTCGCCTACGTGAGCACCACGCCGCTGTACAAGACGCTCTCCACCAGCCTCTCCTCGGGCACCCAGAAGACCAACGTCGCGACGCTGCAGCGTGCCCTCAAGGCGGCCGGCTACTTCAGCGGCAGCGTCAACGGCAAGTTCGGCACGACGACCAAGACCGCCCTCAAGAAATGGCAGTCCCATCAGGGTGTGAGCAAGACCGGCAAGATCACCACGTCGCGCTTTATCTGGGTGCCCAAGGGCGCCGCCATCGAATCGTGGAGTGTCGGTTTGGGCAGCAGGGTGGGCAGCAGCACCGCCTTGGCGACCATCTACTATCCCCGGGATCTGATCGCGCAGGCTCCCGTTGCCCAGGCCGACATTTCCGCGTTGAAGGTGGGACAGAAGGCCACCCTGACGATCAACGGCGCGACAAGCGACCCGTTCACCGCGACGATCACGTCGATCGCCAGCGAGCCGACCTCCTCGTCGAGCTCGACTACTGCCAGCTCGTCGAACACCGTCGAGTACACGGTCGATCTTGCGCCGCACGGGCTGCCGAGCCTTGCCAAGTCGGGCATGACCGGCACGCTGGTCGTGACGATCGCCAAGCGCAGCAACGTGCTGGTGGTGCCGACGAGCGCCATCAGCGGCAGCTCGTCGTCGACGTTCGTGCGCGTGATGTCGAGCGGCAAGCCGGTCTATCGCCAGGTGACCACGGGCATGGCGACGTCGTCGCTCACTCAAATCACGAGCGGACTCACCGCCGGCGAAGTGGTAGTCACCGGTCAGTACACCAACTCGGCAAAGAGCTCCACCAGCACCAGCACCAGCACCGGCACCGGCACCGGCCTGGGCGGCGGCAGCTTCCCCGGCGCGAGCGGTGGCTTCCCCGGCGCGGGCGGTGGCTCGGGAGGCTTTCCAGCGGCCGGCGGCGGCCAATGATCGTCGCCCTAGAGTCGCTGCGCCTGGCGCTCTCAAGCCTGCGCGTCAACCCGCTGCGCGCTGTGTTGACCATTCTCGGCGTCGTCATCGGTGTTGGGGCGGTAGTCGCTTTGACCTCGATCGGCAATGGCTCGACGCGCGCAGTGGAGAACAACTTCAACTCCTTCGGCTCCGACACAATCACCGTGCAGACCAGCCGCTTCTCGTCGAACGCCACGGCGCTGACCGCGAGCGACCTGGCCGCCATCAACTCAACGCCGGGCGTCAAGGCGACCGTCACGTCGGTCACCACGAACGCCACCGTGACGGTCGGCGCCAGCAGTGCCACCGAGACGATCAGCGGCACCTCGCCGCAGATCCAGGCGATCGACCACCTCACGATTGCCGCCGGCACGTTCTTCAGTGCCTTCGACTCAGCTCACAGCTTGCCAGTAGCGGTGCTCGGTTCGACCGTGCTGAGCGACCTCAACCTCACGGCCCTGCAGGCTGTAGGTCAGACGATCAACGTCGGCGGCGTGCAGTTCCAGGTGATCGGCGTGCTGGCCTCGCAAGGCGGCATCAGCTTCGGCTCGGTGGACTCGAGCGTAGTCGTGCCCCTGGGCTCGATCGAGGGACACCTGGTGGGCTTTCACCCCGATATCTCGGAGATCCGCGTGCAGGCCCAGCCCAACGCGGTCAACAGCTTCCAGGCGGCGGTCGAGAGCACGCTTCGTGCCGCCCACAAGCTGACCTCCTCCGAGCAGGACGACTTTCAGATCGTCAACGCCAGCTCGATCGCCTCGGCGGTGTCCTCGAGCTCAAAGACGCTCACCAAGGAGATGGAAGCCATTGCCGCGATCAGCCTCGTCGTGGGCGGCATCGGCGTGGCCAACGTGATGCTCGTGACGGTGCGCGAGCGCACCCGCGAGATCGGTGTGCGGCGCGCTGTGGGCGCCACCCGTCGCGACGTGGTCGTGCAGTTTCTCGTGTACGCGGTCGTCATCAGCGTGATCGGCGGCATCCTCGGTTTGGGCGTAGGCATCGCCGGCGCCTACATTGGCGGCTCAGCGTTGAGCGTAACGCCGGTGTTCTCGGTGCTCACCGTGAGCCTCGGACTTGGTGTGGCCGTCGCCGTAGGCGTTCTCGCTGGCATCGGCCCGGCGGTGCAGGCCTCTTCGGTCGAGCCGACGATGGCGCTCAGATATGAATGAACACATACCCAACGTTCGATCTCTCCCGTCTCGAGGTCGACGCGAACCGACCACGGCGCCGCGGTAAGAGTTGAAAAGGCGAGCACCTGCGACCTGAAGGAAACCGGTCGAGAAGGTCGACGCTCCACAGCTCCCCGATCCCGCCCCTACTCCCGCCTAGAGATTGCTTCCACGAGATCGACCGTGCCCAAGAAAGGCGGTGCAGAGAGGTCGAAGCCGACGGTGCTTCTAACACCGTCTGCCCGGAGGCCACGATGGACGCCGACCCTGGAGTCCGTCGGGCACTGTCGGGGCTCGACCGACACGCGACCGCCGACATCCTGCTGACGAAACGCCACGCCACAGCTCGGCACGGTCCGGCACCAGAGCGCAGAATCGCCCTTCGAATAGCCACACTGTGCAGCACAATCGCGCACGTCTGAGGCTCGTCCAGCACGCCACACTCAAGATGATCATGTGTGCGATTCTACTGCGTACATTTGCTTAGACCAAAATAGCGCAGTACAATCGCACACATGGACGGCAGGCTCCCGAGCCAGTACGGCGTTTCCGAGGGTGTCGCCTTGGCGCAGGCACTGGCGACCGCTGGCCTCTATATCTTCGGCACGCAAGACGCAGTGCGCCTGGCGCCGGCCGGCGTTGCGCCAACCCGTGTTCCTTACCTGCTCAAGATGCTTTCCGACGCCGGCTGGATCATTCGGCTGCGCCGCGGACTCTACGCCGGCACCGGGCAGCTGCCCGGCGGCGTCGACGTGCCGGCGCCGGTCCTCGCGAGGGCCCTGGTGAGCCCCTCCGCGCTCGCTCACTGGTCGGCCCTTGCCTATCACGACTTCACCGACCAAGTGCCGGTCATCGTGACGCTCATCACGCCCAGGAAGGTAGTCACGCCGAGCATGCGTGGCGCCGGAAGCGGCAAGGGGCGCCACGTGTGGCGCGTGGCCGGCATCGAATGCCAGTTCGTCACGGTGAGCGAGAGGCGCTATGACATCGGTCTTGAGTGGGCGTGGTTCGAGCAGCGCTTCCGCGCCTCGATCACCGATCGCGAGCGCACGGTCCTGGACCTGTTTGCGATGCCGTCTCGCTTCGGTGGCATTGGCGAGGGCATCGCGATTCTGGATCGTGCCCTTGGCAAGCTCGACCTGCCAAAGCTCGTCGACTACGCTCTTCGGTACGGTTCGATCGCGGCGGCGAAGCGACTCGGGTGGGCCCTGGATCGTTGTGGCGTTGCCGGCGCTGAGCTGAGACCGTTGCTCGATCTGCCGGCCTTGGCGTACAGCCCACTCGATCCGGGACGCCCGCGCAGAGGCGGCCACGATCGGCGCTGGATGCTGATTCTCAATCAGGCAGAGTCCGCATCGCATGAGTGACCCGCTGAGGCCCCTGCGCGATCGGCTTCGTGGCGAGGCGCAGCGCCAGGGGGTGCCGCTGGACGTGGTCGAGAAGGACTTCGCCCTGGGCCATGTCCTCGCCTCGATCTATCGCGGCGCCGAGCTCGCGGATGTTCTCGTCTTCAAGGGCGGGACGGCGCTGAAGAAGGCCTACTTCGGCGACTATCGTTTCTCCGTGGATCTCGACTTCACGGCAGTGGCTGGGCCGCGTGGCGACGAGCTTGCGCGCCGAGTAGCGGTCGTAGCGGCAGAGGCCGGTCGTCGCCTCGAGGAGCAAGGTCCGTTCTCCGTGAGCTCGTCACGACTGCCGGAGCTCCGGGGCCATCCCGGCGACCAAGAAGCTTTTCGGGTGCTCGTGCAGTTCCCGTGGCAGCGCACTCCCCTCTGTGCGATCAAACTGGAGATCACGACGGACGAACCCGTGATGCTGCCCGTGGAGCCCCGCGTTCTTCTCCACGGCTACGACGAGGAGCTCGAGGCGACCCTGTGCTGCTACTCGCTTGAGGAGATAGTCGCCGAGAAGCTCCGTACGCTGCGGCAGGCTGAGAAGCGGCTCGAGCAAGGGCGCTGGCCGCGCAACTGTGCCCGCGACTACTACGACCTGTGGCGCCTCTTGCGCCAGCCTGTGCGACAGCTCGATCTTGAGGCGGCTATCGCGATTCTGCCGACCAAGTGCGAGGTCAGAGGAGTGACCTATCGATCGGCGGATGACTTCTTCTCCAGCGGCGTTCTGGCAGAAGCGGCGCGCCAGTGGAACTCGAGTCTGGCTGCGCTCGTAAGGCCGCTGCCGCCGTTTAAGGCGACGATCGGGAAGTTGCGTGGCGAGCTGGCGGCAGCGCTGCCGGTCGCAGAAGCCTGACGCGGCTCGCCTGCGATGCGGACGGTGAGTCGGCTGGTCCTGAGCCGACCTGAGCCGGCCGGACAGGGGTAGGATGGCGCCATGAGACCGCCGGAGCCGCCGCCAACGTCGCGCCCCTCCCAGATGCGGCGCTACCGGGCCGCCCGCAGACCTCCCTCAGTGCTCACCCGGCGCGAGCTGCTGCTCGGCGGCGCCGGCGTGTGCGCCGCGCTGGCGGCCGGCGCGGCCGTGGAGCGCGGCCGCATCGTCGGTGAGGTCAAGCATCTCCTGACACACTCCGAGCACGGTCTTGTCCCGACGCACCAGGCAGCCACAGTCGTCTACCGCAGCTTCCACTCGCGCGTCCTTGGCAAGGAGGTGGCCTACGGCATTGCCTGGCCGGCGGGCGCAAGGGCCGGCGAGCCGCTGCCGGTGTGCTTCTGTCTGCCCGGTCGCGGCGGTGGTCCGCGGTCGATCCTCGGCGCGCAGCTGCCCTTCGCCGACTATCTCGACGAGGCGGTGAAGAGCACGGGCAAACCCTTCGCCCTGGCCGCGATCGACGGCGGCCAGAGCTACTGGCACCACCGCGTCGGCGGCGAAGACCGCATGGCCATGCTGATCGAGGAGTTCATCCCGCTCTGCGAGCGTCGCTACCACCTGGGCGGCAGCCGCTCGCGCCGCGCCGCCATGGGCTGGTCGATGGGCGGCTACGGCGTGCTGCTGGCCACCGAGACCTACCGCCGGCTCTTCGCCGCCGTGGTCGCCACAAGCCCGGCGGTCTGGCCGAGCTATGCGGCCATGATGGAAGGCCCACGCGACGCCTTCGACAGCGCCGCCGACTTTGCCGCCCACGACGTCATCGGCCACGCGGCGCTGCTGGCCGGCACGCCGCTGCTCGTGGAGTGCGGCACGGCCGACCCCTTCTACCCCTACGTGCGTGACCTCTGCGACGGGCTACCGGCCGGCGCCCACTTCCAGTTTGGCCCCGGAGGTCACGACTACGTCTGCTGGAGGACTTTCGAGCCGGCCGCCCTCGAGTTCACGGCCCGGCACCTGGGTGTGGCGCGAACGTAGGCGAGCGCGGACCCAAGCGTCGCGGCAGAGAGCCGACGTGGCGAAGCTGACGAAGCTGACTGCCAGAGGATCCCCCCTCTCGCGGGCTCCGGCGAGCCGCTTGAGAAGCGTACCCGGAGCCCCGTCCTGCCGACGACCCTGCCGACGTCCCGCCGACGCTCCCTCTTGCCCACTTCGCCGATCTCTAGACGCAACCTTGCCCAGAAGTGTTCTCAGGCTGGGCTAAAGAATCTAGACGAACGTTCTACTGCCGTGCCCGGGCCTGCCGATGAAGTTCGTACCAAAAGTCGCGAAGGGGAGGTCCGTCCATGAACACTCAACCCAAGTCCCGGCCTCGGCAAGCGGCCTGCAGCACGGCGCTGCTGGCGCTCGCGGTGGCGCTGCTGGCCTGTCTGTTCGCCGCGCCGGCGATGGCCGCCCCGGGACTGCAATGTCACGACACTCAGGTGACCGTGACTGAGTTTCCCGTTGCCGTGTCGACCGCCCAGAAGGCCGACCCGCGCACCGACGGCAGCACCGTGGTCTGGTCGGACGGCCGCAACGGCGCCGCCGCCATCTACGCCTTCAGTCTGGATGCCCAGCAGGAGTCGCCCGTCGCCAGCGCCGCCGGCGACCTCGTGGCGCCCGCGGTCACCAACGGCGCGGTCTTCTGGACCGACTTGAGCGGCACGGACCCGGTAGTGACCGGCTTCGACCCCAGCCTCACGCCGTCGCAATTCGCCATCGGCAGCGATCCCGGCCGGCAGGTGGCGGCCGACGGCGACTACGTCGTGTTCACCGATATCGCGGGCGGCGCCTCGCACATCTACGGCTACAATCGCAAGACCCAGCAGGTGTTCGCCATCTGCACCGCCGACGGCGACCAGAGCAACCCCGCCATCAGCGGCGACATCGTCGTCTGGCAGGACGACCGCAGCGGCAACTGGGACATCTACGGCGCCGACCTTGCGCAGGTGCCGGGCTCCGGCGCCGGCGCCGGCGAGCAGACGAGCGCCCTCCTGAGCAGCCGCGTCGGTTGTGGCCTGCCGGCCGAGATCGCCGTCTGCACCGCCGACGGCGATCAGACCCATCCGGCGATCTTCGGCACGACCGTCGTCTGGCAGGACGACCGCGACGGCGACTCCGACATCTACGGCGTCGACCTCTGGCAGTTTGCCGACTCCGGCCTCACGCGGGCTGCCCACCGCGTGTCGAGTCCCCCGCTGGGCTGCGACGGCTCGGGCGAGTTCGCCGTCTGCACCGCCGACGGCGATCAGGTCGACCCCACGATCAGCGGCAGCCTGGTGGCCTGGGAGGACTATCGCAACGGCGCCGGCAACGCCGACATCTACGNNGTGCTCGACCTGCTGCTCTCGGCCTTCCAGGGTCTCGGTGTTTTTGACGAGTGGAACTACTCGCTGGACAACGGCGCCACCTGGGCCTCGGATGGCTGGCTCACCCTGGATCAGACGAGCACCATCCAGATGCCCGCCGGCGACGGACCGAAGACCGTCTATCTGAAGTTCGCGAACAGCGCGGACGGCAGTGTGATCGGGCCCATCGTCCTGACCGTGTGGGTCGACACCCAGGCACCGGTCACCCAGGCTCTGGGTAACGCCGTCGTTGCCCGCAACCACACCGCCGCCCTGAAGATGATCGTGCGCGAGCGCCTGAGTCCCAAAGCCACGGTGACCGTAGTGGTCCGTAACCTCCACGGCAAGGTCGTCAAGACCCTGCGCCTCGGCCAGCGGCCCACGAACAAGGTGCTGGTGGCGCGCTTCCGTTGCACGCTGCGTCGCGGCACCTACCACTATCGCGTGCTGGCCAGAGACCTGGCCGGCAATCACCAGACCAAGGCCGGCTCGCGGCTGCTGATCGTGCGGTAGCCGTCGGCGGCGAAGAACGATCCCCCGGGAAGCGGCGACTTNNGTTGTCGCCGCTGGGGGGATGCCGGGGCCGGCCAACGTCGCGCGCGCAACGCTTCTGCCACTATCATGGCCGTCAGCGCCTCAGGCGTGCGCGACTTCTACACCGAGGGACGGAGGCGGCGTGCAACGGCAACAGCCGGCTTGCCGGCAGGGATTCGAGGCGCGGGCACGGGCACGGGCTTCCCGGCCGCTGCGGCGCGGCGTAGTGCTGATCGTTCTCGTACTCGCCGTGGGAGCCGCAGGCGCGGCCTTCTCACCGAGCGCGTCGGCACAGTCCCAGCCGCCGACCCGCTGGATCGCGGTCTCGGTCGCCACCTTGTGGACAAGACCCGGACTCGCTCGCAAACTCGACGCCCCGGCACTTTCCTGTCCGGCCGACCCTGGCGCCTGGATCAAGGGCATGACGGTCCGCCAGAAGCGCTGGCTCGTGGGCAAGCTCGAGACGCAGGCGCTCTACGGCGAGAGTGTGCTCCTGCTCGCCGAATCGGGGACTTGGTCGAAGATCGCCGTGCCGGACCAGACGACGCCGGCGAGCTCGTCCGGCTACCTCGGCTGGGTCAGGAGCGTCCAGCTCACGGCGACGCCGCCCTCCGTGGCGGCCGGCGTCGCCGTCATCAGGCAGCCGACGGCGGGTCTGTGGCAGACATCCGGCTTTCAGGGACCTCCCGCCATCGTCATGTCCTACGCCACGACGCTGCCCGCGCTGAGCTGGACGTCGAGCAGCGTCGAGGTGGTCTTGCTCGACGGTCGCGAGCTCTTTCTGCGGCGCCGCGCGGTCCGGGTGCACGCCGACGAGACGGCCTGGCCGACGCCGACCGGCGCCGCGCTCGTGGCCGAGGCACGCCGATTCCGCGGGCTGAGCTACCTCTGGGCCGGGACGTCGGGCTTCGGCTTCGACTGCTCAGGCTTCACCTACACGCTCTATCGGGCCTTCGGCATCCAGCTGCCCCGCGACGCCGCCGCGCAGTTCGCCAGAGGCAGAAAGGTCGGCGCGCGGGCGGCGCTGCGGCCGGGCGATCTCGTCTTCTTCCGCGATGCCGCCGGACGGATCCACCATGTCGGCATCTACATCGGCAAAGGAGACATGATCCACTCGCCGGCCACGGGGCGCACGGTGACCATCACGGCGCTCTCGGTGCAACCTTACGCGCGCGAGTTCGCCGGGGGCCGGCGCTACCTGCGCTGAGAGGCCCACGGCGCGACGGCCGCTCTCGGCAGCGAGCCGCTAAGGCGCTGCGCCCGAAGGACCCAGCGACCCGGCGCGCGCACCTCCGCGACGCCATTCGCAACGCCATCCGCGGCGCCATTCGCGGCGCCATCCGCGACGCCATTCGCAGCGCCATCCGCGACGCCATTCGCGGCGCCGTCTCAGCCAGTTGTCAGCTCGACGTCAGCCTCGTCTCAGCCGCCGCTGTTAAGTACTGCTGCATGGAGAACGCAACAGGCCTGAGTCTCGGCCGCGGGTCGTGGCGGACCTGGCTCATCGTCGTCCTCGTCGCTAGTGCGTGCCTTCGGGTCGGCGTCGTGGCCACTACCCGCCCGCTGACCGCGCCCGATACGCGCGGCTACCTGCGGCTGGCCGGCCGGATAGCACGCCTCGATCTCTCCGGCGACACGGGCGAGCGGACGCCTGTCTACCCCGTGTTCATCCTGCTGCTGGGCAGGAACGCCCAGGCGATCCGAGCCGCGCAGATGCTCCTCGGCCTGCTGGTGACGGCGGCGGTGTTCTGGATGGTCTGGACGCTTTCGCGCAACGCGCTTGCCGCGGCCGCGGCGAGTGCCCTCTACGGCCTCAACCTCATGCAGGTCTTCTATGAGGCCCATGTCCTCACCGAAACGCTGGCCACGTTCCTGGTCACCATGGCGGCTGCGCTGATGGTCTGGCTGTGGATGGACCGCACGCGCTGCCTCAAGCGCAGACTTGCCCTGCTGGGCGCCTGCTGCGGGCTCCTTGCCCTGACCAGGCCCGTCTATGTCCTGGTACCGCTGGTGTTCGCCGTGCCGCTGCTTGTCTGGCTTCCTGGTCGCAGAAGAGCCCTGGTCCTGTTTCTGCTGCCGGCCTTGTTGCCGTATCTCGGCTGGTGCGCCTTCAACCAGGTCCGTTTCGACACGTTCGCGCCGACTGCCCTGGCCGGTCTCGGACTCACCAACAAGACCGGCGCCTACATGCAGGACGCGCCGAGCAGGTTCGCCACGGTCCGCGACATCTACGTTGCCGCCCGCGCCGCCCACCATGGTCGCACCATCGATCTCATCTGGCGCATCGACGGCGCGCTGATGCGTCGCACCGGTCAGACCCTTCCACGGCTCTCGCGCACGTTCATGAGCATCGACATCTACCTGATCACGCACCATCCAGTTCGGTACGCCGGCAACGTCGCTCACGCCATCGCCGACTTCTGGAAGGGGTGGGGCTACCACCCCTGGCTTGCCGACCCGCTCGGCCTCACACGAGTCGCATGGCTTGTCGTGAGGTCGCTGGCCGTGCTGGTGAGCGGCGTCTTTCTGCTACTGGTCGGGCTGGCGGCCGCGAGAGTCCTGCGCTTGCGGACCTGGGCGCTCGAGAGCGCCGTGCCCTGGCTTGCCGTGGCCGTTCTGTCGACCTGCCTTGCCTGCGCCCTTGTCGAGTATGGCGCCAACGGCCGTTTCGGCCTGCCGACGGAACCACTCGTCTTCGTGGTCGCCGCCACTCTCCTCGCGGGCATCGCTGAAGACCGGGGATCCAGAGCGAACTCTCAGGGCCCTCGCAGCCAGCCGTAAGACGCCACGCGGACACTGTCGTCGGCGGCTGCCGCCGACAAAAGGACCGGCAGGTGACCGTCAAGGGGCACCAGCTCTGACAGCCTGGTGCCGTCTCCCGCAAGGAGCTCTATTCTGAGAGGGCAGAAGCTTCGCGAGCGACAGCCCGCGGCCTTGCCGCGATTGCGCTGCGCACGCCGATGAGCCCGCGAGTCACCCGCCTGAGGCGCGCCTGGGTCTCAGTCGTTAACCACCCCTTGTTCGTCGCGCGGGAGCGGGCCGGCGACCCCGTGCAGCGCCGGCAGATCGCCGCCTTACTCACGGGCGCGACAGAAGACGTGCCGCTTCCCCGGTCGGCACGCGACTCAGCCTCAGGAGGCCTGCGGCAGAGGCTCCAGCCGGGCGGCATTCCAGGACAAGCGTTGACAGGGTAGATTTCTATGTGATATCACTTCGCTATCTTCGGACGGCGCTCTGGGAGAGTGCCCCATCACCAGCGGAGGGATCGCCATGACCACCGAACGCCAAACCCGGACACTGAGCGGCTGGATCCCGCTGCCCATCACCATCGCGCTCTACGTAGCCGGACCCTGGCTGCTCTATGTGTCGAGCACGGCGGGCGGCAAGGACGCCGCCGGCAAGTCGCAGCCCCTGGTCTGGATGCTCTGGCTGGGCCTCGGCCTGCTCGCCCTGGCGGTGCTCTCGTCCTTTGGCTACTTCACCCTGCAGCCCAACGAGGCACGCCTGCTGATCCTCTTCGGCCACTATCAGGGCACGACCCGCCAGGGCGGCTTTCTGTGGGGCAATCCGTTCTTCGCGAACGGCCCGGGCGGACAGGGCAAGCCGCTCAACAGGCTGCGCGCGCGCTCCGCCGGCACGCCAGACACGCGGCGGCTGCCGCGCTACAAGCTCTCTCTGCGAGCGCGCACCTTGAACGGCGACAAGCTCAAGGTCAACGACCGCGCCGGAAACCCCGTGGAGATCGCGGCCGTCGTCGTGTGGCACGTCAGCGACACGGCGCGCGCGGTCTTCGACGTCGACGACTTCGAGGGCTACGTGAGCATGCAGAGCGAAACCGCGCTGCGTCACCTGGCCACCGCCTACGCTTACGACCACGGCGAAGGCGCCGAGACCGAGATCACCCTGCGCGGCNNCGCCCGCCAGAAGATCGTCGAGGGTGCCGTGGGCATGGTCGACCGGGCGCTGTACCTGCTCAGCGAGAGGAAGCTCGTGCAACTCGACGAGGAGCGCAAGGCGGCCATGGTGAGCAATCTGATGGTCGTGCTCTGCGGCGAGCAGCAGGTCAACCCGATCATCAACGCCGGCACGCTGTACCAGTGAGCATGCAGGCGAGCGCGCGGTCACGGCGAGCCGCGACGGCTGCCGTACAGGGTGCGACCGCGGTACAGGGTGCGACCGCGGCACAGGGTGCGACCGCCGCACAGGGTGCGACCGCGGCACAGGGTGCGACCGCCGCACGGAACGCGACCGTGACCGCGGCACGGGACGCCTGATGGACCGCAAGCAGTTCCTGCTGCGCATCGATCCCGAGCTGTGGAAGGAGCTCGAGAAGTGGGCCGCGGACGATCTGCGCTCGGTCAACGCCCAGATCGAGTGGCTGCTGCGCGAGGCGGCGCGCACGCGCAGGGGCGGCCGCGCCCGGCACGACCGAGATCACGGCGACGCCGAGGGACCCGACGGCGGCCGTGACGAGGGCGACCGTGACGAGGGCGCTCGTCATGCCGGCACACGACACTCGTCTTCGGCCGCCAGGTGATGCGCCTCAGCCGACAGGCGAGTGCGATCATGACGGTGCTGGCAGCGCTGGCAGCGTGCGCGGCACTCGCGGCGCTCACCCTGCTCTCCGGATGCGGTGCGGGGTCGTCTGGGCAGAGACCCTCGGCGACCGCCGCGTCGAAAGTCCGGCAAACGGCGGCGGCGCTACCGGTCGAGCCGGCCGCTTCGCTTCCGGCGACGCCGGCCGGCCGCCAGCTCGCCTGGGTCGTGGGGCACATGAACTCAGGCAGCGTCCCCAGCACTGCCGCGCTGGCCGGGCATTTCTCCGCGGCATTCCTCTCCCAGGTGCCAGCCGGGCAGTTGGTGGCGGCCCTGAAGCAGGTGGCTGCCGCGGGACCGCTGCGCTATGGCGGGCAACTGGGCGCGGCCACGGCCACGGCGCTGGTCGCCCGCTTCGACGACGCCCAGGGCGCCTCGCTGAAGACCACGATCACGGTCGAGCCGGCTGCCGCGCACCTGATCACCGGCCTGCTGTTCCAGCCCTACGCGACCACCCCCAAGCCGGCCAGCTGGCCGGCAGTCGACACGGCACTCGAATCGCTTGCCGGACAGGCGACGATGGTGGCCGTCGAGGTGGGCCGCGGCTCGCCGCTGCACGGCCTGCAGCCCGACCAGGTGGGCGCCATCGGTTCGGCCTTCAAGCTTTACGTGCTCGGGGCCCTGGGCCGCGCCGTCGCCCGCGGCACCGCCTCGTGGGACGAGCGGCTTGCCATCCGCACCGCCTGGAAGAGCCTGCCTTCGGGCGACTTGCGTAAAGCGCGCGCCGGGGCGCGCTACCCGCTGCGCTACTTCGCCCGGCAGATGATCGCCGTCAGCGACAACACGGCTGCCGACCACCTCCTGCACCGCCTTGGCCGAAGCGCCGTCGAGGCCGCCCTGGTTCCTCTGGGCTTGCGCGAGCCGCGGCGCGACACGCCTTTCTTGAGCACGCGCGAGATGTTCGCCCTCAAGCTCAGCGCCTCGCCGGCGCTGCGCGCCGCCTACGTCGCCGGCGACCCCACGCGGAGGCTCCGGTTGCTTGCCCGAGTCGACACGCTGCCCGTCTCCCTCGCCCAAACGTCTCGCTGGACGACGCCACGAGAGATCTCCTCGATCGAGTGGTTCGCCTCGCCCGACGATCTTGCCAGAGCGATGATCGCGTTGCAGAGCCTGTCGCGGCGTCCCGGGCTGGCTCCACTGCGCGCGATCCTTGCCAGAAACCCCGGGGTCGCGTTCGACCGCAAGACCTGGCGCTACGTAGCCTTCAAGGGAGGGTCCGAACCGGGCGTGCTCAGTCTCACCTGGCTGCTCGAACGCGCCGACGGACGGAGTTTCGTGCTCTCGATCGTGCTCAACGACGTCACCCACGGTATCGACACGGCCGCTGCCGTGACCGCGGCGCAGGGCGCCGTCGATCTGCTCGCCAAGGCTCACTAGTGTCGCGTTCTCCAAGTAA
>PMKK01000277.1 GCA_003157715.1 Actinomycetota bacterium
CCGCATCGTCATGGGACCGATGGGTAACATCTCGGTGGCCGACGAATCGGGGCGCCCGAGCGACCGCATGGTGCGCTACTTCGCGGAGCGCGCCGAGGGCGGCGCCGGTCTGATCACCTCGGGCCTGGTGCCGGTCGGCCAGAAGGTCGATCCGGCGCTCACGGAACGCGGCGGTCTTTCGTACTTTCCGCGCATCGACCGTTCGCGCAGCGTCTTTGCCGGCTGGCGCGACATCGCCGCCGCCTGCCACGCCTCGGGCGCGCGCTTCTTCATTCAGCTCACGGCGGGCCTGGGCCGCGTCGGGTCGCCCGAGTGTCTGCAGACCAAGCACCGGCTGCCCGTGTCGGCCTCGTGGAACCCCAACTTCTACCTGCCGGCCGTCCCCTGCCGGCCGCTGCTCGACGTCGAGTGCCGGCGCATCGTCAAGGCCGCCGGCCAGGCGTCGGCCGACGCGAAGGCCATGGAGATCGACGGGGTCTACCTGCACGGTCACGAGGGCTATCTGCTCGACCAGCTCACCAGCCCGGCCTTCAACCGCCGCGCCCACGGGCGCTACGCCGACTGGCAGCGGTTCGGCATCGACCTCGTGCGCGAGATCCGGGCCCGCACCGGCGACGGCTATCCGATCATGTATCGCATCGATCTCACCGCCGCTCTGCACGAGACCTACGGCGCCCGCATGGCCTCCGTCGGCTCCCTGAAGCGCTTCTCCGGCGAGCGCACGGTGGCGATGACGCTGGCCTACATGGCGAACCTGGTGCGCGCCGGCGTCGACATGTTCGACGTCGACCTCGGCTGCTACGACAACTGGTGGCTGCCGCACCCGCCGACCTTCATGCCGCCCGGCTGCTTCTTGGAGGTGGCGCGGACCGCGCGCGAGTACCTGCGGGGCAACGGCATCAGATCGAACGCCGGTCACGAGGTGCCCGTGGTCGCGGTGGGCAAGCTCGGTAACCCCGACCTCTGCGAAGGCGCGCTGCGCGACGGACTCTGCGACCTGGTGATGCTCGCCCGGCCGCTGCTGGCCGACCCCGACTGGCCGGCCAAGGCTTACGCCGGCAGGGTCGCCGAGATCNNCTTTGAAGACGTCTTTCCGGCGGAACTGCCGCCGGCGAGCCGGCCGCGGCGCGTCGCGGTGGTCGGCGCCGGGCCGACCGGCATCGCCTGCGCCTGCGCGGCGGCGCGGCGCGGCCACGAGGTCGCCCTCTTCGAGGCCCGGGAGCAGCCGGGCGGCATGCTGGTGCCCGGCTCCGTGCCGCGCGCCAAGCTCGATGTCGCCAACTACGTGCGCTACCTCGAGGACCTGCTGGAGCGCACCGTGAGCGAGACCCGGCTGAGCCTGCGTCTGGGGACCGAGATGTCGGCCGAACGACTCGGGCAGGAGGCCGGGGAGAAAGCCTGGGACGTCGTGGTCGCCTGCACCGGCAGCACGCTCAAGCGTCCTCCGGTCGAGGGCCTCGACGGCCCGTCGGTCGTGGCCGCCGTCGATCTGCTGCGGGCGCCCGAGCTTGCCGCCGCGGCCGCGCGGATCGTCGTGGTCGGCGGCGGCGCGGTGGGCTGCGAAGTGGCCTTCTGGCTGGCCGCCGAACACGGCAAGCAGGTGACGGTGGTCGAGATGCTGCCGGTCTTCATGAAGGGCAACTGCACCGCCAACCGCGGCTACCTGCTGCACTACCTCGAAAAGCTGGGAGTCAGGCTGCTGAACTGCGCGCGGCTCGAGTCGGTCCGTGACGGCGCGGTGGCGGTGACGCGCAACGTCGCCCCCACCGTGCCCGATCCGTACATGACGTGGACGCCGCTGCTGCCCGATAACCTCCACAACCCCTTCGCGCGCGCGCTGGAGGTCCGCGAGGTCCGGGAGGACATCGAAGCCGACCTCGTCGTGCTGGCCACCGGCCTGGCGCCCGATTGCGGCCTCTACGAGGCGTGCCTGCGCCGCCGGGTCGCCCCCGAGGTGCACAACATCGGCGATTCGTTCACCGTGGCCAAGGTGCTCGAGGCGGTGCGGGCCGGCTACGCCCTCGGCCGCCGGCTGTAGAAAGCGCGCCCGGCCGCCGCCTGTAGAAAGCGCGCCCGCCGCCGCCTGCAGCTACACGCTCGGCCGCCGCTTGCAGGCGGCACGCTCGCCTGGGTCTCGGCTGTCTTTCGTAGCCGGCATCACGTACTAATTCCCTGCTAATCTCATCTTTTGGGCGTCTGCCACCGATAGGCAGAGAGTACTACTCTGTCCGCGACGAGGGAGACGCGTGCGGCCGTGACTTCGCAGGACACCGTGAACTTCACCATCATGGCGGTGCTGAGCGTGCTCATGCTCGGCGAGGGGCTCGTCGCCTGGCGGCGGCTGCGCTTCGCGGGCGGCCGCGCCGTGGCTGTGGCGCTCTTCGTGGGTGCCGCCGAAGCGCTCTGCTACGCGCTCGTGTTCCGCGCGAGTCAAGGCCCGACGGCGCTGCGACTGGCCGCCGCCTATGCGGTCTCAGGGGCCCCGCTGGCGGCCTGCTGGTTCATCTTCGCCATGCGTTTTGTCGGCGTGCGCCGGCTGGGCGGTCGCTGGCCGGTAGCCGTTCTGGCTTGCAGTTCGGCCGGTTTTGTCATTGCAGCCGCGCTCTGGCCGGCGCTCGTCTATCCGTCGTCGCGGGGCTTCACGGCAATGATGGTCGCCCACGTCGACCTGCACAGCGAAGGCATCCTGTTCGCGGTCCAGATCGCCTGGTCGAGCGCGCTCGTCCTGGCCGGCCTGGTGCCGCTGCTGGCCGCGCTGCGTTCCTGGCGGCTCTCCCGCCGGCAGGCGATCGTGGCGATCGCCGCCGTGGTCTTCGTGTTCGTCATCAACAGCATCCTCGTGTCGGGCTACGAGCCCGTCCACGGTCTGCAAGTCCGGCTCATGGTAGTCGCCGCCGGCCTGCTGCCGCTGATCTGGCTCCTGCCCCGGCTGCGCTCCGTCGACCTGCTCGCGGCCTGGCAGCCGCGCATCCTCGAGAGCATGGCTGACGCCGTGCTTGTGGCCGACGGCGAGGGGCATATCGTGCGCGCCAACCGCGCCGCGCAACGGCTGCTCACCGCCGGCCGTCCCGACGGCCGGCCCGCTCGCCGTCTGGACGAGTGCGACTGGCTTGCCGGGCTCGACGGCTGCGGCTGCGAGCTGAGCGCTGCCACCCCGCCCGACTTTCACTCGCTCGGCGCCGAGAGCGGGTGCGTCGTCACCATGCAGCGGGAGGGACGCACGCACCACCTCGACGTCCGCCAGTCGGCGCTGGGCGACCGTCACGGCCGCGAGCTCAGCCGCGTGTTCGTGTTGCGCGACGTGACCGAGCACGCTGTGGCGGCCGCGGCGGCGCGCGATTCGGACCGCCAGCTGAACGTGCTGCTCGATCGCCTCGACGAAGCAAACCAGGACCTGCGCACGCTCGTCGAGGCCGGCCGCGAGTTCGGCGCTTCGCTGAAGCCCGAAGATGTGCTGGACGCCGTCGTGCGGCGCATGGGCTCCCTCACCGGGGCGAGCCGCTGCTCGCTCTACCGGTTTGACGGTGAGACCATGACCGCCTTGTTGACGGCTGAAGGCGAGACGGTCACCGACGACTGTGCCGAGTTCAACTTCGCGGTCGCCGCCCATACGACCACCCGTCAAGCGGTGCAGACCAGGCTGCCGGTCGGCGTGGCCGACATGGCGACCGACCCGGGGGTGTCCGACGTCGAGCGGGGCAACGCCGTGCGGCTCGGGTATCGGGCGAGCCTCGACCTGCCGCTGGTGACCGGGGGCAAGGTCGTCGGGCTGGTCAGTCTCGTGGACGCGCAGCCGCGCGAGTTCGACCACGTCGAGCTGCTGCGCGGGCTCGCTCCCATCGCCGCTCAGGCGCTCGTCAACTCGCAGGTCTACGCCGAGCAGCGCCAGACCGCGCGGCGCCTGTCGCTGGTGAGCGCCGCCGGCAAGCTGTTCTCGTCGAGCCTTGCCATCGACGATCTGCTGGTGACCATCTGCAGGAGCCTGTCCGACATGAGCGGCGCCCCGATCTGCAACGCCTATGTCGTCGAAGACGGCGTTCTGCGCAGCCGTGCCAGCCTTTATGACGGCGAGGTCGACAGGGAGTGGATGGCCCAGCAGTGGCGCCTGGAGGAATGGCCCACGACCAAACTGGCGCTCGACACCGGCAAGCCGGTCGCCGTTCGCGGTCTGAGTGACTGGCGCCTTTCAGAGGCGCAGCGGACCGCCATGGAGGAGCGCGGCGAGCGCAGCCTGCTTGCCGTTCCCCTGATCGTCGGCGGCGAGGCGTTCGGCAGCATCGAGCTGGTCGATCGCCGGGAACGCGTCTACGGGACCGAGGAGCTGCGTACCGTCGAAGCCGTGTGCGGCGCCGCGGCGCTGGCCATTCGCAACGCCGACACGTTCGGCCGTGAGCAGGATCATGCGGCGCGGCTGGCGTCGCTGCTCGACGCCAGCCGCGCCATGACATCGACCATCTCGCTGGACGAAGTGCTGGCCATCGTGGCCGAAAGCAGCTGCCGGGCAGTCGGCGCTCAGCGGTGCGCCATCTGGGAGAACCACGAGGACGAGACAGTCCTCTCGGAGCGCTCGTACTTCAGCAGCCGGCAGACGGACTACACGCCGACCGGCCGCATCGAGCTCGACAAGAACCCGCTTCTGCGCGCGGTCCTCGATGAGGGTGTGGTCGTCCAGGAGACGATCTCGAGTGCCACCTTGCACCCGAAGGTCCGCGCCATGATGGATGAGCGGCACGAGAAGAGCCACCTTCTGGCGCCGCTCGTGTTCGACGGCCGGGCGATCGGCCTGATGACCCTGGTCGAGACCGAGAACGAGCGCCACTACCGGCCCGAGGAGATCGTGCTCGTGCAGGCGCTGGCCGACCAGGCGGCGGTCGCGGTGCAGAACGCGCACCACTACGAGCAGCTCGAACGCACCTCCGCGCGGCTCGAGTCGCAGATCGAGCTGGGCCGCGTCGTGCTCGAGTTGAGCGGCGACCTGATCGCCGTGCACGACCTGCAGGGGGTCTTCTCGCGCATCGCCACGCTCATGCGGCGGGTCGTCAACTTCGACGTTCTCGAGGTCCGGCTCGTCGATCGCGACGCGCGGGAGCTCTACTGCGGCTACGCGAGTGACGCTGACGCCGACGAGATACTGAACTGGCGCTACTCGCTCGACCGCGGGGTCGACGGCTGGGTCGTGCGCCACAACGAGGCGCAGCTCGTGAACGACATGGTGGCGGACCCGCGCAGTACTCTGCTGGAGGGCACCGAGGAAGAACAGCAGGCCTCGATCGTCGTGCCGCTCAACGCCGGCGGCGCGGTGATCGGCGTTCTGGTCCTCGACCGCCTCAACGGCTGGACCTTCGGCGATCACGAGCTCGAGTCGGCGCTGCTGTTTGCCAACCTGGCTGCCGTCGCCATCCGCAACGCGCGCCAGTACGAAGACGTCAAGCGCGTGCATACCAGCAACTTGCGCACGCTCTGCGTGGCCTTGAACGCCAAGGACCACTACACCCTGGGTCACACGACCCGGGTGGCGTCCTACCTCATGCTGCTCTGCCGCGAACTGGGCTGGCCCGACGAGACCATCCAGACGATCGGCGAGGCCGCCTACCTGCACGACATCGGCAAGATCGCGATCTCCGACCGCATCCTCACCAAGCCCGGCAGGCTGAACGATCGCGAGTGGCAGCTCATGCGTCAGCATCCCGAGCTGAGCGCCGAGATCGTGCGCCCGCTGTACGGCGACGACGTCGTCGCCGGCGTGCGCCACCACCACGAGCGCTACGACGGGCGCGGCTACCCCGACGGTCTGGCCGGGCAGGACATCCCGCTGATCGCTCGCGCCATGTGCGTCGTCGACTCCTACGACGCGATGTCGTTCGAGCGGCCCTATCACCGCGGTCTGAGCTACACGCAGTGCAGGGCCGAGATCGAGCGCAACAAGGGAGCGCAGTTCGATCCGGTCATGGCCGACGCTCTCTTGAGGGTGCTCGAATCTCTCGCGACGACGCGGGCTCGCGCTCTCGCCGTCGCCGAGCGGACCGCCGCCCAGATCGACGGCGACGAGCACGCCGCGCTCGTCGCGACGGGCGCCGTGGACACCGACGCCTACGGCCGCCTGACCGCGCAGCTGCGGGCGGCGCGCGACGCCGAGCCCGGCGTGCGGTTCGTCGAGACGGTGGCCATGCGCGACGGCCACGCCATCTTCGTGTGCGATGCCGAAGAAGCCGCAGCGCAGCGCTCGCGACTGGGTGAGGATGTCGCCGGCTACGAGGAGATCGCCCACACCCTGGCCGGCGAACGTCCCGACATCTGTGTCGTGGCCGCCGACGAGTTCGGCGTGTGGATCAGCGGGATGGCGCCGATCCGGCGGCGCGACGGCGAGATCGTGGGCGTCGTCGTGGTCGACTTTCCGGCCAACAAGGTGGCCGACGAAGGCGGTCTGTACGCCGGCTCGAGCAGCGCGCTCACGGGCTTGCTGCACGGCGCCGCGGAGCGCGCAGCGCGCACCGAGCTCGACGCCGTCACCGACACGCTGACGGGGCTGGCCAACCATCGTCACTTCCACGAGCGCCTGGCCGGCGAGTTCGTCCGGGCCCAGGAATCGGGTCACGAGTTCTCGTTGCTGCTGTGCGACATCGACCGCTTCGCCGCGTTCAACGGTCGCCTGGGCCACACGCAGGGAGACGAGGCGTTGCGCGCCGTCGGCCAGCTTCTCGAAGGTTCCGTGCGCGGGGTCGATCTGTGCGCCCGCATCGGTGGCGACGAGTTCGCCGTGGTGCTGGTCGACACCGGCGCCGAGCGTGCGCTCCAAATCGCCGAGACGCTGCGCGCCACGGTCGCCGCCGCTGGGCTCGGCGATCCGGCCGCGCCCCTGACGATCGGCGTCGGGCTGGCCACCTTCCCCTGGGACGCGGTCGACAAGGACGCCCTGCTCGACAGGACGAGATGGGCCGTCAGCCTGGCCAAACACCGCGGCGGCAACTTCGTCGTGCAGTTCGCCGACCGGCCCGAGATGCGCTTTGAGACCGGTCGTGACCAGGCCGTAGGGTACCTGTCGCTGATGGCCGAGCTGGCCGACGCCAAGATGCTCTACGGCGAGAAGCACTCCGGCGCCGTGGCGCGCCTCGCGACGGCGCTGGCGGTCGACCTCGGCCTCGACGAGGTCCAAGCGACCGACGCCGGCACCGCCGCCCGCCTGTGCGACATCGGGCATATCGGTGTTCCCGACGAGGTGCTCAGCAAGCCGGGGCGGCTGTCCGACGAAGAGCGGCAGCTCATCTCCGAACATCCGCGCGCCGGTGAGCGCCTGTTGCGGCGCATGGAAGGCCTCGAAGCGGTAGCCGACGGCGTCGGCTCTCACCACGAACGATTCGACGGCACGGGCTATCCCGCGCGGCTCAAGGGAGAAGCGATCCCCGTGATCGCGCGCATCGTGGCGGTCGCCTCGACCTTCCAGGCTCTGGTCAACCGCCGGCCGTACCGGCTGGAGCGCTCGCACGAGGACGCGCTCGCCGAGATGCGGCGCTGCGCCGGCAGTCAGTTCGATCCCGTCGTGGTGGCCGCCCTGGAGCGCGTGCTGTCCCACGCCGAGGGCGTCTCGTGGGTCTCGCCGGTCGCGGGACTCGGCGCGGCGACGTCTGACGCGGCGCTGCCCGACGCGACGGTGCTCGACGCGGTGGCGCTCGACGCAGCCGTGCCTGTCGCGGCGGTGCTTGCCGCGGCGACGTCCGATGCGGCGCTGCCCGCGGTGGCCTCGCCTGCGATCCCGGAGCTTCTGACCGAAGGGTCGTAGGCTGCCGGCCCACCGGGTCGTGGCGTCGCCCTCACGCGACGCCGACGCGGTGCCGCAGGCGTTGGGCTGACCCACCGCGAGCCGCCTGGGCGGCGAAGCCGCTGTCGCCGCCCCGCCGCCCTCCCACCCCTCTCACCGCGACCACCCGCGTCGCCGTCTCGTGCCACTCGCCTCACTCGCCTCACTCGTACTGCACGGCCTCGAGCACGTCGAGGTTGGCCGCCCGCCGGGCCGGCAGCACGGCCGCCAGCACGCCGACCAGGCCGGCCAGCACGAGGAACACTACGAGCTGCGCGTAGGGCAGCGAGAACACGAGACCCTGGTCGCCGAACTGCCTGGTGACGACGTAACCGAACACGATGCCGACGGCGGTGCCGAGCACGCCGCCGATCACCGAGGTGATCACGCTCTCGTAGCGCACGATGCGCCGCAGCTGGCGGCGGCTCGTGCCGATCGCCCGCAGCATGCCGATCTCGCGGGTGCGTTCGTAGACCGACAGCACCAGCGTGTTGACGATGCCGAAGATCGAGATCGTCACGCTCATGGCCAGCAGGGCGTAGAGCAGGAGCAGGATCTGGTCGATCTGCTTCTTCAGGAAGTCGTCGTAACCGGCCTGCGTGCGCACGGTCTGGGTCGGGTAGCCGGCCAGCGCCTTTGTCACGGCGCTCTTCAGCGTGTCCGCGGCCACGCCGGAGCGCCCCGAGACGAGCAGCACGGCGTCGTCGAGCGGCGCCCCGAGGCGCCGGAAGACGTGGTCGCCGACGACCATGCCGTTCATGACCATCGGGTCGCGATGCTCGCCGATCACG
Source organism: Actinomycetota bacterium (assembly GCA_003157715.1). The sequence continues at coordinate 8,587 of PMKK01000277.1, forward strand.
GTGAGTGTCAGCCTGCGCCCGGACTGGCCGACGACCGAGACGCGAGACCCGATCCGCAGGTGGTTGCTCTTGGCGAACTGCTCCTCGACGATCGCCGTGGAGCCGTTGAGCCGGGCCAGCAGACGGTCGCTGCCACCCTTGATCCAGTTGAAGTGCCAGACCGAGCCGAAGCGGCGCGGCTCGACGGCGCCGAGCTGGGTGACCGCGCCGTTCACCTGGGCGTCGGCGGCGGCGACGCCGGTCGCGACGCGCACGCCGGGCAGGGCGCGCACGGCGGCGGCGCCCCTGGCGGGCAGGGCCATCGTGCCGCTGTCATCGGTGACGACCACGGCGGCGCGGTTCGAGCGGGCCAGGCTGTCGATGAACGACGTCTTCAGACCCTGGGCGAAGACGGCCACGAAGACGACCAGCGCCAGGCCGATCATCAGGGCCGCGGCGGTGGCGGCGGTGCGCCGCGGATCGCGCGCCGCGTTCTCGCGGGCCAGGCGGCCGCTGGTGGGCGCGAGCGCCTGCAGCGGCCGGCCGATGATCATGGCCAGCGGCCGCACCAGGTAGCGCGACAGCATCGCCAGCGCGACGAACAGCAGGACGGCGCCGAGGCCCATCTCGAGCAGCCGCGTGGTCGTGGCGGCCGCGCTCATGATGCCCGCCGCGAGAGCGGCGGCGCCCAGCAGGGCGACGGCGACGGCGGCCGGCGTGCTGAGGCGGCTGAGGCGCGACGGCGGCAGCTGGGCGCCTTCGGCGAGGACCGCCATCGGCGACACCCTGGTGGCGCGCAGCGCCGGAAGCACAGCCGAGACGAGCGTCACGCCGATGCCGACGGCGAGAGCCACGACGACCGTGCGCGGGGCGAGCCCCATGCCGGCGGTGGGCACGTCGGCGCCGACCGCCTTGAACAGGGCGTTGATGAGCTTGGCCACGCCGAGGCCGGCGACCAGGCCGAGCAGCGAGGCCGACACACCCATGGCGAGTGCCTCGCCGATCACGGTCGCCAGCACCTGGCGGCGCGAGGCGCCCAGCGCGCGCAGCATGGCGAACTCGCGGCGGCGCTGGGCCACGGTGATCGAGAAGGCGTTGAAGATGATGAAGGCGCCGACGAACACCGCCACGCCGCCGAAGGCCAGCAGCGCGGGCTGCAGGAACGAGTCGATCGACTGCGAGCTCTGGCTGCTCTGGTCGACGGCCGCCTGGTGTCCGGTCTTGACCTCGGCGCTCGCCGGCAGCACGGCGCGAATGCGGTCGCGCAGCGCGGCGGCGCTCACGCCGGGCGCGGCGGCGACGTTGATCGAGCTGAGCCGGCCCGCGAGGCCGAACCAGCTCTGCACGTCGGCCAGCGGCGCGTCGATCATGATCGTGCCGCCCAGCGAGGCCTCGGCGGGCCACGTGTAGATGCCGGCCACCGTGAGGCGTCGCAGCCCCTGCCGTGTGGCGATCTGGATGGTGTCGCCCAGGCCGAGATGCTGCTTGGCGGCGAACCCGCTGGTGAGGGCGACCTCGCCGGTCTTGGCCGGCACTCCGCCGGAGACCCACGAACCGGTCTCGAAGCGCGGACTGCCGTTCGACTGCACGAAGGTCGGCGCGCCGTTGCTTTTGATCTGCTTGCCGCGCACGAAGACGGCGGTGCCGGCCTGCGCGGAACCGTCGGCGAGCGCCACGCCCGGCACCGCCTTCACGGCGGCCAGGGTCGACGNNGTGATCTGGTCGGTGAGCACGTAGGTGCCGCTGATCATCGCCACGCCCAGCAGGATGGCGACGATCGTGAGCGTGGTGCGCAGCCGGCGGCTGAGCAGGCTGCGCAGGGCGAGCCGGGTCATCGCGGCGCCTCCGCGGTCACGCGACCGGCGACGGCGCCGGACACGCCGGCGCCGTCGCGGCGCGTCTCGGCGCCCTCGAGGTCCTTGATCGTGTCGAAGATCTCGGCGCGGCTCATGGCGTCGCGGTCGAGCACGATCTCGCCGTCCTTCAAGAAGAGCACGCGGTCGGCGATGGCGGCCGCGCCGCCGTCGTGGGTGACCATGACGATGGTCTGGCCGAACTCGTCGACCGAGCGGCGCAGCAGGTCCAGCACCTCGTGACCGGTGCGCGAGTCGAGGTTGCCGGTGGGCTCATCGGCGAACAGCACGGCCGGCTTCGAGACGAGCGCCCGGGCGACCGCTACGCGCTGCTGCTGGCCGCCGGAGAGCTCGGCGGGACGATGGTCGAGCCGGTCGGCTAGCCCGACGCGCGAGACCAGCGTGGCAAGCCAGCGGCGGTCGGGCCGCCGCCCGGCGATGGTGAGCGGCAGCGTCAGGTTCTCGGCGGCGCTCAGCATGGGCAGCAGGTTGAACGACTGAAAGATGAAGCCGATCTTGTCGCGGCGCAGCCTGGTGAGCTCGCGCTCCTTCAGGCGCGTGATCTCGACGCCGTCGATCTCGACCGAGCCGCTGGTCGGCTGGTCGAGCCCGGCGAGGATATGCATGAGGGTCGATTTGCCCGAGCCCGAGGGGCCCATGACGGCGGTCAGCCGGCCGCGCTCGAGCTCGACCGAGGCGCCGCGCAGCGCCTCGACGCCGGCGTCGCCTTTGCCGTAGCGCTTGGTCAGTCCGCGGGCGCGCACGACGGCGTCGGCGACGGCACGCGGGCGCGGCTTGGGCTCACGGCCGGTGGCGATCGCCAGCACCCGGTCGATGTCGGCGAGCGTGAAGGGCGTCGCGTCGGCCGTGGACTGGGCGGCGTGCATGGTCTGCGCGCCGCGATCGCTCTTGCCGCGGTCGGTCTGGGTGGCGGGATTCATGGCAACCTCCGGTTCTCGCTTAAGTGAGAAGAGCCTAGGCGGCGGCCGCCGGCGCGGCGTCCCGCCACGGCGTGAACGCGCCGTGGCTTGCGGGAGTAACTTCACGAGCCGCGCCTGCCTTGCTGGGGGTGGCCGGGAGTCGGCCGGTGTGCCGGTGGGGGTGAGCGGACTACCCCGATGGGGGGAGCGGGGGAGGCTGTCGGCCGACTACTGCGCCCGCCACTACCGTGACCAGCGCGGCCGCACCTCGCAGGCAGTCTCAGACTGCACTTGAGCTTGAGGGACCGGCTCAGGATCCGCTCACGACTCCGTCAATAGTTCGTCGGTAGGTGACGACCGGCCGATTGTGGGTATCTACTAAGTGTGAATGGATGCAGCATCTTCATCGCCGACGACATCGAGCTGTTCCGGCGCGGCTTACGCACGCTGCTCGAACACCAGGGCTACGACGTCGCGGGTGAGGCTTCGTCGGGTTCCGAGGTCGTGGCGATGGCCAAGAACTCGCCGAACTCGGTCCTGCTGCTCGACGCCAGCGTGTCGGGGCTCGACTCTGGCGACGTCATGACCCACCTCGGCGCGAAGGCGACCGATCCCAAGGCGCTGGTGCTCAGCGAGTCCTTCAACGAGAAGGAGGTGCTGCATGCCATCTCGTCGGGCGCCCGCGGGTACGTGGCCAAAGACTGCGAGCCGGCCGAGCTGTTCGCCGCTATCGAGCTCGTCTGCGAGGGCGGCATGGCCTTCAGCGACGCCGTGGTCGACAACCTTCGCTCGGGGATCGAGACGGCCGAGCACGCGCTGGCCGACAGAGACCTGACGCGCCTCGGGATCACCAGCCGCGAGGCGCAGATCCTGCAGCTGCTGCCCACGCCCAAGACCCTCGCCCAGATCGCGGCCCAGCTCTACGTCTCGCGCAAGACCGTGCAAAACAACGCCTCGTCGCTCTATCGCAAGCTCGGCACGTCCACGCGTCACGGCGCCGTCGTGCGGGCGATGGAGCTGTTTCTCATCGCCCCTTCGTCGCGGCGCTAAGCCGAGACTCGCACCCCCGGCGTTCGTTCAAAACCGCTCGGCTCGTCGCCGCGCCGAGGTTTGCACCGGCTCCCGTTGAGTTTCACACCGCGCTCTCACGGCGCAATCCCTCGTACCTGCAGCGGACCGCCGGTGCCTTCCCAAACAGCCGGGACATTTGTCCATTTCCCCCGGGAACCAAGGGTCCGATGGGGCTGGTAGGGATTCAGAAGCACTGACGCGCCCCAGTCGCCGTTGCACGGCGACCCGTCGCCGGTCGGAAGTGACCGGACTCTCGGCACCGCCGAGATCGCGCCATCCACATCGTTCTTCATTCCAGTCGAGATTCGAGTTGGGAGCCCCATGCCCAGATTCAGCTTCAGCGTTGCTGTGCGCCCGCACGACCCGCGGCGCGGCCGGTTCGTCACCTTCGCGATCACCGTGCTCCTTCTCAGTCTCGCGGTAGTCGTGTCGGGCCTCGTGCTTCCCGCGAACGCGCATGCGAGCGCTACGACCACCCTCCCTGCCGGGACGGACCCCCGCGACGTGGCGGTCAATTCGGTGACCAACACGACTTACGTGCTGAACCCGAACAGCGACAACGTGACTGTGATCAACGGCGTCACCAACGCTACCAGCACGGTCAGCGTCGGGTCGTTCCCACACTCCCTAGCCATCGACTCAGTGACCAACAAGATCTACGTAGCGAACCAGTTCGGCGGCACCGTGAGCGTGATCAACGGCGCCACGAACACCGTCACCGCCACGGTCACCGTCGGACAGAATCCCGAATCCGTGGCCGTCAACCCGGTGACCAACACGATTTACACGGCGAACTGCAATAGCGCCAGCGTGAGCGTGATCAACGGCGCAACGAACGCCGTCAGCACGATCAGCGGCGGCATCGGGGAGAACCCCGTCTCCGTGGCCGTCAACCCGGTGACC
>PMKK01000084.1:0-9109 GCA_003157715.1 Actinomycetota bacterium
GCACCGGCGCCGCCGGGTGGCGCAGCGCGAGGACCAGCACCGCCGCGACGGCCACCGCCGGCAGACCCGGCCCCAGCCGCAGCGGCTGCGACGGCACGTGACCGCGCGGCGGCCTGCCCGACAGGCGCGAGCGAAACAGGAACAGCAGCAGGGCCGCGGTGACGAGGATCGCGGCGCTCGACGCAGGCGCCATGCGCAGGGCGAAGGCGGCCCCCGAGAGCCGCTCGTGTGACAGGACGAGCAGGTTGGTCAGGTTCGATCCGGGCAGAACGAGCGACGAGGCGTTGCACATGGCCACCGCGCCATAGAGGAAGGGCGCGTCGTCGAGTCCGCGGGCACGGCCAGCCGCCAGCAGCACCGGCGTGAGGAACACCACCGCCGTGTCGAGGTTCAGGACCGCGGTGACCGCGGCGACCGCGGCGAGAGCGGCGGTGTAGAGCACAAGGCCGCCCGCCGGCGCCTGCGCGAGACGCGTCCCCATGGTCTTGAACAGGCCATCGCCGTCGGCGGCGGCGCCGACCAGCAACAAGCCGGCGACCAGGGCAAAGGGCGGCCACGTCTGGCGAGCGGCAAGGAGGGCGGCGCCCGGGGCGGCGGCGACGGACACGGCCGTCGCCGCCGCCCCGAGGCCGAGCACGAAGAGCCTGGAACGAGCCGGCATACAGGTGACCTTTCCCGCACGCGGAGCCGCCGCGTCGGATCAAGCCCGGGGCGCCGCCGCAGTCCCGCCGCGATCTCGCCGCAGGCCCGCCGCGCTCCCGCCGCAAAGCCGCCGCAAGACCGCGCCTCGCCGCGGTCGGAACGCTAGCCGGCGGGCGGGCTTGGCTCGGGCGGTCGGGACTCGGGTGGGTGGGGCTGGACCGGGAGCGACGCGCCCGCGCCTGCCGGGCCGCCCCTGCTGGTCAGGCCGCTCTCGGCGGCCTCCCCGCGCTCGCTCAGCCAGGCATCGTGGGACTCGCGCATCATGCGTTCGACCCTCGGCGAGACGCCGGCCCGCCGGCGCCGCTGCCACCACTCGTCGACCGAGACCTTCTTGAGCTGCTCGTACTTCAGCCACAGCACCACGACGAGGACGAGCAGCACGACCTCGACCACGGCCAGCGCGATCAGCCGCACGTTCAGCGGCGGCGACAGCGGGATCTGCGCCAGGAGGACGGTGAGATTCATGCCGGCCGCCTCGTCATGGACTCGGCGAGGCCGCGGAAGACCCGCTCGCGGCGGGTGACGCCGCGCCGCTCGCCAGCGGCAGCGCCGCGGCGGCCGCGGGCGCCGGCAGGGCCTTGCCCTTGGAGCCGTCCGGTATGTACTTGAGGACCGTGGCGACCTGCTGGCTGCTCATGATCTGGCCCCAGGCCGGCATGAACAGCTCGCTCACCTTGCCCGGCGGCGGGATCGAGCCCTCCGTGATGGTGGTCATGAAGTCGGCCTGAGTGACGTTGTCGCCCGGGTTGCGCAGCGCCGGCACGGCCTTGTCGGGACTGAGCGGGTTGGACGCCGGCGCGGCGTTGGCGCCGACCTGGCCGTGGCAGTCGATGCAGGCGTAGGCCGAGTAGATGTCGGCGGCCGTGGCCGGATTAGCGTCGTAGGCGACCCCGGAGACCTGGGGGAAACCGGCCAGGATGTAGGCCGCGATGGCGCTCGCCTGGGTGTCGTTCACGACACCCTTCCACGAGGGCATGTTGATGACGCCGGGCTTCTTGCTCACGATGCTGCCCTCTGACATGACCTGCGTGATCTGGGCCGCGTTGTGGAACGCCTCGGACGGATCGCGGAAGGCGTTGTTCAGCGCCGGGATCGTGTCGTCGCCGCCGACGTTCAGGCGGTTGGGCACGCCGCCGACCCCGTTGGGGGCGTGGCAGCGGACGCAGGCGAAGGCCACATACAGGGCGGCGCCGTCCTTGACCTGCTGGCTGACCGTCGCGGCGGTGCCGCCCGTGGCGCCCGGAGCCGGCGAGCCGCTGGACGGCGCCTCGGGCGTCGCCAGGCTGGCGCACCCGGCGGCGACCAGCACGATGGCGACGGCGACGGGAGCGGCCAGAGCCACGATGATGCGTTTCATGCGTCTCCTTTTGGGACCCATCAGGACACCGCCCCCCAGACCGTGAGCACGGCGGTGGCGATGATCACGACGATGGCGATGGTCGTCGTCACCGGCTTCTTCAGCGGGTTGCGCTGCGGACCGCGATCGATGAACGGCAGAACGACCAGCAGCACGGCGAGGATGGCCGGCGCGATCAGCCCGACCTTCTCGGGGACGATCTTGAGCAGCTGGAAGAGGCTCAGGTAGTACCACTCGGGCTTGGTGTTGGCCGGTGTCACGAGGGCGTTGGCGCGCTCACCGAGGCTGGCGGGCCACAGCAGCGCCAGACCGCCCACGACGGCCAGGAACAAAAACAGGATCATCACCTGCGAGACGAACTCCTGCCAGAAGTAGGGGATGAACTTCTCGCCCGGCGCGTGCTCGCGCTCCCAGTAGTAGCGCGAGGTGTGTTCCTGGCGGGGCCTGTCGACGATATCGGGCATCGCTTGCCTCCCCCTCCCGCTACATCCGGCCCGAGATGCCGTGCCGGCGGATCATGAAGAAGTGCGCGCCGAGGAACACGACGATGATCACCGGCAGGACGAGCACGTGCAGGTCGAAGAAGCGACCGAGCGTCGCGCCGGTGATGTTCTCGCCACCGCGCAGGGTCACGAGCAGGAAGTGGCCGATGAACGGCGTCGAGCCGGCGATGTCAGTGCCCACGCGCGTCGCCCAGTAGGCTTTTTGGTCCCACGGCAGCAGGTAGCCCGTGAAGCCGAAGGCCATGGTCACGCCGAGCAGCACCACGCCGCTGATCCAGTTGAGCTCGCGCGGGCGCTTGTAGGCGCTCGTGAAGAACACCCGCAGCATGTGGACGAAGACGAGGATCACCATGCCCGTGGCGGCCCACTTGTGAATGGAGCGGATCCACCAGCCGAAGGCCACATTGGTCGAGATGTTGACGACGCTCTGGTAGGCGGCGTCGGGCGTGGGCTGGTAGTAGACGACCATCATGATGCCGGTGACGGCGAGAATGAGAAACAGGATGAAGGCGATGCCGCCGAAGCAGTAGATGTAATTGGTGGCGTGGATCGGCACGATGCGGTTGAACTGGTCTTCCATCAGCTCTTCCATGCCGAGCCGGTTGGTGACCCAGGCGAGCGCCCCGCGGAGCCGGCCGCGAGGCGGGCCGGCCGGCGCTGCGTCGGCGGGCGTGGCGCCGGGCGTCACGTCACCTCCCCGCGGCTCGACGGCATCGAGGCTCATGCGAACTGCCCCTTGTACCAGGACGGATAGCTGGCCCGCGTGAAGTTGACCGGCCCGACGAGCACTGAACCGCCGCTTACCTTGGCGCTATAGAGAGGCAGCGGCAAGCCGGCCGGACCGTGGACGACGGTGCCGGTGGCCGAATAGACGCTGCCGTGACAGGGGCAGTGAAGCTCGCTGCCGCTGGGCGCCACGACACACCCGAGGTGCGTGCAGATCGCCGAGTAGACGACGATCTTGCCGGCCACATTGGTGACGATGACCGGCAGGCCCTGGACCTTGGCCACCGTGAGCTGTCCGGCCGGAAACGACGAGACCGGGCCGATGTTGACGACCTGGCCGATGGTGGCCGTGCTGGCCGTCGGCGGCTTGAGGAACCGCACGATCGGATACGCGATACCGCCCAGGGCGACGGCGGTAAACGCGCCGATCAGCCACTTCAGGAAACCGCCCCTCGTCATGGACTCCCTCCGGGCAGGGGACAGATGATCGGGCCGAACCGCCCCGGGCGGCGGACCCACGTGGGGCATTCTGCGCCGAAGACGGGGCTTTCTGTCAACGTTTCTCCGTCGGGCACGGTGCAAATAAGTACGAAGCGACCGCTGGGGGCGGGCGCCCGCGGCCCGGTGACACGGTGCTATCATCGCGCCGTGATCGCCTGCTATGGCAAGGACCTGACGAGCGGCCGCATGAGCGGGTCGCACCAGTACGTCGTCATGCCCTCGTTCAGCACCATCAAGGTGCTGCTGGCGGCGACCTTCTGGCGCGCGGTGGCCGCCGGCGAACTGAGTGAGGCGCGCCCCTACGCCTTTCAGCCCTGGCAGGCCGTGGGCGGCGCCGGCGTGCTGCACGGCTTTCGCCACGCGGCGCAGCTCGCCCTGGCCGACTACCTCCATCTCGCTCTCGTGGTCAGCGACAACGACGCGACGAACGTCGTCATCGCCTTCGTCGGCTTCGAACGGGTGGCGGCGCTGGCCGCCGAACTGGGACTGCGCGACACCGCGCTGCGCCGGCAGATGATGGACTGGGAGGCCGCCGCGGCGGGCCGCGACAACGTGACCTGCGCCCGCGACCTCGCGACCCTGCTCGAACAGCTCGTCGCCGGCGACGCGCGGATCGGCGCCACGGCCTGCGAGAACGTGCTCACGTCGCTGGCCGTCCAGGAACACCGCGACGGCCTCGGCCGGGCCTTGCCCGCCGGCGCGGCCTACTCCGGCAAGCCCGGCGACGATCTGCCCGAGGGCCGCTTCTGCCACGACTGCGGCGTCGTCACGACGCCCGACGGCCACACGCTGGTGCTGGCGGTGCTCACCGACGGCGAAGACGGCTACGATGCCGTGGCCGCCGCGGGACGCAGGCTCTACGACGAACTGGCGGGGTAGGACCTGGCTGAGCCGGACGGGGGGTGCACCGACCGCGCCGCCCGTCCGCGGCCCTAAGCGGAGGCGACCAGCGCGACGCCCAGCCCAGGCGCATCGGGCGCCGTGAGCAGGTCGCCATCGACGGCGATGCCGCTGAACGGGTCGGCCTCGAGCAGCAGAAACCCGTCGAGGTCGACGTAGTCGGCCAGGCCGGCCACGTGGAGCCCGGCGACGATCCCCAGGCTCGACTCGATCATGCAGCCGAGCAGCACGCGGGCGGCGCGCTCCCGGCAGGCCGTCATGAGGGCCGCCGCGGCGGCGATCCCGCCGGCCTTGGCGAGCTTCACGACGAAGCCGTCGTAGAGGTCGACCACCTCGTCCAGGTGCTCGAGATCGAGCAGGGCCTCGTCGCCGAAGAGCTGCACGGGCGAGCGGTCGAGCAGCCACGCCTGGCCATCGCGATCGGCGGCCGGCAGCGGTTGCTCGACGAGCTCCGCGCCGAGGCGGCCGAGCACCTCGAGGGCCCTGGCGGCGTGCTCTTTGTCCCAGCCCTCGTTGGCGTCGTAGCGAAACCGTTTGTCGGGCAGCTCGCGCGCCAGCAGCGTGGCGACGTCGAGGTCGCCTTCGAAGCCGAGCTTGACCTTGAGGACGCCGAAGCCCTCTGCCGCGCGCGCCTGCGCCAGCATGATCTCGGGGGCGGCGATGGGGATGGTGAGCGAGGTCCGCACGCGGGCGCGCTCGAGGCCGAGAAGCTGCCAGACCGGCTCGCCGGCCTGCTTTCCGGCGAGGTCCCAGGCGGCCGCCGAAAGGGCGGCGCGCAGCGCCGGGAACCCGGGCTGGGCGACACAGAACGCTTCGGCTGCCGCCGCGCCTTCGACCGCGGCAAGGGCCCCCGACAGCTCTTCGAGGGCGGCCGCGTCGTCGTCGCGCGACTCGTGGTAGCGCGCGTTGGGCGCGCCCTCGCCGAACCCGGTCAGGCCATTCTCGTCGGTCATGGTGACGACGAAGTCGGCGAAGGCGCTGTGGGCCCAGCGCGAGATGCCGAACGGCGCCCGGGTAGCGAGATCGAGCGGCGCGAAGCCGATCGTGGTCATCGGCCTCAGAGACCGCCGGCGCGCGGCCGGCGGCGCGGGTCGCGCCGCGGCGGGGCGGCGGAAGCGAGCAGCGACGGGTCGCTGGAGTCGCCGGCCGGCTCGACGGCGACGTCGCGGGCCTGATCGTCGACGGCGTCGCGGGCGGTCGTGAAGATGCCTTCGACGGGCGCGTAGGCCCAGCGCCCCTCGCGGTCGCGCGGCGTGACGTACCAGTGGTANNGCAGCAGCCGCCCGCGTAGATGGCGAGCTTCACGGCGCCCTGGTTGACCCCGGGGTCGAAGATCGACCACGACAGCTCAGGCGTGAGCGTCGAGACGACGGCGCCGTCGTCAGGGACGAGCGCGAACGGCCGCACCATGGACGAGACGAGGAACGGATTGTCGGCCGCCGGTTCGTTCACGAAGGTCGCCACCGCGTCCGGCGAATAGCCGGCAGCGGCCCGGGCGAACAGCGAGACTTCGTAGCACATGTCGGCGCGCAACACGCCGGCCGGAATGGTGAACGAGCGCTCGGGCTCGTCGCAGTCGCGGGTCAGTACGAGATGCTTCCAGACCCCCCGCCGTAGCTCGTGCACCTCGATCCGGCAACCGCTCGCGGCGAGGTCGTCGGCCGCGGACCGATAGCCCCAGGCGAGGCGCGCCGCGCCGCCCGTGTGCACGACGCCCGGCGCGGACTCGAGCACCGGCGGCGCCGGGCGGCGGCAGCCGTCCTGGCCCGCCGCGCCGCCGAGAGCGTCGCCGCCGGTCGCGCGGGCGTCGCCGCCGGCAGGGCGGGCGTCACCGGCCCGCGGATAGTCGTCGTCGCGCAGCGGCGCTCCGTCGGGCAGATAGGCCATCAGCGCGCGCGTGGCGCGGTTGTCGTAGAGCTCGCGGCCGGCACTGTCGGTGGGCAGCCGGTGAGCGGCATAGAAAGGGACGGGCGAGAGACCGGCGCTGCGGCGCAGCGCCACGGCGTCGGTCGCGCGTTGCGGGTTTGCTTCGAGCAGCGCCTCGTGGAGCCGGCGGTCGTAGTAGCGCCCTCCGACGAACCACAGGCGCAGGTAGGCGCCGCCGTCGTTGCGCAGCCGGTCGGTACCGCCCGTGGCCCGCATATGCCGCGTGAACAGCTCGCGCGCGCCGACGACCGTGCGCGTGCCGTCACACTCCTCGACGAGCGGAACGTCGCCGCGCGGCGACGAATCGTAGACCAGCAGCCGCCCGTCGAGCCAGCCATAGACGATGACGGCGTGAAACTCGCCGGCGACGTGGTGGTCGTGGGTGGTGACGACGTCGCCCGGCAGCAGGTCGGCCAGTTCCGCGATGGGCGCCCAGCGCTCGGCCCGCGCCGTCTCGACGGTGCTCGCCGCATCGAGATCGTCGTCGAGCGGGCGGCCGGCGAGAAGCTCGCCGTAGACCTCGCGCACCAGGCCCCAGCAGTCGAAACGGTCGTCGAAGTTGTAGGGCCGCGCCTGAGGGGCGAGCGCTTCGAGAGTCGTGAGCACGGCCTCGGGGGTGAGCACCCCGAGCGGTTCGACGGCGGCCGTGCGACTGGTCACTGCGTCTGTCATAAGACGATGGATATCAACAAGGCGACCGCCGCGTCAAACCGCGCCGGAGATGAGAAGCGCGGAAATCGCGACTCTCAATCGACGACCGGCTGCGCCGCCAGGCCGTCATCGCCGCCCGCCGGCTGCCGCCCGCTTTGCGCGATGCCCCACCAGACGAGCAGCGCCAGCCCCCCGACGATGAGCGCCATGCCGGCGCCCTCCAGGGCGTCGGGCCGCTCACCGAGTTGCAGCCAGGCGGCCAGCACCCCGATCACCGGAATGGCGAGCGTGCCGAGCCCCGCGGGACCGGCCGACAGCCGGCGCAGCGCGTAGAGCCAGAGAAACCAGGCCAGGGCGTTGGCGAGCAGCACGTTGTAGGTCAGCGAGACGACGAAGGCCGGTGTCCAGTCCGGGCCGTGGCGAGCCGTCAGCGCCGCCACGGCGAGCAGCGGCAGAGCGCCGAATACCATCTGCCAGGTGGTCAGCGACAGCACGTCGACCTCGTGACGGCGGTGCGCCAGCTTGGCCACGAGCGCGCTGGCCGCCCACGCCAGCCCGCCCGCGACCGTGAGCACGCTGGGCAGCAAGCCGTGGATGCGCCAGGGACCGACCACGAGGACGAGACCGGCGAAAGCCAGTCCCACGGCGAGCCACTGCGCGCCGCGCAGGCGTTCTCCGAGAAAGGCCCAGGCCAGCAGGAGCAGCCAGAAGGGCATGGTGTAGGTCAGCACGGCGATCTTGCCGGCGCCGGCGCTGTTCAGCGCCCACATGACGAGCCCCGTGAAGACGGTCGTCTGCAGCAATCCGATGACGATCGTGTAGCCGATCACCGGCGGCCGCAGCGGACGTCGCAAGAGTACCAGCACCGCCAGCAGGCACACCGCGCTGAGCGCCACGCGCAGGGCGGCAAAGGTAAGCGGCTGGCTGTAGTCGAGACCGACCTTGGTCGCCACCCAGCCGTACCCCCAGATCGGCGCCAGGACCGCCAGGGCGAGGATACCCAGCTCGCGGCCGCGACCGGTGCCGACCGCCGGGCCGGCGGCTGGTCTGGGACCGCCGCCGGGCGAGCCGGCGGCGGGACGCGGGTCTGGGGATCCGTCGAGTGGTTCTGCCATACGTCTTTCGTTGTGCCCGGCCGCCGCTGCCCGCGACCCAGCCGGTGATGGGCAAATGTGCGGTGACGAGCAAGCGTGCGGTGACGAGCAAGCGTGCGGTGACGAGCAAGCGTGCGGTGACGAGCAAGCGTGCGGTGACGAGCAAACGTGCGGTGACCAAAGGTGCACGCTCATCGTACTGCATCGTTTGGCAGCGCCGCCGGGCCGCCGCGGCGGCGGCGTTGCCGGCGGGCAACAGGCGCCATCGCGCACCCCGGCTTGCCAAAACCCCCGCGAAAGCCTTTGATAGCAAGGTGTCATGGGAGGGAGACAATCTGCTCGAGGTCACTGACCTCGCGGTGACGTTCGCCAGCCAGGAGGGTCGCGTCCAGGCGGTCGACGGCGTGAGCTTCGGCATCCGCGAGGGCGAGACCGTCGGCCTCGTCGGCGAATCGGGCTGTGGCAAGAGCATCAGCGCGCTCGCCATCCTGGGACTCGTCCGCATGATGAGCAACTCCACCGTCACCGGCAAGGTCGAGTTCATGGGCCGCGATCTGCTTGCCTTGCCCGAGCACGAGGTGCGCCGCGTGCGCGGGCGTGACATGTCGATGATCTTCCAGGACCCGGTCACCTCGCTGAACCCGGTGCTGTCGATCGAACGCCAGACCACCGAAGGCATGGAGAACCATCTCGGCCTGAGCCACTCCGACGCCGTCAAGCGCTCGATCGAGCTGCTCGAGATGGTCGGC
>PMKK01000084.1:9176-13536 GCA_003157715.1 Actinomycetota bacterium
CGGCGTGGTCGCCGGCATGACCGAACGCATCCTCGTCATGTACGCCGGGCGGATCGTCGAGTCGGCGAGCGCCGGTGAGCTGTTCGCCCACCCCCACCACCCCTACACCGTGGGCCTGCTGCGCTCGGTGCCGCGGCTGGACGAACCGCGCAAGGGCTCGCTGCAGTCGATCGACGGGCTGCCGCCCGACCTGGCCCATCTGCCCGCTGGCTGCGCTTTCGCGGCGCGCTGCGAGCTGCGCACCGAACAGTGCCGCCTCGAGCGGCCGCCGCTGGCGGCCACTACGCCGGGCCGCCTGTCGGCCTGCTTTCATTCGGACCAGCTCGTCGGGGCGCCGGCGACCTGACATGGGCATCGAGACCGACTCCATCGCTTCCGTGACGACCGCCGCCGAGGGCGAGACGCTGGTGGGCATCGACGGCCTCAAGGTCCACTTTCCGATCACGAGCGGTGTCGTAGTGCAGCGCAAGGTCGGCGCCGTGCGGGCCGTCGACGGACTGACCTTCGACGTCCTGCGCGGCGAGACCCTCGGCCTGGTCGGCGAGTCGGGCTGCGGCAAGTCGACCACCGGGCGCGCCATACTGGTGCTCGAGAAGCTCACGGGCGGCCACGTCTTCTACGACGGCGCCGACCTCGCCCGTCTGCGCGGCGGCGCGCTGCGCCGCCAGCGGCGCCGCATGCAGATGATCTTCCAGGACCCCTACGCTTCGCTGAACAGCCGCATGACGCTCGGCCACATCGTCGGTGAACCGCTGCTGGTCCACGACCTGCGCCCTCGCAACGAGCGCGAGGGAAGGGTCAAGGAGCTGCTCAACCTGGTCGGCATCAACCCCAACACGATCAACCGCTACCCGCACGAGTTCTCGGGCGGCCAGCGCCAGCGCATCGGCATCGCGAGAGCGCTCGCGGTCGAACCCAACTTCATCGTCTGCGACGAGCCCATCTCGGCTCTCGACGTGTCGATCCGGGCGCAGATCATCAACCTGTTGCAGGAGCTCCAGCGGCAGTTCGGTCTGACTTACCTGTTCATCGCCCACGACCTCTCGGTGGTGCGCCACATCTCCGACCGCGTCGCGGTGATGTACCTGGGGCGGATCGTCGAGCTGGCCGGCAACGCCGAGCTCTACGAGCAACCGCTGCACCCTTACACCCAGGCGCTGCTGTCGGCGGTGCCGATCCCCGATCCGGTGGTCGAGGCCCGGCGGCGCCCCGTGGTACTGGCCGGTGACGTGCCGAGCCCGGCCTCGCCGCCCCCGGGCTGCCACTTCCACACGCGCTGCCCGGCGGCCCAAAAAGACCTCTGCGACGTCGACGACCCCACGCTCCGCGAGATCAGGCCCGGCCACTGGGCCGCCTGCCACCTCGTGACCGCGAGCACCTATCCGAACATCAGGTCGGCCGAAGATCGTCCGGCCGACGGGACGTCGGCCACCGCGACGGCGGCCCGGGACGGGGAGGTCCCATGAGCCCCGATCGACCCCAGGACCCGTTCTTCAACTCCGACTCGCGCTCGGAGCTCGCCCGCGAAGACATCAGGGCGAAAGAGCCGGAGTTCGAGGCGGCGATCGCCGACGAGGGCCGGCACAGCGTCGACGGCATGGTCGAATCTGAGCTGCTCGGCGCCGAGGGCCGCGACGGCTGGCTGCCCGAGGCCGAGCTCATCGCGACACGCGGCACCTGGTCTGAAGTCTGGCGGCGCTTTCGCCAGGACAAGTTCGCGGTCGCCGGCCTGGTGATCATCGCCATCCTTATCGTGGTCGCCGTCGGCGCGCCGTTCGTGGCGCCGCACAGTCCCCTGACCCAGTACGACAGCGGGCTGACCAGCCAGGGCCAGCCGGTCGGCCCCGGCGGCAAGTTCTGGCTCGGCACCGATACGCTCGGCCGCGACCTGCTCAGCCGCCTCATCTACGGCGCCCGTGTCAGCCTGACCATCGGCGTGCTGGCCAACGGCTTCGCGCTGTTTCTCGGGGTGATCTTCGGCATCGTGGCGGGCTTCTTCCGCGGCTGGCTCGAGACCCTGGTGATGCGCACCACGGACGTCCTGCTGGCCTTCCCCATCCTGCTGCTGGCGATCGCCCTGTCGTCGGCCATCATGAAGCCGGGCATCTGGGTGCTCGTCATGGTGATCGGCATCGTCAACTGGGCGCCGATGACGCGCGTCATTCACGGCGAGGTGCTGTCGATCCGTGAGAAGGAGTTCGTCATGGCGGCCCGCCTCACGGGCTGCACGAACGGGCGCATCCTCACCCGCCATATCCTGCCGCACCTCGTGGCACCGATCATCGTCTACTCCAGCCTGGGAATCGCCACCACGGTGCTGTTCGAGGCTTCACTCTCTTTCATCGGTCTCGGCGTTCAGCCGCCGACGCCCTCGTGGGGCCAGATGATCTCGGACGGCCAGCCGTACCTGCTGACCGCGCCCTGGCTGATCATCTTCCCGGGCCTCGCCATCATGATCACCGTGCTGGCCTTCAACCTGGTCGGCGACGGCCTGCGCGACGCCTTCGACCCGCAGCAGCGGCAGCGATGAACGGCGCGCCGCCCGCCCACCGCAGCGCACTGCGCTCCCGCCGTGGCGCGCGACCCGACTTTCTCGCGGGCGGCAGCGCCCGCGCCACGAGACAACGGCACAAGTCAATGACCGAGGGGGTCACCATGGGGGTCACGCGCCAAAGGCAGCACTTCAGATGGAACGTCCTGCTGTTCACCCTGGTGGCGGTGGCAGGGCTCGTCTTGCTCGTCGCCGGCTGCGGCAGCAGCTCGGGGGGCACTGGCGGCGCCGGCTCGTCGAGTACCACGCCCAAGATGGGCGGCACGCTCAACGTCGCCTTCCAGGGCGAGCCCACCGGACTCGATCCGGCCGTCGCCTGGGAGCTCGAATCGTGGTCGACCGAGCACTGTATCTTCAACCAGCTGCTCACCTACAAGGCCGCGCCCGGCACGCCCGTCATCACGACCGACATCGCCACCGAGGTGCCCTCGGTCGCTAACGGCGGCATCAAGAACGGCGGCAAGACCTACATCTTCCACCTGCGCCACGGGGTCATGTTCCAGGCGCCGGTCAGCCGCGAAGTCACGGCGTCCGACTTCAAGTGGAGCATCGAGCGCATGCTCAACCCCAAGATGTCGCCGCGCGCTCCGGCCGGCTACCTCTACAACACGATCGTCGGCGCCACCGCCCTCGCCGCCGGCAAGGCGACCCACGCGAGCGGCATCAAGGTCATCGACCCCTACACGCTCGAGATCGACCTGACGCAGCCCGACTACGTCTTCAACGACGTCATGTCACTGCCGTTCACGGCGGTCCTCGCCAAGGAGTGGGAGACCAAGTACTCCACCAGCGCCATCGCGCGGCACCCGCTCGGCACCGGTCCGTTCGTGTTCGACCACTGGACGAGCGGTCAGGAGATCGTGCTCAAGCGCAACCCGACCTACTTCGTGAAGGGGCACCCGTATCTCGACAAGATCAAGTTCGAGTTCGCCGCCAGCTCGGCGACCGCGCTCCTGCAGCTCGAGGCCGGCCAGGTCGACGTGCTCGGCAGCGGCATTCCCTCGGCACAGTACGTGCAGGTCTCCAACAACGCCACCTGGAAGAGCCAGATCAACATCGCCCCGCAGGTCGCCTGGTACTACGCGTTCATGAACGTGCACGTCAAGCCGTTCGACAACGTGCTCGTGCGGCAAGCCGTCAACTACGCGATCGACACGGCGAAGATCCAGAAGCTCTTTTACGGACAGGCGCAACCGCTCAACCAGGTGCTGCCGGCCGGCATGCCCGGACACGTCGACGGCGCCACCTTCTACACCTACAATCCGACCAAGGCCAAGCAGCTCCTGGCACAGGCTGGGTATCCCAAGGGCTTCTCCGTGACCTTCTACTGCCACAACGTCGACCCTATGCCCAAGCTGTCCCAGACCATCCAGAACGACCTCGCGCAGGTCGGCATCAAGGCCCAGATCAAGCAGCTGGCCGAGGCGCCGTACTGGGGCCTGATCGAGCGCCAGAGCGCCAAGGTGCCGATCGGCCTGACCGACTGGTACATGGACTACCCCGACCCGTCCGACTGGATCGGGCCACTGTTCAGCAAGGCCTCCGCCACGACCGACGGCAGCTCCGACGACAGCTGGTGGTGGAACCCGCAGGTCGAAGCGCTCTACGCCAAGGCGCTCCCCATGGCGCCCGGCGCCGCCCGCACCCAGCTCTTCTCGCAGATGCAGCAGATCATCATGAAGCAGGCCCCGGTGGTCCCGCTCTACCAGCCGATCTTCACGACGATGTCGTCGAAGAACACCGGCGGCTTTTTCACCAGCATCGCCTGGACGTTCGAGTTCCCGAGCTACTGGAAGAAGTGACGACCAG
>PMKK01000084.1:13608-13848 GCA_003157715.1 Actinomycetota bacterium
TTGCTGTGGGCGGTGGTCGTGGTCCTGTGCGTAAGCCTCATCACGTTCCTGCTGGCGTTCGCCATCCCGGCCGACCCGGCCAAAGGGATCGCCGGCCCGCACGCGACCCCGGCGGTCCTCATGCAGATCCGCCACCAGCTGGGCTTGGACAGACCGCTCTACTACCAGTACGGGCTCTACATGTGGCACCTCGTGCACGGCAACCTGGGCTACTCCTACATCAACCAGCTCCCGGTGACC
>PMKK01000013.1 GCA_003157715.1 Actinomycetota bacterium
GACCTGCGCCCGCGACCTCGCGACCCTGCTCGAGCAGCTCGTCGCCGGCGACCCGCGGATCGGCGCCACGGCCTGCGAGAACGTGCTCGCCTCGCTGGCCGCCCAGGAGCACCGCGACGGCCTCGGCCGGGCCCTGCCCGCCGGCGCGACCTACGCCGGCAAGCCCGGCGACGACCTGCCCGAGGGCCGTTTCTGCCACGACTGCGGTGTCGTCACGACGCCCGACGGCCACACGCTGGTGCTGGCGGTGCTCACCGACGGCGAAGACGGCTACGAGGCGGTGGCCGCCGAGGGGCGCCGGCTCTACGACGAACTGACGGGGTAGCCCGGCGAGCGCCGGGACGAGCGGCGGAACCGGCGCGATAGGCCAACGAGAGCAGGGACGAGCGGCGGACCGACCGCACCGCCCGTCCCTGCTCTCAGGATGCGGCGACCAGCGCGACGCCCAGACCGGGCGCGTCGGGCGCCGTGAGCAGGTCGCCATCGCTGGCGATGCCGCTGAACGGGTCGGCATCGAGCAGCAGAAAGCCGTCGAGGTCGACGTAGTCGGCCAGGCCGGCCACATGCAGCCCGGCGGCGATCCCCAGACTCGATTCGATCATGCAGCCGAGCAGCACGCGGGCGGCGCGCTCCCGGCAGGCCGTCATGAGAGCAGCCGCGGCGGCGATGCCGCCAGTCTTGGCGAGCTTCACCACAAAGCCGTCGTAGAGGTCGATGACCTCGTCCAAGTGCTCGAGATCGAGCAGGGCCNNCGGTTGCTCGACGAGCTCCGCGCCGAGGCGGCCGAGCACTTCAAGAGCCTTGGCGGCGTGCTCTTTGTCCCAGCCTTCGTTGGCGTCGTAGCGAAAGCGCTTGTCGGGCAGCTCGCGCGCCAGCAGCGTGGCGACGTCGAGATCACCCTCGAAGCCGAGCTTGACCTTGAGGACGCCGAAGCCCTTTGCCGCGCGCGCCTGGGCCAGCATGATCTCGGGGTCGGCGATGGGGATGGTGAGCGAGGTCCGCACGCTGGCGCGCTCGAGTCCGAGAAGCTGCCAGACCGGCTCGCCGGCCTGCTTGCCGGCGAGGTCCCAGGCGGCCGCCGACAGGGCGGCGCGCAGCGCCGGAAACCCGGGCTGGGCGACACAGAACGCTTCGACCGCCGCCACACCTTCGACGGCGGCGAGCGCCGCCGACAGCTCTTCGAGGGCCACCGCGTCGTCGTCGCGCGACTCCTGGTAGCGCGCGTTGGGCGCACCCTCGCCGAAACCGGTGACGCCGNNGCGAAGGCGCTGTGGGCCCAGCGCGAGATGCCGAACGGCGCCCGCGTGGCGAGATCGAGGGGCGCGAAGCCGATCGTGGTCATGGGCTCAGAGACCGCCGGCGCGCGGCCGGCGGCGCGGGTCGCGCCGCACAGGAGCGGCGGGAGGGCGCGGCGGCGAGTCGTCGGAGCCGCGGGCCGGGCCGTCGGCGGCGTCGCGGGCGTTGGTGGCGATCGTGAAGATGCCCTCAACGGGCGCGTAGGCCCAGCGCCCCTNNCCGGCACGGCGTACGCCGTGCCGGCCGCCGCCTCGCCCTCGAGGGTCGCTTCGTGCACGAGCGGCGCGCTGCTCTCGCAGCAGCCGCCCGCGTAGATGGCAAGCTTCACGGCGCTCTGGTGGGCCTCGGGGTCGAAGATCGACCACGACAGCTCAGGCGTGACCGTCGCGACGACGGCGCCCTCGTCGGGAGCGAGCGCGAACGGCCGCGCCATGGACGAGATGAGGAACGGGTTATCGGCCCCCGGTTCGTTCACGAAAGTCACCACCGCGTCCGACGAATAGCCCGCGGCGGCGCGGGTGAACAGCGAGACCTCGTAGCACATGTCGGGCCGCAGGGCGGCGGCCGAGACAGTGAACGAGCGCTTGGGCTCGTCGCAGTCGTGGGTCAGCACCAGGTGCTTCCAGACCCCGCGGCGCAGCTGGTACAGCTCGACGCGGCAGCCGGTCGCGGCGAGATCGCCGGTGGCGTACTCGCCGGAGGCAGGCCGGTAGCTCCACGCGAGGCGCGCCGCGCCACCCGCATGCACGGCGGCCGGGGCAGATTCGAGCAGCGGCGGCGCCGGCCGGCGGCGACTCACGCCGCCGCCGTGAGCCGCGACGGCGCCGTCGCCTCCACCGCCGCCGTCGACTCCACCGCCGCCGTCGTCGCCGCCGTCGTCATCGATCACCCCGCTGCGGACGCCGACCGCAGCACTGCCATAGACCCGCCGATACTCGTCGTCGGCCACCGGCGCGCCATCGGGCAGATAGGCGTTCTGAGAGCGCGTGGCGCGGTTGTCGTAGAGCTCGCGGCCGTCGCGATCGACGGGCAGCCGGTGAGCGACATAGAAGGGCAGAGGCGAGAGGCCGGCGCGACGGCGCAGGGCGACGGCGTCGGCCTCGCGCGCCGGGTTTGCCTCGAGCAACGCCTCGTGGAGCCGGCGGTTGAAGTAGCGCCCCCCGACGAACCAGAGCCGCAGGTAGGCGCCGCCGTCGTTGCGCAGCCGGTCG
>PMKK01000158.1 GCA_003157715.1 Actinomycetota bacterium
TCGATCATCGCTTTGCGCTCGGCCCGTCTGCGCGACCGAGCGCTCCGGACAAAAAATCGCACTCCATGGTGAGCTCGCCGATCTTGGCGTGCAGCTTGGCGACGTCGGGCTGCGCGACTGCGCCCTGTTTCTCCTCCCCGAAGACCTCCGGGGCGCCCTCCAGCAGCTGGCGCTTCCACTTCGTGATCACGTTGGGATGGACGTCGAAGCGCTCGGCGATCTCGATGATCGGCTGCTCGCCTTTGACCGCCTCCAGGGCGACCTTGGCCTTGAAGGCGGGTGAGTGGTTGCGTCGTGGGCGTCGTGGCATGGTACGTGCTCCTCCTCGGTTTGCTGCCGCGGAGCAGTATCACCTATCGGGCTGTCCGATTTCGCCCGGCCACTTCTTTATCGTTGTGACCGGTAGCGTACTGCTGAATCGCGACCTGAAGCTGGTGGATGTCGGCCACAACCGTGGCGTCGCGGCCACTGGTGGCTTGCGGCGTCGGGCTGCCGGTTGCCTTCCGTTTCAACGCAATCTCCGCGGCCTTGAAGTCGGCGAAGGTCGCCGCAATGAAATCGCCGCCGAAGCCGACGGCGTCCGACTCCTCAAGCTGCAGGTGGGAGTCCGAGACTGTCCCCGTCATCGTCTCCGGTGTGGGGAATGGTCTTGCCGAATCGAATCGTGATCTTGTCGCCCGCAACGGAGCCCGTGAAGGAATAGGTCGCACCGGGGAAGTCGCCATTCGGCGACAGGACGAAGGAGCCGGTGATGGCGTCTCCCGTGCCGGTCCACTGCACGAAAATGGCATCGCTCGGGCCCGCCTGAAGATAGCCGGCGCGCGAGGAGCCGTTCGGACTCTGCTGCCCAGCCTGCGATGTGGTGTTCGCACTCTTGCCGCAGCCCGCAACCACCGCTATCGAGGCGATCAGGACCAGCACACACAGAAACAGCGATGCACCATCGCCTGCGAATCCTCGTGACGTTCGCACCCCTGCTCCCAATCGTCGTCGCCAACTAGTGACGGTAAGCCGTGGTCGCATCAACTCATCGGTCCACTGTTTGTCCAGGCCCTCGTCGTCAAGATGGGTGGCCCGGCTTTCGTTGACGAGCGCCTGCCCATTCGTCGCTACCGTGTCTCGAAAAGGCGCTCGCGATGGCTAACGTCTGAACCTGGAATGCACGAGGTCGTGCGCATGTTCTCTCCCGCCGCCACCGACGCCCAGCCTGGCCATGGCGGGCTACAGCATCCTGGTCTCGATCACGATCACGTCGTCGGGCAACTCGATCGCCTTGAAGGCGCGCGTGTGAATGCGGTGGCCCCGAAAGAGGAGGATGTACCGGTTACGCGTCGCGCCGAGCAGCCAGGACATGCTGCAGTGCTCGACCGCGACGGCGGGCTCGTCGGTGTGAGCGACAAACTGCATGAACTCCTCGTGGGACACCTCCGCCGCGGAGTTCGATGCCGCATTCGAGCCCCCCGCACCAGCGGCTGCTCGGTGACCGACCTTTGACAATCGCGACGTTAGGGAATCATGAGCGCGGAGGCGCTCCCTAGGCTGGCCGCGTTGTGCTCGTCAATGCCTTCTTGCGATGCCGTTGCAGCGGGAGTCTCCAGGGGACATCAGGGAGCGTGACGCAGATGAGCACTGATTCGCCGCTTCATCTTCCACAACCGCCGGACGGGGAGGCGGGCGAAGCCGCCCGCTATGCCCACGGCCTCATCGAGATGAGCGTCAACCCCCTCTTCGCCACCGATCCTCAGGGCAGGATCTCGGAGGCCAACAACGCGTCCGTCGAGGCCACGGGCATCGCGCGGGACCGCCTCATCGGCACCGATTTCGCCGACTACTTCACGGAACCCGAGAAAGCACGCGCGGCCCATCGGCGGGTCCTGGCGCAAGGCCTTGTCAGCGAGTGTCCTCTCGTGCTACGCCACGTCTCCGGCGCACTCACCGACGTGGAGTACAACGCCACCGTCTATCGCGACCGAAGCGGCGAGCTGCAGGCCGTGTTCGCCGCCGGCCGCAACCCCGCCGAGGCACACGAAGCCCGGCGACAGGTGGCCCGGCTCGCGGTCATCGCCGCGGCGTCGCAAGACGCCGCATTTTCGAGGGACCTGAAGGGCACGATCACCAGCTGGACGGCCGCCGCCGAGATGCTCTACGGCTACACGGCGGCAGAGGCGATCGGACTTGACGGGTCGATCCTGATACCGCCCGGACGCGAGGGTGAGACGCAGGAGTTCATCAAGCGCATGCTGGGCGGGGACGACGGCTTCGGTTTCGAGACGCAGCGCCTGTGCAAGGACGGCACCCTGCTCGACGTCGCGCTCATGCTCGCCCCTATCCGCGACGCGGCGGGCGACATCACCGAGCTCTCCGTCATCGCTCACGACGTCAGCCGGCGAGTCCGTGCCGAGCGAGAACTGCGCGAGTCCGAAGAGAAGTTCTCCGCGGCCTTCCACGCGTGCCCCGACCTGATGGACATCTCCCGGCTCAGCGACGGCACGCTCCTCGAGGTCAACGAGGGCTTCACCCGCATGCTGGGCTACACGCGCGCCGAAGCCATCGGCAAAAGGGTCGCACAGCTCGCGATCTGGGCCGATCCGGCGGATCGTGCCGCCTTCGTCTCCAGTCTGGAGGACGTCGGTCAGATCAGCGAGCTCGAGACCACGCTCCGCCGCAAGGATGGCGTCCTGATCCGCTGCCTTGCCGCTGCTCGGAGCATCGAGCTGCTCGGCGGGGCATGCGTCCTTTCGATCTTCCACGACATCACCGAGCGCGAGCGCGCCGAGCAGGCGCTGCGCGACAGCGAAGCGCATCTCCGGGCGCTGGTCGACACCATCCCCGACCTCGTGTGGCTGAAGAACGCGGAAGGCGTCTACCTGTCCTGCAACCGGCGCTTCGAGAGCTTCTTCGGCGCGGCGGAGAAGGACATCATCGGCAAGACGGACTACGACTTCACGGACAGGGACCTGGCCGAGTCCTTCCAGCACCATGACGAGGCCGCCATCGCGGCTGCGGCCCCCACG
The DNA here is from genome assembly GCA_003157715.1 of Actinomycetota bacterium. The sequence goes on from PMKK01000158.1 coordinate 3,015, forward strand.
GTAAACGAGGAGCAGATCGTCTTCGCCGACGACGGCCACAGCGAGATCCTGGAGACGATCAAGACGCCCGTACACGCCAGCGACGGCCGGCTCATCGGGATCCTGGGCGTCGGCCGCGACATCACCGAGCGCAAGCGGACGGAAGACCGCGTCCGCGCCCAGGCGGAGCAACTGCGGCGTACCGTCGAAGGCGCCGTGCTTGCCATGAGCCGCATGGTCGAGTCGCGTGACCCGTACACCGCCGGCCACGAGCGCCGCGTCGCCGAACTCGCTACGGCGATCGGCGCGGACATGGGCATGGCCCACGCCGAGCTCGACGCGCTGCGTCTCGCCGCCACGATCCACGATGTCGGCAAGATCGCCGTGCCCGCCGAGATCCTCTCCAAGCCGGGTCGCCTCAACCTGATGGAGTTCGAGCTCATCAAGGCGCACCCGATGACCGGTTTCGAGATCCTCGCGGACGTCGACTTCGGCAGCCCCGTAGCCGAGATGGTACGGCAGCATCACGAGCGTCTCGACGGTTCCGGGTACCCGCGCGGTCTGACAGGCGCGGACATCGGCCGCGAGGCGCGCGTCCTTGCGGTCGCCGATGTGGTAGAGGCGATGTCGTCGCACCGCCCGTACCGCGCGGCGCTTGGCATGGAGGCGGCGCTGGCGGAGGTGCGAGAGCACGCCGGTGTCACCTACGACGCCGACGTCGTCGCGGTCTGCGGCCGGCTCATCGAGGAGCAGGGCTTCCAGTTCACGCCCTGAGGGAAGGAGCCCACCGCGCGACGACGTCGGCAGCCCTCAAAGCCCGCGGAAGTCCGGTCACTCGCTCAGAGCGGCTTGACCGCGGTACTCCTCCGCGAGCTGCCCGAAAGAGCGCGCCACCAGGTCCTCCACTGTCGGCTTGAAAGCACCTTCCAAAGAGAATCCGCGGAAGAACTCGCCGGCCTCATAGCCCCCTTCGCCGAGCATGTGCCAGGTAGGCAGGTAGCCAAATACCGCCCCCGCGCAAGCAACTGGTATCGTCGGCGAGTCCGGGAACGCCCGTTGGAGATGGGCTTCGTATTCGATCACCACTTCCGCGCTCAGAGCGACGATCTGCAACTCACTCGCAAGCCCGAAGCGTGAGATGCGCAACGGAGTCTCGCCGACTGTCCCGTCGATCAGGTCACTGAGCGGGTGGTCNNGCCCAGCGTTCCCACTCGCTTTCAGACATCTTGCCGAAGCGTCGGCCGGTCAGCGCTCGCGACAGCCACAGTTTCGGCCGCCATCCCAGAGGCCGCAAGGCCGGTGGTCGAATGTCGCCGGCGAAGCCCTGGAGGAACACCACAGGCAGGCCGGCAGCGAATCGTTCACGCAGGCTTCGCCGCGCCACGCCTACGAAGTCGGCACTCACTTCTTCGCGACGCGGGAAGTTCACCGGGTGGCACGCGTAGTTCCACAAGACCGCCGCAGGCGTTCCTGAGCGGTCGGCGATACGCAACGCCCGGACCGTCGAATCGACCGGTCCTCGGGAGTCCGGCTGCATCATGACGTCGCGATGAAGCAGAGCCCGACGATCGAGTCGCCAGCGCAGGCGACGCCGGTTGATCGTCAGGGGAGCGTCGGTCTCGGCCAGGGAGAGTCGGGCTACCACAGGCCGCGCCGCCAGCAGACTCCTCACGAGCTCCACCGCTCTCGCCAGGTAGAACTCTACGTAACCGGCGCTGACCTCGCCCAGGACAGGTTTGGTGGGATCGACGCTGGGAGCAAAGTGCGTGTGGCTCGCGCCGATCAGAAGATGACAGTCGGACAGCCCCGCCCCGTCGAGCTCCCCGCGTACCGCGCTCTCGATCTGATCGCCAGCGTAGAGCAGGTCTGCCGAGATGATGAGCAGCGCGTGTCCTTCGTGGCGCAGAAGGATCGCATTGAGCTCGAGCGGGTCGGCGACGCGGGTAAAGGCACCCTTGCGGGCGGAGAATCCCGCCAGCGCGCAGCTCTCCGGCGGTGTGATCTCGATCGAACCTGCAGCGACTGTGAGCTCGCTCGCGCTCATCCTCCGGGCCGCAGAGCATGCCTGGCGGCAAGCAAGAAGATACCCGCGCGACGAGGCCGCCTGAGATAGTAGGTCCACATGTCACGAACGTTGAAAAGCTTGGTGCCGCGGCACGAGGCACAATCTGGACGGTCGCAGAGTGAGACTCGCGGGTCGGCCCGTATGGCCCGCGACTCGATGGCGTAGGCGTCGGCGGCCTTGATCAGCGCGGAGTCGGCATCTCCCACCTTGCCGGCCTTCAGCGCGCCCTGCGCGCGATAGAGCGGATAGAACGCGCCAAAACCCCTCGAGCAGCCCGGGACGTCGTTTCGGGCAAACCACCTGACTTGTCCATCCTTCTCGTAGTAGGCGCCTCGCAGACCCCGCAGAAGACTCTTGTCCGCGAGGCCGAGCTGCTCGTGGGCATAGTGCACGGTGCTGAACCCCGGGCTGGCGTCCACGCAACCGATCAGCACCATCTTGCCGTTTGACTCGATGATCGCGCGCAAAGGAGCAAAACAAGTCGACTTCTCGTCGTGGGAGCGCAGCAGCGACTCCGCGTCGCGTCCGATGGCGACCATGGAGTTGGTGGGATGCGTGCTGCGAAAGGCTCCCGGCCACTTCAGCATCGTCGCCGCGAAGCCGCCGGTGATGCAGGGAGAATCGCGGTGAAAGACATTGTCGCGGTCTGAGGGTTTCCCGACTGCCGTGTGAGCGAGACCGACGATCGTGCCGCCCGGTCCGACCGCTTCGAGAAGCGCCCCCAGCAGGATCTCTCCGCGGGAGCCGTCGACCGGGCCCAGGGCACGAAGCGCGGCTCGCGCCAGCACGACGTCACCCTCGGCAATGCCCAGTGCGCGAAGATCACCCGTTATCTGTTCACCGGTGCGCATGGGCTGCAGACTACAGCACGCCCTTGCCCAGCACCATCAGCACCGCCTCGCCTGCGGCTACGTCCTTGCCGCCCTCGATGTAACAGCGCGTGGCGACGGTGATGATGCGCTTGTCCGGTCGCCAGGCGATGACTTCGACCTCGGCGGTCAGCGTGTCCCCCACGCGGACGGGGTTGAGAAAATCCAGCGTCTGCCTGAGATACACCGCCCCGGGACCGGGCAGCCTTGTGCCCAGCACCGCCGAGATCAGTCCCACGTTGAACTCGCCATGCACGATGCGACTCTTGAAGCGCGTCCGGCGGGCAAAGTCCTCGTCTACGTGCAGGGGGTTGTAGTCACCCGTGAGGTCGGCCATGCGCCGAATGTCGTCTTCGCTGATCGTGCGAGATAGCCGGGCCTTCTCGCCTATGGCGAAGTCCTCGCGAGGTTGGTGCTCGATCATAGAGTGGTGCTCCTCTCCGGTCGTCGCTCAGCTCTCACGGCACGAACGCCACGATGTCCATCGGTGAGCCCGAGCCGTTCTCCAACTGCAGCGGCGCCAGCACCAGCGTCGCGCCCTTGGCCGGCAGCTTGTCGAGGTTGGTCATGCACTCGATGGCGATCTTGTGGGTGTTCGCCATCTCGGTGTTGGTGGCGTAGCTCGTGTCCGAGCCCGGATCGACCCCGTGCGTGTCGATCCCCACGCCGGCGATCTGGCGGGCGCTCACCAGCCACTTGGTGGTCGCGCCGGCAAAGCCGGGAAAGTGCAGGTCGCCCTTGGTGTCCTGGTTGATGAAGGCCTTCGGGTCGCTCCACTTGTCCTGCCAGCCCGTGAACATGATCACGAACGAGCCCGGCGCGATCGTGCCGTGCTTGGCCTCCCAGTCGAGCACGTCCTGCTTGGTGAGCTGGTAGTCGGCGTTAGCCGCCGACTGCGCCCGGGCGTCGATCACCACGGCCGGCACGACGCGCTGCTCGGCCGGGTAGCTCGTGATCGCCTCGGTGTTGCCCGAGACGAAGCTGTTGGGCGCATTCATGTGCGTGGCGCTGTGCTCACCGATCGTGAAGCTGCGCAGGTAGTAGCCGTCCTTCTTCATCGTGGCAACGACCTTGAAGACGACCTTGGGGTCGCCCGGCCACAGGGGGATCCGGGGGCTGATCACGTGGCTCAAGTCGACCACGTGCGAGTAACCGATCGTCTTGGCGGCGGCCGGCGCGGCCGAGCTCGACGTCGTCGAGCCCGACGAACCGCAGGCCGCGGCCAGCAGCGCGGCTGCCGACACAAACCCGGCGACCGCGACCAGGCGGCCGGTCATGCGTGGTGTCATTTCGCTCCCCTTCTCACTCGGACTGACCGCTGAGACCGCGCGCGCCCGCGTCGTGCAGGCCTTCGTGTCTCGCATCGTAGCTGGGCCGCGTCGCCTGAGCTTGAGCCGGTGCCCGCTACGCGCGCTCGACCATGGTCGTGAGCACACCGCGCACTCGTCCCAGCTCGTCCTTGTCGGCCACGCACGACACTCTATATTGCGCGGGCCCGCTTAAACCAGGCAGCACGAGTGTCAGCGTCCCGGAGTAGGACTCCCCCGCTTCGAGGACGCGCCTGATCAGGGCGGTGGCCTCGTTGTCGGCGCCCATGATCGAGGCGACCGAGCGCCCGACGACCCTTTGCGCCGTCGAGCCGACCAGGGCCGCCGCCGCCGCGTTGCACTCCCTGCAGACGAGGTTCTCATCGGCGAAGAAGACGGGGTACGGCAGCCCGTCGAGCAGCCGCGTGAGGTACGAGCGGTCCTCTCTGGTCTGCCGCTTCGACGCGGTCACGGCCTTCAGCAGGCGCGCGTTTTCGATCGCCAGGGAGACCGCCGCGCCGAGCTTGCGAGCGAAGTCGATCTCGGTCTCGGTGAACGTCCGGGGCTCGGCGCCGTACAACAGCAGGCAGCCGCTCGCCCCCTCGTTGGCGAGCAGCGGCACGGCAAGCACGGAGCGCAGCTCGGCCCTGTGCGTGAGGCTGACGTCCAGGGCGGGCTCGTCGCTCGTGTCGGCGACGGCAAACGGCTCCTTGTGACGAGCGACACGTGTGGCAAACGGCGCTTCCGCCTCGGTCAGCAGAAGGCCCACGTCGCTGTCGGCCAGGCCGTACTGATAGCGCACCACCCAGCAGGACTGCGCCCGCAACTCGATCGTCCCGGCATCGACGGCAAGCGCCCGCACGCCCTCGTCGAGAGCACGCTGCATGCTCTCGTCGAAGCTGAGGATCGAACGCAGCAGGCCATCGACCGCGTCCAGAGCCGCGGCGAGGCGCCGACGCTCGGCGAGATCGCCGGCCCACACGCGCAGATCCTCGGTCTGAGCATGCAGCACCGCGTCCTGGGCCTCCAGTGCCTCGGCCTGCGCCTTCAGCGCCTCGGCCTGAATGTCTACGTCGCGACGCAGCCTGGCGTTGGCGCTCAGCAGAAGGTCGCTCTCCGCCTCGACGCGCTTTCGTTGGTTGATCTCGCGAGCGTAGAGGCTGACACCGGCCGGCGTCGGATAGACCCGTGCCTCCAGCCAGTCGCCACTCTCGGGGTCACGAAACTCGGTGACCGAGGACCTGCCGAGCTGCATGGCCTCGCGCACGGCCGACGCCACCGGCGTAGCCGCGCGGTGCGGCCAGATGTCCCCGGCTCGCCGCCCGATGAGCTCGTCGCGGGTCTTGCCGAGCAAGCGCACGGACGCTTCGTTTGCGTGGGCGAAGCGGTACTCCCAATCGAAGGCCATGAAAGCCTCGTCGATCTCGTCGAGCAGGGAGCGCATGCGGGCTTCGCGGAGCGCGCGTTGCGGCGCGCCGTCGATGTCGCCGAGGCCGCTCTCGAGCGCCGCCGGCTCGTGCCGCGCAACGCCCCTCTTGACCAGACGGACCTCGAGGCCGCCGTTGCGGCGCAGTTCCATCTCGTCGCACAGCCGGGAGATGAGAAACAGGCCGCGGCCGTGGTCGGCCAGCGGATCCGGCGGCGTCTGGGCGACGAACGCGCCGACATCGAAGCCGGACCCGTGGTCTTTGACCGCGGCCAGCAGGTCGTCGCCCTCGAAGCTCAGGCGGATCTCGATGTCGCGCCGTGAGCCGCTGTGGCGGATGGCGTTGGTGCAGGCCTCCTCGACGGCCAGCACCATGTCGTCGACGGGAGCCTGGTCGTGACACAGCAGCGTCAGGTAGTCGCGCACCCGGTCGCGGGCGCGCAGCAGGTGAGATGCCTTTGGGGCGACCAGAAAGCGCAAGCGCGGTGGCACCGTCTGCGACGCATCGTTCGTCTGCGGCATGCGACTCCTGGCTCGGACCCGGACCTCACGTCAGTATTGCCGCCGCCGTGGCCTGTCCACACACGATAGACGGGCACCTGACGGCGCCACGCACGAGCTCCGCCGCCCGGGCGTATCATGCGGAGTGCGCCGGACTTCAGGCGACTCGTTCCTGGGTCGGCTCGTCGATCGACCGTCAGGTGATGAAGCAGTGACGCAACGAGATCTTTCAGAGGACGAGGCCGCCGTCCTGCACGGCATCGAGGCCCGCTACGGACCGCAGCGCGGCGACGACCTGCTGTTCACCGACGAAGGCGAAGCCGTGGTCTGGGTCCGGGACGGCGGCGGCAGCCCGCAGCGAGTGGTGAACCTCACGGCGGCTTCGGCGGGGCCTGCCGCCGGCCCGCCCGACGACTACGAAGCCCTGGCCCAGCGGGGCAACGCGCTGTCCGACGAGGCGCGCGCCGGCCAGGGCGCCGACGCCGACGCCTTGTTCACCGCTGCCTACGAGAAGTACGCCCAGGCTCAGGCCATCGAGCCCACCCGGCACGAGGCGATCTTCGGCTGGGCTACCGCGCTCTCCCGGCAGATGGTGACCAAGCAGGGCGCCGACGCCGACGCCCTGTTCGCGGCCGCCGTCGAGAAGTACGAGATGGCGCTGGCCAGCAAGCCCGACCTGCACGAGGCGCTCTTCAACTGGGCCGCCACGCTGTCCGACCACGCCAGGACGAAGTCCGGCCGGCCGGCCGACGCGCTGCTTAAGGCGGCCTGCGAGCTGCACGAACGGGCCCTGGCGATCAAACCCGGCAAGCACGAGGAGCTTGTCGCCTTAGGTCTGGCGCTCACCCAGCGCGCCGCCGCCCGGACGGGCAAGAAGGCCGACGCGCTCTTTGCCGCCGCCTGCCGCTGCTACGAGCGGGCTCTGGCCATAGACCCCGACAGCTGCGAAGCCCTGAACGACTGGGGCAACGCCCTTTCCCACCAGGCGAAAGCCAAGTCGGGCGGCCGAGCCGACGCGCTCTTCGAGGCTGCCTGCGAGAAGTTCAGCCAGGCCCTGGTCGTCAAGCCCGACATGCACGAGGCGCTCTTCAACTGGGCCACGACACTCTGCCATCAGGCGGTGAGCAAGCCCCGCAAGCAGGCCGACGCAGTCCTGCTGGCGGCCTGCGCGAAGTACGAGCAGGCCGTGGCCCTCAAGGCCGACAAGCGACAGACACTGCTGTTCTGGGGCAAGGCCCTGTCTCTGCACACCAAGACGAAGCCGGGCACGCAGGCCAACGCCGAGCTCAGGGCTGCCAGAGAAGCATACGAGCAGGCCTGCCGATCGGCCGGCCAAGCCCCGCGAACGACAGGCGACTCGCCCCGGGCACGCCGGCGCGGCAGTCATCGGAGCCGCCGGCTCCCGCGAGCCCGGCCTTAGATCGGAGCCGCCGGCTCCCGCGAGCCCGGCCTTAGTCCGGCGCCGGACTGACCTCGACGCGATCGCGGCCGGCCTGCTTGGCGCCATACAGGGCCTCGTCGGCCAGCTCGAGGGTCTGTTTTGCGTCCCACCGGCCGGCCAGGCGGGTGACCACGCCGACCGACAGTGTGACGGCCTCTCCGTGCGGCATACCGGCCGCCTTGGCAACCCCGGCCGCTCCCGCCCGGACTCGCTCACCGACGGCCAATGCCTGGCGCGAGTCGGCGTCCGGCAGGATCACGGCGAACTCGTCGCCCGCATAGCGGGCCACGACATCGCCCTCACGGACGGCGCCCTCGATCATGCGTGCCACTTCGATGAGCACGGCGTCGCCCTGCAGATGTCCGTGGGCGTCGTTCACCGGCTTCAACTGGTCGAGGTCGGCCATCAGCATCGACAGCGGCCGCCGGCTACGATCGGCCCGCGCGACTTCCTGCTCGAGGCGCCGGAAGAGCTCGCGCTGGTTCAGAAGACCGGTGAGACCGTCGCGGATGGCCGCCTCGCGGAGCGTCTCGTGAGCGCCCGCCACCTGGTCGGCCATGTCGTTGAAGGCCTGTCCGAGCTCGTTGACCTCGTCGCGCTTGACCCGCGACACGACGACGCGACGCTGAAGATCGCCGCCGGCGAGGGCGTGCGCCGCCCCGGTCAGCGAGCTCAGAGGCCTGACCACCTGACGAGCCAGGACGAGGCCGATCAGCACGGCCACGGCGAGCGCTCCGAGGGCCGCCAGGGCCGTGCCGCGCAGCAGTTGGCGCTGAGCCGCGACGATCGGGGCACGCGCCTCGGCGGCGACGATACTGGCCTGCCCGCCGGCGAGCGGTAGAGCCTGACGCGCCCCGCTGAAGCCCCGGGCCACATCGTCGTCGGCGCCTGCGCCCGCGGACGGCCCTTCGCCCACGTGGTTCACCAGCGGCAGGATGCTGAGATCGGTGGCGGCCACGACCTTGCCGCGCAAGACAAAGGCGATCTGCGAGCTTGTCGCGCGCCCGATCGAAGCGGCAAACTCCTCGTCCACCCCTTTCGCGACGACCACCGTGCCGGCGCTGGGCGCCCCAGGAGCTCCGAAAGCACCGCCGGCGATCGGCGCGGCCGCCAGCAGCCACAGCCGGCCGTCCCAGCTCGCCCAGCTCGATGAGGCCAGACCCCGGCGGGCGCCACTGACGACCGGTGAGGACAGGAAGGGCCGCGGAAAGCCAGCGGAACCAGCGAGCAGCGCGCCGCGACTGTCGAACACGGCCACGAATCCGGCCCGGTGACCGACGACCAGGCGGTCGATCAGCTCGCGGCGCAGCCAGCTCACGTCGCGGCCGGCGACGTGTGGCGCGACGACCGGTGAACCGCTGTCGACGGCCAGTTGCTGAAGGTCCGCGCGAGCACCGGCCAGAACGTTGACGGCGACGCTCAGGCGCTCGGCCGCGCGCGTCTCCTCGAGCCTGTCGAGGCTGGCCGAGGTGGCCCGGTAGGAGATCGCGAACTGTGCGACGAGGGCCAGGACCGCGGCGAGCAGGACTCCCACCACGACCTTGGCGCGCAGCCGGGGGTGCCGGGCTCTCTGCACTAGGGAGACCGGGCGCTCGCGGCCCGGCTCATCTGAGCTCGACGTCACGGCCTCTCTCTCGATCGAGTGTTCATCTGTGCGCGTACCCGAGCATACCCCGTGTCCGCGCCGTACACTCCGGCGCCGGCCCTGCCGAGGCCTGCCGGCTGAAAACGCGACTCGCAGCCCGCTCCCGCCTCAGACGAGTGCCCCACGCAGCCGGCTTTCGACCAGATCGCGCAGGCTCTGGTCGCACGTCAGGCGTACGACCGCCGCCGCGCCGGCGGCGTCGACCCGCGACGCCAGCAACACATCGACAGCGACCACGGGCGCGCCGGTGGCCGCCTCGAAGGCGAGCGCGTACGCTCCGGCCTGACCGCCGTACCGCTCGCGCACCTCGTCCGGCCGCAGGTGAGCGTCGGTCTTGTAGTCGACCACGACCCAGCCGCCGAGCTCGTCGTCGCGGTAGACGAGGTCGACGGCGCCCTCGATGAGAACCCCGCCATGAACGACGCAGACCGGCAGCTCGCGGTAGTGNNCGGCGGCGCGCAGCGCCGCCGCCCGCCAGCAAGCCCGCGCCAGGTCGGCGACCAGACCACCGTCGTCGCCGATGGCGGCCCGCGCGGCGGCCGTCTCGGCAAGCGCCGCGAGACCACCGTCGTCGCCGAGCGACACCTGCTCGAGCACGGCGTGCACGGCCGTACCAAGCGCCAGAGCGTGTTCGCGGCCCGGCGAACGGCGGCCGCTCGCGACCATGCCGGTCGCGGCCGGGGACGACATGGGCTGCGGCTCGAGAACATCGGCCGGCGCCGGCGCCCAGGGCGCGGCCGTCGCGGCGGAGGCGTCGGACCAGTCGGGCGCCTCGAGGCGTTCGAGCGCGCTCGGCGCGAAGATAGGCGCGGCTCGCGAGGCGCGGGCCAGCAGCCCGGAGCGCTCGGCGCGCCAGGTCTCGCGCGCCGCCCAC
>PMKK01000027.1:0-15530 GCA_003157715.1 Actinomycetota bacterium
GCGGGCGCCCGCGGCGCCCGCCGGCCCGCCCCCGCGCGGTTCGCCACCGCCCGTTTCGCGCCCGCCGGCTCCACTGCCCGTTTCGCTCCCGCCGACCGTCTCGGCGGCGTCGAGGGTCGTGCCTTCGAGCTCGGCCGCGCCGAACATGCGCCGGTAGAGCGTGTCGCTCGCGATGAGCTCGCGATGCGTGCCGCGTTCGACGATCCGCCCGCCGTCCATGACCACGATCTCCTCGGCCAGCGAGATGGTCGAGGGGCGNNTGGCGATGCGCTGGCGCTGACCGCCCGACAGGGTCAGTCCGCGCTCGCCGACGATGGTCTCGTAGCCCTCCGGCAAGGCCTCGATGAAGCCCGCCGCCTGGGCGCGTTCCGCGGCCTCGCGGACCTGGTCGTCGCTGGCGCCGGGGCGCCCGAAGCGGATGTTCTCGGCGACCGTGGTCGAGAACAGGAACGGGTCCTGGGTGACGACGCCGATGTGGCCGCGCAGGTCGGTGAGCCGCACGTCGCGCACGTCGTGGCCGTCGACGAGCACGCGGCCGGCGACGGTGTCGTAGAAGCGCGGCACCAGATTGGTGAGCGTCGTCTTGCCACAGCCGGTGTGGCCCACCAGGGCGATCGTGCGGCCGGCGGGCACTTCGAGATCGATGTGCTCGAGCACGGGCCGGTCGACGTACGAAAACGAGACGCCCTCGAAGCGCACCTCGCCGGCCACGTGCGCCAGGGGCGCCGCGCCGGCGCGCTCGACCATCTCGATGGGGGCGTCGAGGACCTCGTAAACGCGCGTTCCCGAGGCGATGGCGCGCTGCGCCAGACCGGTCAGCCAGCCGATCACCTGGGCCGGATAGATCAGCAGCATCAGATAGCTGTAGAAGGCCACGAGGCTGCCCAGGCTGAGGCTGCCGTCGATGACCTGGCGGCCGCCGACGTAGAGCAGCACGACGATCGCCAGGTTGGGCAGAAAGCCGATCAGCGGTATGTAGACGGCCCGGATGCGGGCGGCGCTGACCTCGGCCTCGAAGACCCGCGTGCTGCGGTCGGAGAACTTAGCGAGCTCGTCGTCCTCGCGGGCGAAGATGCGCACGATGCGCGAACCGGTCACGTTCTCTTCGGCGGTCGAGGTGACGTCAGCGATCTTCTGCTGCACGTCGCGCAAGATGGGCTGCAGGCGGCGGCTGAAGCGGATGGTGGCCAGCAGCAGGAGCGGCAGGAACGCCAGGCTGAGCAGGGCGAGCTGCCAGTTCAGCACGAACATCAGCACCGTGACGGCGGCCATCGAGAAGATGTTGGTGGTAAAGAAGATCAGGCCGTACCCTAGGAACATGCGCACGTTCTGAATGTCGGCCATGGCCCGTGACATGAGCTGGCCGGTGGGCCAGCGGTCGAAGTAGCCGAACGGCTGGCGCAGCAGGTGGGTCCACATGCGGTTGCGCAGGTCGTACTCGATGGCGAGGCTGATCTTGCCGGTCGATAGGCGCCGGGCCACGGCGAAGCCGAAGCGTACGGCGCCGATGGCAAGCAGCGCGAGGCCGTACCAGATCAGCAGGCCGGTCTTGCCGGGCCCGAGGGCCTTGTTGATGACGCCGCGCGTGAGCCAGGGGATGGTCAGCGTGGCGGCGGTCTGCAGCAGGGCCGTGCTGAAGCCCACGAACACGAGCCAGGGATAGTCGCCGAGCAGCTTGGTGATGCGCCAGAAGGTCTTCATCGGTTACGAAAGCATACCCGGTGCGAAACCGGGACAGCCCGTACCCGCCACGCGCTCGTCACGCCGGCGGGCGGCGTTCGGCCGATCGGGCGGCATCCGGCACAGAGGGCGGCGTTCGGCTGATCGGGTGGCGGTCGGCTGATCGGGCGGCTTTCGGCCGGACGAGCCGCGCCGCACGCGAGACGGGCGCGCCCGGCATGCGTCGCGGTGCCTGAGCACAGGAGTTGGGTTGACAACCGGCCAACTGTGAATAGACTCACAGTACCCCACGATGGAGGGTGAAGTGAGCAGCGGGACCGAAAAGTTCGCCGGTAGGCGGCCGAGAGCGGGGCGCGACGAGGGTACTTCCAGCCCCGCAGGTTCGAGAAGCGCTTGCCTCTGGTCCGAGTCGGCAGCGGGGCAAGAGTTTTTTTGCGTGCTACTGTGAATGGATTCACTGTGAACATGAGAACTAGCTTGGGAGGCTACATGAACGCCAAGAGGATCCTCGTCGAAGCCGACGATCGCCCCGAGTAGGAGGAGGAGTCGTGGAGGAGACAGTGCTCAGCATCCCCTTGTTGTGGGCCGACCATCACGTGCTGGCGGTCCGGGATGCGCTCTTGTCGGTTGAGGGAGTCCGCCAGGTCGAGGCATCCGCGCTGCACCACAGTGCGACGGTCGCCTACGATCCGGCCAAGACCGCTCCCGAGGGGATCGTCGCGGCGCTCCGCGAGGCGGGCTACGCCGTCGGCGACGAGACCACAGACGGCGGCGCGGCCGGTGAGACACCGGCCGCCGGCGAGCCGCGCTCCTGGGCCGGCAACGGTTCGCGGGTCACGGCCACCAACCCCGTCGATCTCGCGATGTCCGGTGACTACCGCAAGTACTGATCGCGTCCGTGAGCGGCCGGTCGCCGGCGGCTCACTCTGATACAGCAAGGAGTTGACTGATGGGAGAAGTGAAGAGCGTCGATCAGGCCGTGCCCGGTGGTGCCGATCCATCACCTCCCAAGAGCATCGATCCGGCGGCGCTGGAGATGCTGCAGGTCGCCGAGGATTCCGGCATCGAGACCGCCTTCTCGCGCGCCGAGCACATGAAACCCTGTCCGATCGGCGAGTCGGGCGCCTGCTGCCGTATCTGCAGCATGGGGCCCTGTCGCCTGGTCGGCAAGGACGCCGAGAGCAAGACCGGCGTCTGCGGCGCCGACATGGGGACCATCGCCGCGCGCAGCTTCGCGCGCCAGGTCGCCGGCGGCACCGCCGCCCACTCCGACCACGGCCGTGACATGGCCCACACGCTGCTCGCCGCCGCTACGGGCGCGGCCGGCGACTACGTCATCAAGGACGAGCAGAAGCTCATGGTCGTCGCCGGCTACCTCGGTGTCGCGACCGCGGGCAAAGCGGTCAATGAGATCGCCGCCGAGGTCGCCGAGGTCGCACTGTCGCAGTTCGGCCAGCAGCACGGCGAGATCCTCTACACCCACCGCGCCACGGCCAAACGGCAGGCGCTCTGGAAGGAGCTCGGCCTCACGCCGCGCGCCGTCGACCGCGAGGTCACCGAGGTCATGCACCGTACTCACGAGGGCGTCGACCTCGAAGCCGAGAATATTCTGAAGAGCGCCCTGCGCTGCTCCCTGGCCGACGGCTGGGGCGGAGCGATGCTCTCGACCGACATCTCCGACATCCTCTTCGGCACGCCGTCGCCGCTGACCTCCGAGGTCAACCTGGGCGTGCTCAAGGCCGATCACGTCAACGTCGTCGTGCACGGTCATGAGCCGACGCTGTCGGCCATGATGGTCCAGGCGTCGCGCGACCCCGAGCTCATCGCCTACGCCAAGGCCAAGGGCGCCGAGGGCATCCAGCTCGCCGGCATCTGCTGCACGGCCAACGAGATCCTTATGCGGTTCGGCATTCCGCCGGCGGGCAACTTCCTGCATCAGGAGCTGGCCGTGCTGACCGGCGCCGTCGAGCTCATGGTAGTCGACGTGCAGTGCATCATGCAGGCGCTCTCGCCGCTCACCAAGCGCTTCCACACCAGGCTCGTCACGACGTCGCCCAAGGCGCGCATCTCCGGCGCCGAGCACATCGAGTTCAGTGAAGACACCGCGCTCGATACCGCCAAGACGCTCGTGCGCATGGCGATCGACAACTACGAAAACCGCGGCCCGATCCACATTCCCGACTATCACGAGCCGCTGGTCGCCGGCTTCAGTCACGAGTACCTGAACTACATGCAGGGCGGTTTCCACCGCGCTTCGTTCCGGCCGCTGAACGACGCGATCATCGCCGGGCGCGTGCGGGGCCTGGCCGGGATCGTGGGCTGCAACAACGCCCGCGTGCCCCAGGACCTCGCCATCGTCGAGCTCATCAAGAGCTTCATCGCCCGCGACGTGATGGTCGTGGTGACCGGCTGCGCCGCCACCGCCGGCGCCAAGGCCGGCTATCTCTCCCCCGAGATCCTCGACGCCGCCGGTCCGGGCCTGCGCGAGGTCATGGAAGCGATCGGCATTCCGCCGGTGCTCCACCTTGGCTCCTGCGTCGACAACTCGCGCATTCTTACGGTGCTCACTCAGGTCGCCACCGAAGGCGGGCTGGGCGAAGACATCGACGACCTGCCGGCCGTCGGCCTGTGCCCCGAGTGGATGTGCGAGAAGGCGGTCGCCATCGGGACCTACTTCGCCGCCTCCGGCGCCCACGTCATCTTCGGCGTGGGCAGCCCGGTGCGCGCCTCGAGCGAGGTCACGCGCCTCATGACCACCGGCTGGGAAGAGCTCGTCGGCGGTGCGCTCGAGTTCGAACCCGACTGGGAGAAGATGCTCGATCGTTCGCTCGAGCTGATCGATCAGAAGCGCGCCGACCTCAAGCTGCCGGTCTACGATCCCTCGCAGTTCGGCGCCAGCGGCGACACGCTCTACTTCGAGGCCGTCAAGAATCAGCTCGCCGGCCGCGGCGGCAAGCCCGCCGACGGCACGCACGACCTCACCCACGACCACGACCACGATCACGACCACGATCACGCTGCCGCCCACGTCGACGCTACGGAGGCCTGACATGTCCCGCTTCGTCGCGACAAGCGCCATCAGGGGGGCCGCCCGCATGGTCGGCGAGGCCGAGGAGGCCCTGCAAGGGGCGCTCGAACGCCTCGGTCCCGACGCGCCGGTCGCCTTTACCAACACCGCCTACTTCCTGCCGGTGATCTACGCCTTCACCGGCCGTAAGGTCGAGAAGCTCGGCGACCTGCCCGTGGTGATCGAGCGCGCCAAGTCGCTCCTGCACCCGACGCCCGCCGAGAAGATGTGGCTGCCCTACCTGGGCGAGACGCTCGACTCGGGCATCGCCACGCTGTTTGCCGAAGAGGCGCTCGAAGGCGTGCGCTTCGCCGAGGGCATCGAGCCGCAGCGCATCAAGCTCGGCGGCTTTCAGTCCGGCGCCGAGCGCGTGGGGGCCGACGCGAGCACCTTCGTGCACGGCGACCAGGCCCTGCTGAACGGCCCCATCGACGACATCCAGCTGCGCACCTGGGGCATTCAGCTGGTCGACGGCCGCATGCCGGGTTTCTGCGCCATCGTGGGCTGTGCCAAGAGCAACGAAGTGGCGGTGAAGATCGTGCGCGAGCTGCAGAGCCGCGGCATCCTGATCTTCCTCTCCGGCAACGTCAACGGCCGCAGCATCATCCATCAGCTCATGGAAGAGGGCATCCAGCTCGGCTACGACACCTTCACGGTGCCCTTTGGCACCGACACGATCTCCGCCATCTACGCCCTGGGCTTCGCGGCCCGCTCGGCGCTCACCTTCGGCGGCATGGAAGCCGGCAAGGCGCGCGACATCATGCTCTACAACAAGAACCGCGTGTTCGCCTGGGTGCTGGCGCTCGGCGAGGTCGACGACCTGAAGTACGCCACGGCGGCCGGGGCGCTCTCGTTCGGGTTCCCCGTCGTGGCCGACACCCGCGTCCCGCAGATCCTGCCGACCGGTGTCACCCAGTACGAGCACGTCGTGTCGATGCCCTTCGACGAGATCCCGGGCGCCGACGATCTGGAACGCGCCGAGAAGCTCATTCAGCGCTGCATCGAGGTGCGCGGCGTCAAGATCAAGATGAACAAGGTGCCGATCCCGGTGGCCTTCGGCTCGGCCTTCGAGGGCGAGCGGGTGCGCAAAGAGGGCCTGCGCATGGAGTTCGGCGGCAAGCGGGCGCGGGCCTTCGAGTACCTGCGCATGAAGGCGCCCGACGAAGTCGAGGACGGCAAGGTCACCATCGTCGGCGACGACCTCGACACCTGCGAGGTCGGCGGCGCCATGTCGCTGGGCATCGTGGTCGACGTGGCCGGGCGCAAGATGCAGACCGACTTCGAGTCGATCATCGAGCGCCAGTTCCACTACTTCCTGAACATGGCCGAGGGCATCCAGCACGCCGGCCAGCGCGACATCACCTGGATCCGCGTGAGCAGCGCCGCCTTCGACAAGGGCTTCCGCCTGGAGCACTTCGGCAAGCTCATCCACGCCCGCATCCACGACGTGTTCGGCAACATCGTCGACAAGGTGGCCGTCACGCTGGTCACCGAGGACGCACAGTTAGACGAGCTGCTCGACACCGCCAGGGCGGCCTACCGCGAGCGCAACGAGCGTATCGCCACCCTGACCGACGAGTCGGTCGACACCTTCNNCCAGAGCTTCGCGCCCAGCCACGTCTGCGTGGTCAACCCCGAGCGGGTCGGCTTGTGCGGCGCCTACAACTGGCTCGACTGCAAGGCTTCGTATGAGATCAACCCGACCGGCCCCAACCAGCCGGTGCCCAAGGGCACCTGCATCGACCCGGTGACGGGCGAGTTCTCGGGCCCCAACGAGTTCGTCTACCAGCACTCCAACCAGACGGTCGAGCGCGTCACCTTCTACTCGATCATGGAGGCGCCCATGACCTCCTGCGGCTGCTTCGAGTGCATCGCCGTGCTCGTGCCCGAGGCCAACGGCTTCATGCTCGTGAGCCGCGAAGATCCCAGCATGACGCCCTGCGGCATGACCTTCTCGACGCTCGCCGGCACCGCCGGCGGCGGCATGCAGACCCCCGGCATGATGGGCATGGGCAAGTTCTACCTGACCAGCAAGAAGTTCATCTCGGCCGACGGCGGCCTCAAGCGCATCGTCTGGATGAGCAGCTTCCTCAAGGAATCGATGGCAGCCGAGCTTCAGGAAGTCTGCGAGCGAGAAGGCGTGCCCGACCTGCTCGACAAGATCGCCGACGAGCACGTGGCGACGACGGTCGAGGAGCTGCTGCCCTACCTCGAGGACAAGGGCCATCCGGCCCTCAGCATGGATCCTCTCCTCTAAGCGTTCGAGCAGAAGAAGGAGCGACAGAATGGCAACAATCGAGATTCCCAGGGAGAAGTGGTCGGGGACGGTCCGCGAGGTGACGCTGGGCGCCACGAGCGACGGCGGCACGCGGACCTCGACCGTCACGATCGGCGGAGAGGCGACGCTGCCGTTCCTGCAGTTCGAAGGCGCGATGCCCCACAAGCCGGCGGTCGCCGCGGAGATCCACGACTGCTACCCGGACGACTGGTCGCCGGCGCTGCTGGCGGCCTGGGGCGACGAAGCCCGTGACCCAGCCGCCTGGGCCGTCAAGGCCGTCGCGGCCGGCGCCGAACTGCTCGCCTTGCAGCTGCGCGCCTGCCACCCCGACCATGGTGACCGCACGCCCGCCGAGGCCGTCGCGACGGTGAAGGCCGTCCTTGCCGCCGTCGGCGTGCCGCTGATCGTCTATGGACCCGGCGTGGCCGACAAGGACAACGACGTCCTCGTGGCGGTCGCCGACGCGACCAAGGGCGAGCGCATCGCCCTCGCCAACTGTCTCGATAAGAACTACCGCACGATCGTCGCCGGCGCGCTGGGCAACGGCCACGTCGTGATCGGCCAGTCGCCGATCGACGTCAACATGGCCAAGCAGCTGAACATCCTGATCAGCGACATGGGGCTCGACCTCGAGCGGGTCCTGGTCGATCCGACGACCGGCGCCCTCGGCTACGGCCTCGAGTACACCTACTCGGTGATGGAGCGTCTGCGCCTCGCCGCCCTCATGGGCGACTCGATGACCCAGCAGCCCATGATCTGCACGGTCGGCGAAGAGTCGTGGCGCCAGAAGGAATCGCGCTCTCCCGACGGCGTGCCGGCGGAGTGGGGCGACTTCGAGACCAGGGCAGTCATCTGGGAGATCTCGACGGCCGTCACGCTGCTGCAGTCGGGCGCCGACATCGTCACGCTGCGCCATCCCGCCGCTATCGACCGGGTCAAGCGGGCAATCGACGAGCTCATGAGCGCCGGGGTCCCCGACGCGCTCGCCGCCGCGACCCCGGCAATCTGAAAGGAGAGGTGATCCGAAATGGCGCTGAGTGGTCTTCAGATCTACAAGCTCTTGCCGCAGACCAACTGCAAGGAGTGCGGCTTTCCCACCTGTCTCGCGTTTGCCATGAAACTGGCCCAGAAGGGCACCGAGCTCGCTAAATGCCCGTACGTGACCGAAGAGACGCGGACCCAGCTCGACGCGGCTTCCGCGCCGCCCATCCGTCTGGTCACGGTCGGCAGCGGTGACCGCGCGTTCGCGGTCGGCAACGAGACCGTGCTGTTCCGCCACGAGAAGACGTTCGTCCACCAGACGGCGCTGCTCGTGCGGGTGCACGACGACGACGCCGACCTCGCCGAGCGCGCCACCCTCGCGGCCGGCTATGCGGTGGAGCGCGTCGGCATGACGCTCACTCTGGACGGCCTCGTGATCGAGGGCCGTGCGGGAGACGTCGCGACCTTCGTCAAGGCCGTCCAGGCAGTCCACGACGCCTGCCCCGGCGCGCCGCTCGTCTTGAGCAGCGACGACCCGGCCGCGATCGAGGGAGCGCTTGCCGTCGTCGGCGCCGAGCGGCCGCTCATTCACGCCGCCACCGCGGCCAACTGGCAGGCCATGGCGGAGCTCGCCAAGAAGGCCGGCTGCCCGCTCGCGATCCGCGCCGACAGCCTCGACGGTCTGGCCGAGCTCTCGGCCCAGGTCAGCGGCGCCGGTGTGGCGGACATCGTCCTCGACCCCGCTACCCAGGGCTTGCGCGACGGTCTCGCGATGGCCACGCTGCTGCGCCGTCTGGCGCTCAAGAAGGGTGTCCGGGCGCTCGGCTTTCCGATCATCGCCTTCGCCGGTCGCGAGGACCTCGAAGACGAGGCCGCTCAGGCCACCGCGGCGGTCGCCAAGTACGCCTCGATCGTGGTGCTCGATCACGTCGATCCGGCGCTCTTCTACCCGCTCATCACCCTGCGGCAGAACATCTACACCGATCCTCAGAAGCCGATCCAGGTGGAGCCCAAGCTCTACCAGGTCGGTACACCCGACGCCGACAGCCCGCTGCTGATCACCACGAACTTCTCGCTGACCTACTTCAGCGTCTCGGGCGAGGTAGAGGCCAGCGGCAAGCCGTGCTGGCTGCTCGTNNCGACGCCGACGGCCAGTCGGTGCTCACGAGCTGGGCGGCCGGCAAGTTCGACGCGCTCAAGATCGCCAAGACGGTGAAGGAATCCGGCATCGAACAGCAGCTCTCGCACCACAAGCTGGTCATCCCAGGGCATGTTGCCAGTCTCTCGGGCGAGTGCGAAGAGGAGCTGCCCGGTTGGCAGATCATGGTCGGGCCGCGCGAAGCGGCCGACATTCCGAGCTACCTGAAGACGGCCTGGAGCGCGTCGTGACCAAAGGCGGCACAGGTACGAACGATCCAGGGCCGGGCGCGGAGGCCGACAGTGTCGCTGCTGGTTGAATTCGAACCCGCGGGGATCACGGTCGTAGCCGAGCAGGGCGCCAGCCTGCTCGACGTGGCCGCCGAGGCGGGCGTCGAGATCGACGCCCCCTGCGGCGGCCAGGGCCGCTGCGGGCGCTGCAAGGTCCACCTCGGCGAAGTCGCCGACGACGGCCCGCTGCGCGCTCGCAACAACGCCCGGCTCACGCCTGACGAAGAGGCCGAAGGGTACGCGCTCTGCTGTCAGACCTTCGTCGAGTCGGACGACGGCGCCACCGATGGCGGCTCCGAGGGCAAAGAGCGGCAGGTCACCGTGGTCGTGCCCCAACGGGGCAAGAAGAAGCTCCGCCAGCTCGGCCACAGCCACGCGCGGCCCGACCTGCTCGATGCCTACGGCGACTGGCAGGACGACCCGCCCATCCGCATCGAGACGATCGAAGTCGAACCGCCGTCGCTTTCCGATAACACGAGCGATCTCGACCGGCTGTCCAGGGAGCTCGCCCGCCAGTGCCGCATTCCCGCGGTCAGGGCGCCGCTCGACGTCGTGCGCGGCCTCGGCCACACCCTGCGCGCCGCCGACTGGAAGGTCTCGGTCAAGCTCGAGACCGCCGAGTTCGACGGCGACGGCCGGCTCTCGCCCCGCGTCGTGGCGGTCGACCCGGCCCACGCCGAGCGCGGCGCCTACGGTCTGGCCGTCGACATCGGCACGACCAGCGTCGTGGCCTACCTGGTCGACCTCGGTTCGGGCCGCGTCATGGACTCCTCCGGCGCCTACAACGCCCAGATCTCCTGTGGCGACGACGTGATCTCGCGGATCGTCTACTCGCAGCGCGGCAACGGTCTGGAACGCCTGCAGAGGCTCGTCGTGGGCACCATCAACGAGCTCATCGACGAGCTCGTCGAGCGCACCGGCATCGAGCGCACCGAGATCCACACGATGAACATGGCCGGCAACACGGTGATGACCCATCTGCTGGTCGGTCTCGACCCCAAGTACCTGCGTGAAGAGCCTTACGTGCCCACCGTGACCGGCATGCCTCCCATGCTCGCCGGCCAGCTCGGTCTGCGCGTCAATCCGCAGGCCCAGGTGTTTCTCATGCCGTCGGTGGGCAGCTACGTGGGCGGCGACGTGGTCGCCGGCGTGCTGTCGAGCGGCATGTTCGCCACCGACAAGCTGACCTTGTTCATGGACGTCGGCACCAACGGCGAGATCGTGCTGGGCAACCGCGACTGGCTCATCTGCTGCGCCTGCTCGGCCGGTCCGGCCTTCGAAGGCGGCGGCGTGGACTCCGGCATGCGGGCGACCAGCGGCGCGATCGAGGACATCTGGATCGACAGCGCCACCTTCGAGCCGACCTTTCGCACGGTCGACGACGCCGCGCCCCAGGGACTGTGCGGCAGCGGCCTGATCGACCTGCTCGCCGAGCTCTTCGTGACCGGCGCGCTGCTCAAGGGCGGCCGCTTTGCCGACGACCTCGACACGCCGCGCATCAGGCAGGGCGAGCACGGTCGCGAGTACGTGGTAGCCTGGGGCTCGGAGACGGGCAGCGGCCAGGATGTCGTCCTGACCGAGACCGACGTCGACAGCCTGCTGCGCGCCAAGGCCGCCATGTACGCGGGGTTTTCCGTGCTGTGCCGCAGCGTCGGCGTCGACATCGCCGACGTCGAGCAGTTCCTGATCGGCGGCGCGTTCGGCCAGTTCATCAATGTCGAGAAGGCGATTCAGATCGGCCTGCTGCCCGACCTGCCCGCCGAGCGCTTCAAGTTTCTGGGCAACACGAGCGCTCTCGGCGCCTACATCGCCCTGCTGGCCGTCGACGCGAGCCGCGACGTGCACGAGGTGGCCGGTCGCATGACGTACCTCGAGCTGTCGGCCGACAATTCGTTCATGGACGAGTACACCTCGGCGCTCTTCCTGCCGCACACCGACCTCAGCGCTTTTCCATCCGTGCAGGCACTGCTCGGCGCCCGAGACCGCTTTGACGCGGTGGGCGTCACGGAAGTCCTGTGACCCGGCAACCCACGATGAAGCGAGGAGAGACGACATGACGGTGACGATCGCCATCGCAGGAAAGGGCGGCACCGGCAAGACGACCATCGCCGGGCTGCTGATCAAGCTGCTGAAAGAACGGGGCCACGGACCCATCCTGGCCATCGACGCCGATCCGGCGAGCAACCTGAACACGGTGCTCGGCCTGCCGCTCGAGCGCACGGTCGGCGACATCCGCGAAGACACGGGCGACAAGGCGCGCAAGGGCAAGCTCGAGCCCGGCATCGCCAAGCAGGACCTGCTCGACTACGAGATCAACGCCAGCATCGTCGAGAGCGACGGCGTCGACCTGCTCGCCATGGGGCGCCCCGAAGGTCCGGGCTGCTACTGCGCCGCCAACAACATGCTGCGCACGATCGTCGACCGCATCTCGGCGAGCTACGAGATCGTCGTGATCGACAACGAGGCCGGCCTCGAGCACCTGAGCCGGCGCACGACCCGCGACGTCGATGTGCTGCTCGTGGTGAGCGACCCGTCGGTGCGCGGGCTCACGACCGCCGGTCGCGTCGTCAACCTGATCGACGAGCTCAAGACCGAGGTCGGCGCGCACTACCTCATCATCAACCGCGCCAACGGCGCGATCACTCCCGAGCTCGAGCGTTCAGTGAGCGAGCTCGGCCTCAATCTGGCGGCCACGTTCCAGGCCGACGCGACCATCGCTCGGCTGGACGCCGAGGGCAAGCCGGTCGTCGAGGCGCCGCAAGACAATGACGTGTACGAGGGTCTCCGGTCTCTCGTCGACCGGATCCTCCCTCAACTGCGAAAGGAGACCCTCAGTGCTGATCATCGGTGAGACCATCCACATCATCTCTCCGCGGGTGAAAGAGGCCATCGAGGCCCGCGACGCGGGCCATATCCAGAAGATCGCCAAAGAGCAGGTCGCGGCCGGCGCCGGCATTCTCGACCTGAACATCGGGCCGCAGCGCAAGTTCGGCCATGAAGTCATGCCCTGGATCGTCGAGGCCGTGCAGGACGTCACCGACGTTCCTCTGTCGCTTGACACGACCAACCTCGCCGCCATGGAAGCCGGCCTCAAGGTCTGCCGTAACAAGGCCATCTTGAACTCCGCCTCGGCCGATCCCGAGCGCCTCGACCCGACCATGCAGCTGGCCGCCAAGTACGGCGCCGGCGTGATCGCGCTCACCATGGGCGTCGACGGCATCCCCACCACCTCGGACGGCCGCGTGGGCATCGCCATGGAGTCGCTGCTGCCCGCCGCCGAGAGCGCCGGCCTGCCCATCGAGGACGTCTATCTCGACCCGCTGGTCCTTACCGTGACGTGTAACCAGGACGTCGCCCAGGCGTCGGTCGAGGCCATCCGCATGTTCAAGATGGTCAGCGATCCCGCTCCGACGACCACGGTCGGCCTGTCGAACATCTCGAACGGCTGCCCGCCCGAGACGCGCCCGCTGATCAACCGCACCTTCCTCGTGATGCTCATGGCCGCCGGTCTCGACACCGCCATCGCCGACCCGCACGACGCGCTCCAGATGGACTGGATCCGCATCATCGACAGCCGCGACGACTCGACCCCCGTCGGGCGCCTCGTGCTCTCGCTCTATGACTCGACGGCGCTCATGGGCGACCTCGACGAGGATCTCGTCGACACCGACGATCCCGACCAGGTGGCGATCCTCAAGACCTACCGCATGCTGCACAATCGGGTCCTGTACGCAGACTCCTACCTGCGGTTCTGAGTCACAAGGGAGTGGCAGTCACATGAGCACACGTAACCTAGACAAGCTCTTCGACCCCAAGTCGATCGCCGTCATCGGCGCCTCTAACACCAGGGGCTCGGTCGGCTACATCCTGCTGCGCAACCTGATCGGCGCGCAGTACGAAGGGGTCGTCTACCCGGTGAACCGCAAGGCGCGGGCGATCCAGGGCATCCTCGCCTATCCCAACATCGGTGCGGTGCCCGACAAGGTCGAGCTGGCGATCATCGCCGTGCCGGCCAAAGCCGTGCTCGGCGTCGTGCGTGAGTGCGGCGAGGCCGGCGTGGCCGGCGCGGTCATCGTCACGTCGGGCTTCAAGGAGACCGGCGCCGGGGGCAAAGACCTCGAAGAGCAGGTGGTCGCCACGGCCAGGGCTTACGGCCTGCGCATCGTGGGGCCCAACTGTCTGGGCTACGTGCGCCCGGCGTGCAACGTCAACGCCACCTTCGCCGAGACCGTGCCCGAGGCCGGTCGCGTGGCCTTCATCAGCCAGTCGGGCGCCCTCGGCACCGCGGTGCTCGACTGGGCCAGCGCCAACAAGGTCGGCTTTTCGGCCTTCGTCTCGGTCGGCTCCATGTGCGACGTCGACTTCGGCGACCTGATCGACTACTTCGGCGCCGACTCCGGCACCAGCTCGATCATCATCTACATCGAGGCGCTCTCCGACGCCCGCAAGTTCATGAGCGCGGCGCGCCACTTCGCCAAGACCAAGCCGATCATCGTGGTCAAGTCGGGCCGCACCGCGCGCTCGGCGCTGGCGGCCGCCTCGCACACCGGCGCGATCGCCGGCGACGACACCCTCTACAGCGCCGCCTTCCGCCGCGCCGGGGTGGTGCGCGTCGACGAGATCGAAGACCTCTTCGACGCCAGCGAGGCGCTGTCGCGCGTCTCGAGCCCGCGCGGACCCAAGCTCGGGATCGTCACCAACGCCGGCGGGCCGGGCGTCATGGCCTCCGATCGGCTGCTCGCTCTGGGCGGCGAGCTCGCCGAGCTCACGCCCGAGACCGACGCTCTCCTCCAGGAATGCCTGCCGTCGTTTGCCGCCCGCGGCAACCCGGTCGACGTCGGTGGCGACGCTCCCGCCGAGCGCTACGCCGCCGCCGCGGCCGCCCTCATGGACGACCCTGACTGCGACGGCGTGCTGGCCATCCTCACGCCGCAGGCGATGAGCCACCCCACCGAGACCGCCCAGGCCTTGATCACGGTCGCCAAGCGTCATCCGCGCAAGCCGCTGCTCACCTCGTTCATGGGCGAGATCAAGGTGGCCGACGGCATCCGCCTGTTCCGGGCTGCCTACGTACCTACTTTCAGCACCCCCGAAGACGCGGTGCGCGCCTACCTCTATATGTACCAGCACACCAAGAGCCTGGCGACCATCTACGAGACTCCCGCCGACATCCTGTCGCAGTTCAGCCCCGACCGTGAGGCCGTCAAGCAGATCTTCGCCGAAGTCGCCCGCCAGAAGCGTACGACCCTCTCCGAGATCGAGGCCAAGGACGTGCTCGAGGCCTACGAGATCCCGACCGTCAAGACCGTGCTTGCCACCACGGCCGACGAGTGCGCGGCCAAGGCCGAGCAGATCGGCTTTCCGGTGGCCATCAAGATCCTCTCGCACGACATCACCCACAAGTCCGACGTGGGCGGCATCGCGCTGAACGTGCGCTCCGGCGCCGAGGCCGCCAAGCAGTTCACGGCCATCCTGGAGCGGGTGACCAAGGCCAAACCCGAGGCCAGGATCCTGGGCGTGGCCGTGCAGGCCATGTCGCGCGGCGGCATAGAGGTGATCATCGGCGCCAAGAGGGACCGCACCTTCGGGCCGGCCATCATGTTTGGCATGGGCGGCACCGGCGTCGAGCTCTACCGCGACGTGGCGGTCGACTTTCCGCCGCTGAACCAGGCGCTCGCCAGCACGCTCATCGGCGAGACCAAGGTCTCCAAGCTGCTGCGCGGCTGGCGCGGCAGCGCGGCGGTCGACATGGAGGCCCTCGAGCAGGCACTCGTCAAGGCGAGCTACCTGCTGGTCGACTTTCCCGAGATCGCCGAGATGGACGTGAACCCGCTGCAGGTGCGCCCCGACGGCCTGAACGCGCTCGACGCGCGCATCATGATCGAGCCCAAGGACGCGGGCAAGCCGGGTTCGCATTTGATCATCTCGATGTATCCGAGCAAATACCAGTGGGAGGTGGACCTCGGCGGCGAGAAGGTCGAGTTGCGCGCGATCCGCCCCGAAGACGAGAAGCTGTGGCGCGAGATGATCGAATCGCTGTCCGACGAGACCGTTCAGGACCGTTTCTTCAGGCCGGTCAAAGAGATCACCAAGTCG
>PMKK01000027.1:15593-15821 GCA_003157715.1 Actinomycetota bacterium
CGCCCTGATCGAAGCCGCCCGCGAACAGTCGGTGCACGAGATCTCCGGCCAGGTCCCGGCTGCCAACGACGGCATGGTACGCTTCGCCGAGTCGCTGGGCCTCGACGTGCGCCCGTCGGACGATCCCGAGATCCACACGATGCTGCTGAACGTGTAAGACGGCTTCTTCGGCGCTTGCGCTGGGCGGACGGGCCGTATGGCCCGTCCGCCCAGCCCCCCCCAAGCGTC
>PMKK01000160.1 GCA_003157715.1 Actinomycetota bacterium
TGGCGGCCCTGGTCGGGGTCACGCCGGCCCAGCTGCGCCGCGACCTGGCCAGCTTCGGCAGCTTCGGCAATATCTCGCGCGGCTACGACGTCTACCAGATGGGCCGCACCATCAGCCGCATCATGGGCACCGACTCCACCCAGGCCGTGGCCCTGTTGGGGGTCGGCGACCTGGGGCGCGCCCTGCTGTCCTACCGCGGCTTCGAGGAGCGCGGCTTTCACATCGCCGCCACCTTCGACGTCGACAAGGAGAAGGTGGGCCGGGTCTTCGCCGGGCGGCGCTGCTACGGCCTCGAGAGGCTCGAGACCGTGCTCGGCGACTACGACGTGCGCATGGTCGTGCTGGCCTCGCGACCCGAGGGCCTGCAGGCGCTGGCCGACCGCATCGCCGCGGCCGGCGTGCACGCCATCTTGAACTTCGTGCCCCGCAGGATCACGACTCCCGCCGACTGCTTCGTGGAGAACATCGACATCTCGGCCAAGCTCGAAAAGCTGTCGTTCCTGGCTTTGGCAGGGGCGGTACTGTGAACGAATTCACTGTGAAGACCGTAACTAAGCAAGGAGGCCGGGCATGAACGGCAAGAGGATCCTCGTCGTAGACGACGATCGCGACCTGGTAGAAACGACCAAGACGTTCCTCGAGGCGCGCGGCTACGTCGTAAGCGCGGCCTACAGCGGGGCCGAGGCGCGCGACGAGCTGGCCCGGCAGCGTCCCGACCTCGTGCTGCTCGACATCATGATGGAGTACGACACCGACGGCTTCAATCTGGCTTTCGAGCTGCGCGACGAGCCCGAGGCGCGGCGCATCCCGGTGATCATCGTCAGCGGTTTCACCAAGGAGCTCAAGACAAAGACGCAAGTCTTCGAGCCCATGATGTACGAGGACTGGCCCGCCGTCAGGTTCTTCGAAAAGCCCGTCAAGCTCGCCGTCCTGGCCGACGCGATCGCCGGCGTGCTGTTGCACGAAGGCCCGCCGGCGCCCGCGTCGCAGACGGTCATCGAAAGGACGTGACCCATGGCCGCGGTCGACGAGATCATCGCCGCCCACGGCGACCTCAGCCGCGAGCAGCTCATCCCGCTGCTTCAGGCTATCCAGCAAGCCGAGGGCTTCGTTTCCCAGGAGGCCATGAGCCGCCTGGGAGAGGCGCTCGGGACGCCGGTCAGCCGGGTCTACGGCGTCGCCACCTTCTACAACCAGTTCCGTTTCGCCCCGCTCGGCGAACATGTGATCGAAGTCTGTCGCGGCACCGCGTGCCACGTCGAGGAGAGCCTCGCGCTTGCCCAGCACCTCAAACGGCGGCTCAAGCTGCGCGCCGACGGCGCCTCGGCCGACGGCCGCTACTCCGTGATCACCGTGGCCTGCCTCGGCGCCTGCTCCATAGCGCCGGTCGTCAAGCTCGACGGCGAGTTCCACGGCCACCTCACGGTGGAACGGCTCGACGCCCTTCTGGACAAAGTCGAGGCGGACGCGCGGGAAGCGGCCTGACCCGGTCCGGCGGGTACGCCGGCAGCGAGACGTGACCAAAGAGCCACCAGCGACCAGAGAAACGAGACCGTCATGAGAGAGAGCCAGCTCGTCACGCCTTGCTGCCAGCGCTGCGCGCACGCGCCGTCCTCGCCTTGCTCGGACCTGCTCGAGTGCATCGACCACGGTCCGGTGTGTCACGACGACGAGACCTGTCGCGAGGAGCGCGCCGCGCGCCGCGTCCGTGCGCTGCGCGGCGGCGACGGGATGGTGCTGTTTGTCGGCGCCGGCACGTGCGGCCGGGCCAACGGCGCGCTGACCGTGATCGACATGATGCGCCTCTACCTGGAGGGCGCCGGCCTGCGCGTTCCCATCGTCGAGACGGGCTGCATCGGGTACTGCCAGCGAGAAGTGTTCGTCGACCTGGTCACCGCCGGCGGCGTCCGTCTGAGCTACTGCGATCTTGGTCCAGACACCATCGACGAGTGGCTCCACGCCGTGTTTGCCGACGGCGAGCTCTCCAACCGCTTCCTGCTGGGCCGTTACGACGACCCGGACGGGCTCTATCCCGGCGTGCCGCCGCTTTCCGAGACGCCGTTCTTCGCGCGGCAGACCAAGGTAGTGCTCGCCAACTGCGGCGTGATCGACCCGGCCTCGCTCGACGCGGCGCTCGCCGCCGGCGGCTTTCGCGCCGCCGCGCGGGCGCTCACCACGATGACGCCGGTGGAAGTCTGCGACGAAGTCGTGGCTTCGGGCCTGCGCGGGCGCGGCGGCGCCGGCTTTCCCACCGGCCAGAAGTGGAAGCTCGCCCTCGAGCAGCCGCGCGCCCAGAAGTACCTGATCTGTAACGCCGACGAGGGAGACCCGGGCGCCTTCATGGACCGCGCCGTGCTCGAGAGCGATCCCTTCCGGGTGATCGAGGGCATGGTCGTCGCTGCCTACGCCATCGGCGCGACCAAGGGCTACGTGTACTGCCGCGCCGAGTACCCCCTGGCCATCGAGCGCCTCGGCGAGGCGATCTTTCAGTGCCGCGCCGCCGGTCTGCTCGGCAAGGACATCCTGGGCAGCCTCGTCGATTTCGATATCACCATCAAGCAGGGCGCCGGCGCATTCGTGTGCGGCGAGGAGACCGCGATACTGGCCAGCATCGAGGGCGGCCGCGGCATGCCGCGCCCGCGGCCGCCGTATCCGGTCGTCTCCGGCCTGTACGGCAAGCCCACCGTCCTGAACAACGTCGAGACACTGGCCAACGTGCCGGCGGTGATCGGGCGCGGCGCCGGGGAGTATCGTGCCCTCGGGCTCGGGGACGCTGCCGGCACCAAGGTCTTCGCCCTCAGCGGCCGGGTGCGCAACACCGGCCTCGTGGAGGTGCCGGTCGGTGTGCCGTTGCGCGAGATCGTCTTCGACATCGGCGGCGGCGCCGCGGTAGGCCACGAGATCAAAGCCGTGCAGATCGGCGGGCCGAGCGGCGGCTGCATCCCGGCCCACCTCATGGACGTGCCCACCGACTACGGCACGCTCCAGGAGCTCGGGGCCATGATGGGCTCGGGCGGCATGGTGGTCATGGACGAGCGCACCTGCATGGTCGACGTCGCCAAGTTCTTCATGGAGTTCATCCGCAACGAGAGCTGCGGCAAGTGCACGCCCTGCCGCGAAGGCACGACCCGCATGCACGAGATCCTCGTGGACCTGAGCGAGCGCCCGGTGGGCGACGAGGTGCACCGGCTGGAACGGTTCCGCGGGATCCTTCATCTGGAGGAGCTCGCCGAGACCGTCAAAGAGACCTCGCTGTGCGGGCTCGGCCAGTCGGCGGCCAACCCGGTGCTGAGCACGCTGCGTTTCTTTCGCGACGAGTACGAGGCGCACATTCTCGAGAACCGCTGCCCGGCCGGCGTCTGCGAGGGTTTGCGCGTGTTCGACATAGAACCCGAGTTGTGTACGGGGTGCACCCTCTGCGCCGAGAACTGCCCCAGCGGGGCGATCGTCGGCAAGCGCAAGTTCGCCCACTCCATCATCGTCGACCGCTGCACCGGCTGCGGCGCCTGCGCCGAGGCCTGCCCCAGGCAGGCCGTGGTCGCGGTCGCCTGAGAGGAGTCGTCGTGAGTATCGTCATCAACGGCAAGGAGATCGAGATCGCGGCCGGCGAGACCGTCCTGCAGACGGCCCGCCGCGCCGGCATCGATATTCCGCATCTGTGCTCTCTCGACTGGGCGCCCTCGCCGTCGGCCTCGTGCCGGCTGTGCGTGGTCGAAGTCGAGGGTGCGTCGCGGCTGCAGACGAGCTGCACGCTCGAGGCGTGCGACGGGATGAGCGTCCACACCCACACGCCGCGCATCCTCAAGGCGCGGCGCGCCATCCTCGAGCTGCTGATCGCCAGCCACCCGCAGGACTGCCTCACCTGCGTGCGCGGCGGCGCCTGCGAGCTGGCCGAGCTGGCCGGGCACCTCGGGGTGCGCGAGCGCCGCTACGTGGGCGCCGTCAAGGAGCACGCCATCGACATCAGCTCACCGGCCCTGTGGCGCGACCCCAACAAGTGCGTGCTCTGCGGGCGCTGCGTGACGATGTGCCACAGCGTCCAGGGCATCGGGGCTATCGACTTCGTCGGCCGGGGCTTTCAGACCAAGGTCGCGCCCGGCTTCAGCGCCGGGCTGAACGTTTCGGACTGCGTCTACTGCGGCCAGTGCGCGCGTGTCTGCCCGACCGGGGCCATCGTCGAGCGCAGTCACGTGGACAGTGTCGTCGCGGCGCTCGCCGACCCCGGCGCCGTGGTCGTCGCCCAGGTGGCGCCGGCGGTACCGGCGACCCTCCTCGAACGGCGCACGAAGACGCAGAGCGTGCGCACCATGCTCGAGCGGCTCGCCGGCGCTCTCAAGAGCGTGGGCTTCGACGCGGTCTTCGACACGAGCTTCGCCGCCGACGTGACCGTGATGGAGGAAGCCACGGAGCTGCTCGACCGCATTCGCAACGGCGGCGTGCTGCCCATGTTCACGAGCTGCTCGCCGGCATGGGTCCATTTCGTGGAAACGCGCCGCCCCGATCTGATCCCCCATCTGAGCACGTGCAAGTCGCCGCAGCAGATGGCCGGGGCGCTCATCAAAGAGATCTACCCGGCCTACGCCGGCCTTGGCGACAAGCGCCTGGTGGTCGTGTCGATCATGCCCTGTACGGCCAAGAAGTTCGAGGCACAGGATCAGACGGGCGTGGACTACGTCCTCACCACGCGCGAGCTCGACGCTCTGTGGGGGCGGTTCGGTGTCGATCTCGCGCACTTCGCGGACCCGGAGCCGCTCGATGCACCGTTCGCTCAGGCAAGCGGGGCCGGCCGCCTGTTCGCCGGCAGCGGTGGTGTCATGGAGGCGGCCGCGCGCACCGCGCAGAAGCTCATCACCGGCGGCGAGCTGAAGGGCGGCCCGCGCGTCGTCGAGGCGCGCGGCAAGGAGGGCGTGAGGCAGTTCACGCTCGCCGCCGCTGCCGGCCTCGAGCTGAACCTGGCCGTGGTCAACGGCCTGGGCAGGCTTCAGGAGACGCTCGACGAGCTGCTCACCGCCGACCCCCCCTTCCACTTCGTCGAGGTCATGAGCTGCCCCGGCGGGTGCGTGGGCGGTGGCGGCCAGCCCTACGACACCGACAGCGACGCGGTCAGCGAGCGGCTCCAGCGCCTCTACGACGTGGACAGGCACTCGCCGGAGCGCAGATCGCACGAGAATGCCGATGTCCGGGCGCTCTACGAGGACGTCCTTGGGCGTCCGCTCGGCGAGCTCTCGCACCGGCTGCTACATCGCGAGTACGTCGACCGCCGCGCGGCGGCCGACGCGCTCGCGGTCTGACTGGAGTCATCATGGGCGGCACCATCATCAAGACGATCAAACAGAACTGCCGGCGCTGCTACACGTGCGTGCGCGACTGTCCGGCCAAAGCCATCCGCATCGAAGACGGCCAGTCGTTCGTGGTCGACGAACGCTGCATCGCCTGCGGCAACTGCACGCTGGTCTGCTCGCAGGACGCGAAGGCCTACCTGAGCGGCATCGAGCAGGCGCTCGCGCTCCTCGACCGGGCCGACACGAAGGTCGCCGCCCTGCTCGCGCCGTCGTTTCCGGCGGGCTTCGTCGAGCCGGCCGAGCAGGTCGTGGGCGCTTTCAAGGCGGCCGGCTTCGACTACGTCGTCGAGGTCGCCCAGGGCGCCGACCTGGTGAGCCACGCCTACAAGGAGTACCTCGAGGCCAACCCCACCGGGTTGCACATCGCCACCGCCTGCCCGGCGGTGAACGAATACGTGCGCAAGTACCATCCCGAGCTCACCGGCTGCCTCGTGCCGATCGTCTCGCCCATGATCGCCACCGCCATGGCGGTCAAGGAGCTGTTCGGCGACGACGTGCGCTGCGTGTTTGTCGGGCCCTGTATCGCCAAGAAGGCCGAGGCGCGCGACGCCGGGGTGCCGCACGTGATCGACGAGGTGCTCACCATCCAGGAGGCCCACAAGGTGCTCGCCACGCGCGGCGCCGACCCGGCCACGGCGGCGCCGGCGTCCTGGGACGAGCCCGCCGCCGGACGGGCGCGGGTCTTCCCGCTGCCCGGCGGCCTGCTCGAGAGCGCCGGCCTCGACCGCGGCATGCTCGATCCCGACGTGCTTGTGGTCGCCGGCCAGGACGACACCATCGAGGTGCTCGACAGCCTGAGCACGGCCGACACCGGCAAGACGCTGCTCGTCGAAGCCCTCATGTGCAACGGCTGCTACTGCGGACCGGGCATCAGCTCGACCGAGCCCGGTCTGCTGCGCAAACGCCGCGTGGGAGAGTACGTGGCCGACAGCCGCCGCCAGCAGCGCGGCCGGCCGGTCCCCGACGGGCAGCGCTTCGTCGACCTGCCGCTGGCGCGCGCCTACACCCCCGACGACCAGCGCTGCGACGAGCCGAGCGAAGACGAGATCCGCGAGATCCTCGCGCACACCAACAAGTTCTTCCCCGCCGACGAGCTCAACTGCCGCGCTTGCGGCTACCACACCTGCCGCGCCAAGGCGATCGCCGTGCATGCCGGCATGGCCGAAGAGGCCATGTGCCTGCCCTTCATGATCGATCAGGCCGAGCGTGTCTGCGCCGAGCTGAACGTTCCCTGGAACGACCTGCGCGACGTCCATCGCCACATCATCAACGCCGAGAAGCTCGCCTCGATGGGCCAGATGGCGGCCGGCGTGGCGCACGAGCTCAACAACCCGCTGAGCACGATCCTGCTGTATTGCCACATCCTCAAGAAGAAGCTCGCTCAGCGCGACGACCTGGACCACGACCTCAAGCTTGTCGTCGAAGAGTCCGAGCGCTGCAAGAAGATCGTCGGTAACCTGCTCGACTTCGCCCGGCAGAGCCGCGTGCACATCGAAGACGTCGACGTGGAGAGCCTCGTGGCCCAGGCCGTCGACGGCGCCGCCGCCACGATAGAGCCCAACGAGGGACACGAGGTGACGTTTGAACTGGAGGTGCAGCCTGGCTTGCGGGCCGATCTCGATCGCGATCAGATCACGCAGGTCCTGGTGAACCTGGTCAAGAACGGCGCCGAGGCGATGGAAGGCCGCTCGGGGGCGGTCCGCGTCAGCGCCTGCGAGGTCGCCGACCAGCGGCGCGTGCACTTCGCCGTAAGCGACGAGGGCAACGGCATCGCCCAGAGCGCCCGCGACAAGGTCTTCCAGCCCTTCTTCACGACCAAGAGCATCGGCAAGGGCACCGGTCTGGGGCTGCCCATCAGCTACGGCATCGTCAAGATGCATCAGGGCACCATCTGGTTCGACTCCGAGGTCGGCCAAGGCACCACGTTCCACATCGAGCTGCCGAAGAGCCACACTCCGGCGAAAGGAGTATGAGATGACCCTCGCCTACACGGTCATGTTCGTCGACGACGACACGGACTTCCTCGAGTCCAAGAGGGTGTTCTTCGAGGCGCGCGGGCACACGGTGCTCACGGCGACGGCGCCCGACGAGGCGCTGCGCCTGCTCGAGAGCGCGACGCCGGACATCATCTTCCTCGACCTGATGATGGACCACATCGACAGCGGCTTTCGGCTGGGCCACCAGCTGGCCAGAGACGAGCGCCTGCGCGGCGTGCCGGTCGTCATGCTCTCCGGCGTGGCAGCCGAGACGGGGCGCCGCTTCGACGGTGAGGCCGAGGGCCTGCGTTCGTGGTCTGGGCTCGACCAGTTCATCGACAAGCCGGTCACCGGGCGGCAGCTCCTCAAGGTCCTCGAGGAGCGTGTCGGCGCGGGACGCGCGCAGACGGCCGGCGCGCCCGGCCAGGCCTGAGGAAGGAGCGCCACGATGGCCTCGGGCAGCATCCTTGTCGTCGACGACGAATACGGCGTTCGTTCGGGGATCCGCACGATCCTCGAGATGGAGGGCTACGACGTGGGCGAGGCCGGCGACGCGGCCGGCGCCCTGAAGCAGCTCGAACAGCGTGACTTCGACGTGGCGCTGCTCGACTATCGCCTGCCCGACACCGACGGCCTCAGCCTTCTGCAGACGATGAAAGCCGGCGGCTGCAAAGCCATGGTCTGCATGATCACCGCCTATGCCAACATCGACACGGCGATCGCCGCGACGCGCCAGGGAGTCGACTTCTTCCTGCCGAAGCCGTTCTCGCCCGACGACCTGATCGGCGTGGTGGAGACGCTCCTGCGCCATCGCCGGGCGCGCGACGAAGCCGAGCGGCTGCGCTACGAACACGAAGCCAGCCTTCTGGCGCTGGCCGAGGAGAAGACGCAGACGCACTCCCTGGTGAGCTCGCTGCGCGACGCGGTCCTCGTGGTCAATCGCGAGGGCGACGCCGTGCTGGCCAACCACGCCATGACGGAACTGCTCGGCAAGCCGGAGAGCGAGGTGCTCATGACGCCGGCGCGGGAACTGCTCGGCGAAGGTGCTCTGGCGCCCCTGCGCGACCAGCTCGCGGCGCCGGCGAAGGACCGCACGGTGAGCCAGATCGACATCGGCGAGCAGAGCTACATGGCGAGCATCGTGACCTTCCGTGCCGACGCCGGTGAGGCACGCGGCCGTATCCTGACGCTCTCCGACATCAGCGAAGTGCGCCGCCTGGCGACCGAGAAGTCGCGCTTCATCCGCATGATGGTCCACGAGCTGCGCTCGCCGATGGGCTCCGTCAAGGGCGTGCTCGAGGTGCTGCAGGACAGAAGCCTGGGAGACGACCTCGAGCCGTATCTCGGCATGGTGGCCCGCGCCGACGCACGCATCGACGGGCTGACCGGCCTTATCAGCGACCTGCTTTCGCTGAGTCGGATCGAGCAGTCCACGGGTGGCGCCGACGCCGAGCTCGTCGCGGTCGAGCCGTTCGTCGACGAGGCGCTCGATGTGCAGCGCGAGGCGCTGGCGGCGCGCGGCATCGTCTGCTCGAGCGAGCTGCCGGCGGACCTGCCGCAAGTGCTGATCGCCGCCGACGACCTGCGGCTCGTGGTCAGCAACCTGGTGGGCAACGCCGTCAAATACAACCGCGACGGCGGCACGGTGACGGTCACGGCGGGCGCCGCCGACGGCTGGGTGCACCTCGATGTCGCCGACACGGGCTTCGGCATCGACCCCAAGAACCTCGATCGCATCTTCACCGAGTTCTTCCGCGAAAAGCGCGCCGAGACGCGTGAGATCGAGGGTAACGGCCTGGGCCTGGCCATCGTCAAGCGCCTCGTCGAGCGCGCCGGCGGCCGCCTGCGGGTGCAAAGCGCGGCGGGGGAGGGTTCGACCTTCAGCGTGTTGCTGCCGGCATGAGCCGGCGCCGGCTCATGGCCGGCAGACCGTCGTGACGCCGGCAGACCGGCGTGACGCCGGGTGGGGCGGGCGACGCCCCCACGGTTCCCCCCACCGTTGTCGCCCGCCCTCCCCGACGTCACGCCGCCGCCTCGCCGCGTGACGCTCGCGAAACCATCCGGTACAAGACGGCGCGGTGCCGCGCCGGTTTCGTGCCTGTCCCGAAGCCCAGACTCCAGATTCACCGGCCACCGTCCGACAGGAGTAGGGAGAAGTCCGACGCAACAGCGCCTCCGCGGCGCGGGCTCGCACGAACGATTTGGGGGATGCGCACGATGTACGACCAAAGACGTTCGCGCGGCGCGCCCTATGGCGCGCCCGGCAGAGTGCTCGGCAGCGCACCAGATGGCGCCCCCGGCCTCGCCCCCGGCAGCGCGCCCGGCAGCGCGCCCGGCAGTGCGTCAGACAGTGCGTCAGCCGGCGCGTCCTCGAGGCGAGTGCCGCGCCGGACGCGCGCCTTCTTGCCCGCTCTTGGTCTCTGCCTGGCGACCGCCGGGCTCCTGGCCCTTTGCGTGGCCGCGCCGGCGGCACAAGCCGCCTCTTTCGGCGCTACCACCGGCACCGTCGCGCAGGCGGGTCACGCGGCAGTTGCCGGCTTCGCCTTCACCGCCGGCGTGACGCGTGCCGCCACCGATGGGCCGCTGGACCTGCAAGGTCACATCACCGGCACAGTGACCAACGCCAAGGGCGCCGGCCTCTCCGGTATCTACATCACCGCCTACAACGGCGGCGGCAATTACGCCGGCAACGCGACCACGGACGGCGAAGGCGGCTACGACCTCGGCGGCCTGGCCGGGGGTGTCTACCGGCTCGAGTTCCAGGACGACTCCGGCGGCTATCTCATGCAGTACTACGACGGCCAAAACGGCCTCTACACAGCCGACGATGTCGCCGTCGATCCCGGTGCGACCACCGCGAACATCGACGTCACGCTGGCTCCGGCCGGCCACGTCGGCGGCAAGGTCGTGAATGCCGCCTCTCAGGGCCTCGGCGGCATCACCGTCACGGTCTACCTGTACAACAAGTATCTGCACGGCTGGGGTGGTGTCAGCCAGGTGACCACCGCCAGCGACGGCACCTACGACATCGGCGGTCTGGACACGGGCGCCTGCCGACTCGAGTTCAGCGACGCTTCCCTCACCTACTTGACGCAGTATTACGACGACCAGCCGAGTATCGACGCGGCCGGCGAGAT
Source organism: Actinomycetota bacterium (assembly GCA_003157715.1). The sequence continues at coordinate 10,456 of PMKK01000160.1, forward strand.
CGCCGTCACGGCCGGCGCGACGACGGCCGGCCTCGACGCGACGCTGGTCCCGGGCGGGAACATCGAGGGCAAGGTCACGAACGGGAGCGGCGCCGGCCTCCGGAACATCGGCGTTACCGCCTTCCAGGCAGACGGGAAGGGCGGCTGGAATGATGCGGCGGACACGGTCACGGCAAACGACGGCACCTACGAGCTCAGCGGCCTGCCCACGGGCAGCTACTGCCTCATGCTCCAGGACTTCTCGAGTCCCGCCGTCTACTTCACGCAGTACTACAACAACAAGTCCAGCCCCTCGTCGGCGGATCTCGTCGCCGTGACCGCCGGCGCCACGAAAGCCGGCGTCAACGCCACGCTCGCGGCTGATGGTGGCATCGCCGGCACGCTCTCCAGCGCGGACTCCACACCGCTCGGCGGTATCGCCGTTGCCGCTTACCGCGACAACGGCCTCGGCGTCTGGGTCCATGTCGCCGACGCGCGGACCGTGGGCGACGGCAGCTACCAGCTCGACGGCCTGGCGGCCGGCAACTACCGCCTCAGATTCGTGGATGAAGGCGGGACGTACGCCACCGAGTGCTACAAGGACAAGCTCTGCCTTGCCCTGTCCGACACCGTCGCCGTCAGAGGGGGCGAGACGACGCCGGCGATCGACGCCACGCTGGCCCGGGCCGGTGACGTGACCGGCACGGTCACCGACGCAGCCGGCAGCGGCCTCCGCGGCGTCGACGTTGCCGCCTGGCAGTCCAAGGGCGCGATCTGGCGTCAGATCAACGACGTGATGAGTCAAAGCGACGGCACCTACGACCTTACGGGCCTGGCTCCCGGCAACTACCGCCTCGAGTTTCGCGACGACTTCAACCCCGGCTACGCCACCCAGTTCTACGACAACGAGCCCAGCCTCGACGGAGCCGACGGCGTGGTCGTCGCCGTGGGCGCCACGACGGCCGGTGTCGACGCCACGCTCGGCATTCACAATGGCGACGACAAGCCGCCGAAGACCACGGCGGGCGGTGTCGACGGCCTCTGGCACAACCACGCCGCCACGGTGACGTTCAAGGCCACTGACAACCTCGGCGGCTTCGGCGTGGGGCTGACCGAATACCGGCTCGTGAAGAGCTCCACCGATCGGCCGCCCTGGCTGTTCTACGTTGCGGGGACGCCTCTTGTGATCTCCGCCGAGGGCACCACGACCTGCCAGTACCGTTCCATCGACGTGGTCCAGAACGCGGAATCGGCCAAGACCTTCACGGTGAGGATCGACACCGCACCGCCGGCGGCGGCGGTCACTGCGCTCAGCGCCAAAGTCGCCGCCGCCAAGAAGGGCAAGACGCTCATAGTGAAGGTCGCGATCGCCGACCCCCCGCCGAGTTGCGGCACCGCGAGGCTGGTGCTGACACTGGCCGGCGCCGGCAACACGACCCTTGCCACGCGGATCTTCGCGGGCGAGCCCACCAACAGGGCGCTGAGTCTCGCCTGGAAGCTGAGCCGCACGCTGCCCAGGGGCAGGTACTCCATCAGCGCCCGAGCGACCGACGCCGCCGGCAACGCTCAGACCGCGGCCGGCACGGCCGGCCTCACGGTCCGCTAGAGCCCTCAGGAGAGCCGTGACGCCGACGAGCCGATGGCAGAGCTGGTCAAGAATCGTCCCCGGGGCGCCGATACCGTCACGGTGAGTGCGACTCCCACACAGTCGAAGTGGTTGCGCGTGCAGCAGGCAGCCGACGTGCTGGGCGTCAGCGCCACGACCGTGCGCCGCTGGGCCGACAGCGATCGGCTCGCCAGCCGACGCGCCCCGAGCGGCCAGCGCCGCTTTCTGGTCGCCGACCTTGAGCCGCTCGTGACGCGGGTCGCCGAGGCGGACGGGTCTGCATCAGTGCCCGACGACGCCGAGCAGCGCTACCAGCTGCTGCTCGAAACGAGCCTCGAACTGGCCTCCACTCTCGACTTGGACGAAGTCCTGCAGTCGGCGGCGCGACGCCTTGGCGCCGCCCTCAGGATCCCCGATTGCGACATCTACCGGCTCGAGGATGACGGGCGCATCGTGTGCCTGGCATCCACGGTCGAAGGCGTCTGCGACACCTCCTGGGTGGGCCACGAGATCGACCTCGACGACTGGCCCTGCGACCGGCTCGCCATCGCGACGCACTGTACCGTCACCGTGGGCAGCCTCGACGACCCGCGCCTCAGCAAGGCGGAGCGAGAGGACATGCGCCGCTACGGCCAGCGCAGCTGGGTCGCACTGCCCCTGATCGCCCACGACGAGGTCATCGGCCTGGTCAACGTTCTGGACCACGTCGAGCGCACCTACAGCGCCGAGGAGATCGGGGTGGCGGAAGCGGTCGGCCGCCTCGTTGCCCTGGCCCTCGAGCACGCAGGCCTCTACGAGAAGGTCAAGCGTCTGCACGTGGGCAACCTGCGGGCGCTGAGCTCGGCGCTCTCCGCCAAGGACTACTACACGCTCGGCCACGCCGGCCGGGTGGCGGCCTACATGGCGCTGCTGGCTCGTGAGCTCGGCTGGCCCGACGACCGTCTCGAGAACCTGCAGAACGTCGCCTTCTGCCACGACATCGGCAAGATCGGCGT
>PMKK01000031.1 GCA_003157715.1 Actinomycetota bacterium
GAGCGCACCAGGTTCACGCTGAAGGTCCAGGACGGCTGTGCCGGCCGCTGCTCGTACTGCGCGGTGCGACTCGCTCGCGGCGCGCCCTGGAGCATCGCCGCCCGGGACGCCGTCGCCCAGGCGCGGGGCGCCGTGGCCGCCGGCTGCGGTGAGATCGTGCTCTCCGGCATCGACGTCGGCGCCTACCGCGATCCGGAAAGCGGCGCCGACCTGGCCGCCCTCGTCGGGCGTCTCACGGCGCTTCCGGGCCTCGTCCGGCTGCGGCTCTCCTCGATCGAGCCGGGCCACCTGACGGCCGCCCTGATCGCGGCGCTCGACCATCCGCTCGTGGCTCGGCACCTGCACGTGCCGCTGCAATCGGGCGACGACGCGGTGCTCGCCGCGATGGGCCGGCCTTACAGCTGGCGGGAGTATCGCGCGGCGCTCGCGGCTGCCCGCGAAGGTCTGCCTGGTCTCGCCGTCTCGACCGATCTGATCGTCGGCTTTCCCGGTGAGGATGATGCCGCCTTCGGGCGCTCGCTTGCCGCCATCGCGCCGCCCGGCGGACTCTTCGCGCGCGTCCACGTCTTTGCGTTCTCGGCAAGGGCGGGCACGCCGGCGGCGGCGCTGGCGGCGCCGCCGGCGGCCACGGTGAAGGCGCGCGCGGGCCTGGCGCGGGCGGCGGGGCCGAAGTCCTGCTCGAGGAATGCCGTGACCGTGCGTGGAGGGGGTACAGTTCGACGTACGTGCGCTACTACCTCGAAGGCGAAGGCGCCCGCGGGGGCATGGTCGAGGCGGTCGGTGACGAACTCTACCGTGACGGCCTGAAGGGACGGATCGTGGCACGGAGACGCACAGAGTGAGCCGGGGAGCGCGACGGTCTGCTCGGGCAGAGGCGGGCCGCGCTGCCGTCGGTCGTGATCGAGGCCGCCCGCCGGGCGGGCCTTGCCGAGAGTGGGTACAGCTGGTCGCAACTACCGGACCTGACGCCTGCCGGCAGGTCGTGCACCTGCACCGGCGCGCGATCGGCGGCCGGCGTCTTGGAGGTTTCGCATGATCCGCACTGAGGGCGCCATCGAGAAGCGCATCAAAGCCGACACCGTGGTCGCTTTGAAAGCCGGCGACAAGCAGCGCACGCAGGCGCTGCGGCTGTTTACGGCGGCGCTGAAGAAGGAGCGCATTGACGCCGGCGCGACGCCCGACGAGGCCGGCGAGATCGTCGTGCTGAAGCGCGAGCGCAAACGCCGCCTCGAGGCGGCGGAGCTCTACGACAACGCCGGCCGCGACGACCTCGCGGCCAAGGAACGCTACGAAGAGGAGATCGTCGCCGGCTACCTCCCCGAGGAGCTCGCCGACGACGCGCTGGCGGCGATCGTCGAGCAGACGATCGCCGAGCTGGGCGCCGCCGCCCCCAAGGACATGGGCAGGGTGATGGGCGCAGTGATGAAGAAGGTGGCTGGGCGCGCCGACGGAACGCTCGTCAACCGGCTGGTCCGCAGCCGGCTGGGCGCATGACCGTGCCGGCTCGCGCCACCCAGGGGAGACGATGACACAGACCACGATCCGGCTCGGCGACAACGCCGAGGCGCTCGCCCTGGCGGGCGAGCACGACGCCAACCTCAAGGTCCTCGAACGCACGTTGCGCTGCCAGGTGGCCCTGCGCGGCGACGAGCTGCGGCTGAGCGGCGACGACGCCGGCGTAGAACAGGCGGTCGCCGTGGTGGGTGAGCTTCTGACGGTGATCCGCTCGGGCCGGCCGGTCGATGCCGGCACCGTGGAGTCGCTCGTCGACATCGCGGTCAGCGAGAACGCCAAGCCCTCAGAGGTCTACGGCGACATCGTCTGGAGCCATCGCGGGCGCCAGATCGGGCCGCGCACCATGAATCAGAAACGCTATGTCGATGCCATCCGCACCAACACCATCACCTTCGGCATCGGCCCGGCCGGCACCGGCAAGACCTACCTCGCCGTAGCCGCCGCGGTCGAGGCTTTTTCGAACAAGCGAGTAGGGCGCATCATCCTGACGCGGCCGGCGGTCGAGGCGGGGGAGAGCCTGGGCTTTTTGCCGGGCACCGTTTCCGAGAAGGTCGATCCCTACTTCCGGCCGCTGTTCGACGCGCTCTACGACATGATGAGCGGCGACAAGCTGGCGGCGCTGATCGAGAAGGCCGAGATCGAGGTCGCCCCGCTGGCCTACATGCGCGGGCGTACGCTGAACGACTCGTTCATCATTCTGGACGAGGCCCAGAACACCACGCCCGAGCAGATCAAGATGTTTCTGACCAGGCTCGGTTTCGGCTCGCGCATGGTGGTCACCGGCGACGTCACGCAGATCGATCTGCCGCGGGGCCGGCAGTCGGGCCTGGCGCTGGTGCCCGAGGTGCTTGGCGAGATCCCGGACATCTCGTTCGTGTCCTTCGACCAGCGCGACGTCGTGCGCCACAAGCTGGTGCAGCGCATCGTGGCCGCCTACAAGGACTATGGCGACCGCGAGCAGAGTGAGCGCCGATCCGGCGGCGAGCGCGACCGGGGTGATCGCAACCGTGGTGAGCGCGACAACGGCGGCACCTCGCGCGACGAGCATGCCGATGACGAGGACGTCTCGGGCGGTGAGCGCTCATGAACGGCGCGCTCAGCATCGAGGTCGTCAACCTCACGCGTCTGGCGATCGATCCGGCGGTCGTGACGCGGCTGCTCGCCGGAGTGCTCGAAAGTGAAGGCGTGACCGCCGGCGAGCTGGGCGTGCGGTTTGTCGGCACGCGGCGCATGAGAGAGCTGAACCGCGACTACCTTGGTCACGACGAGGTGACCGACGTGCTCGCCTTTCCGCTCGAGGGTGACGAGGCGCCGGCGGGCGGTGATGACCTCGGCCCTGACGATCTTGACGCCGACGACCTCGGTTCCGACGACCTTGACGCTGACGCCGCCGACCTCGGTGACGCCGCCGCCGTCGTTGGTGCCGACAACGCCGCCGACGCCGCGACCGATATGCCGCGGCTGCTGGGCGATGTCGTGGTGTGTTCGCGGCGCGCCGCTACTCAGGCGCTGGCCGCCGGCACGCCGCTGGCCTTTGAGATCGCCATGCTGCTCGTGCACGGCACGTTGCACGTGCTCGGCTACGACCACGAACGCGACGCCGGCGAGATGGCCCTGCGTCAGGCGCGCCACTTAGACGATGCAAGCTGGGAGCGCCTGCTTGGCAAAGCCTGACGCTAACCGCACCTCGCTTCTGCAGAGCTTCAACTACGCCTTCGAGGGGATCATTCACGTCGTCCGCACCCAGCGGAACATGAAGATCCACGTGGGGTTCGCGATTTTCGTGCTGGTTTCAGCCTTCTTCGTCGATCTCGACCGGCTGAGCATCGTGGCGTTGTTCGTGGCCATTTCGTTCGTGTTCATCACCGAGATGCTGAACACCGCCCTGGAGTACGCGATCGACATCTTCACGTCGCGCTACGACCCGCTGGCCAAGCTCGCCAAGGACATCGCCGCCGGCGCCGTGCTGGTGGCCACCGTGAATGCCCTGGCGGTGGCCTACCTCGTGTTCTACGACAAGGTCGTCGGGGTGCCCTATACGGTGCTGGCCAAGGTGCGTGAGACGCCGATCGACGTGGCCGTGATCAGCGTCTTCTTGCTGATCGTCGTGGTGATCGCGGTCAAGGCCATTACGGGGCGCGGCACGCCGCTGCGCGGTGGCATGCCGAGCGGCCACGCCGCGGTCGCCTTTGGCGGCTGGGTGGCGATCACGTTCATCGCTTCGGGGACGGCCTTTGACCTGCCGATCTCGGTGATCGCGATGGTGATGGCGGTGCTCACGGCTCAGAGCCGGGTGCAGGCGGGTATTCATACCTGGCTCGAGGTTGCCTTTGGCGGGCTGCTCGGGGCGGGCCTTACCTTGCTCATCTTCCGACTGTTCTATCCTCTCTACTAGGGACCGAGGCGGAGATGCAGGAGACGATCGCCGGGCGACCGGCTACCGATGCGCGGCGGCTCTGGCTGGCGGCCAGGGCGGCCGCCGCGAACGCCTACGCGCCCTACTCGGGATTGCGCGTCGGAGCGGCGCTCCAGACCGTCGCCGGGCACACGTTCACGGGCGTAAACGTCGAGAACGCGTCTTACCCGGTCGGTCTGTGCGCCGAGCGCGCGGCGCTGGCGGCCGCGGTGGCGGCCGGCGAGCGCCGCTTCAGCGCGCTCGCCCTGGCCACCGACTCGGGCGCGCCGCTGCTGCCCTGCGGCGCCTGCCTGCAGGCTCTGGCCGAGTTCGGCGAGATCGATTTGATCGTCGCCGCGCCGGCTCGCGCGTCAGGCGATGTGCCCGCGGTGGCCGCGCCGTTTCGCATGCCCGGCGGTGCGCCGGTGGTGGCCGCGCCGGTCCACGCGCCCGCCGCCGCGCCGGCTCACGCGGCGAGCGACACATCCGACACCGTCGAGCTGTGCGTCTTCGCCCTGCGCGACCTTCTGCCCAGCCCGTTTCGGCTCTCGAACGAGGACCGGCGATGAGCACTCCGCCGTTTCACTCAGGGTTCGTGGCGGTGCTCGGCCGGCCCAACGTCGGCAAGTCGACTCTGGTCAACCGGCTTGTGGGCCACAAGGTGAGCATCGTCTCCGACCATCCGCAGACCACCCGGCGGCGCATCAGCGGGGTGGTGACCGCCGACGCCTACCAGCTCGTGCTGCTCGACCTGCCCGGCTTTCAGAAGCCCTTCGACTCGCTCACGCGCAAGATGCAGGCGACGGTCGACGCCACCCTGAGCGAGGTCGACGCCGCGCTGTTCATGCTGAACGCCGCCGAAGCGCCGGGCGGCGGCGATCGCTACATCGCCCAGGCGGTCGCGTCGGCCGGCACGCCGTACGTGGCCGTCTTAAACAAGGCCGACGCGGTCAACCGCACGATGCTGGCGACGCGCCTGGCCGCCGCCGAGGAGCTGCTCGACGGGGGAGAGGTCACGCCGATCAGCGCGCTGCGCGGCGACGGCCTGCCCGATCTGATCGACGCGCTGGTCGCCGCCATGCCCGAGGGGCCGGTCTACTTTCCCGGCGGCGAGGTCTCCGACCAGCCGCTGGAGTCGCTCGTCGCCGAGCTCATCCGCGAGCAGGCCCTGCGCATCACCCGCGAGGAGGTGCCGCACGCGGTCGCGGTCCAGGTGCAGTCGCTGGCCGAGCGCCCCGGCGACTCGCTGGTCGAGATCGAGGCCGATCTGGTGGTCGAGCACGAATCGCAGAAGGCCATTCTGATCGGCAAGGGCGGGCGTGTCGTCAAGGCCATCGGCAGCGGCGCGCGCCATGAGATCGAGTCGGTGCTCGGCGCGCGTGTCTTTTTGTCGCTGCGGGTCAAGGTGCGCAAGCACTGGCGCCGCGACGACCGCTACGTCGATCATCTGCTCTGATTCGCCGTCCCGAGCCTGCGGTCAGCCTGCTCACCACGGCGTCCGGACGGGCCGCTCTGGTATACTCAAGACCGTGAGAGGCGCGATCGGCGCGCCCGGCGCACGAAAGGATCAGGCTGCCCGGTGCACGCTGAAGAACTCGCCAAGACCATCGATCACACCCTTCTGCTGGCCAACGCCACGCAGCCCGACATCGAACGGCTGTGCGACACGGCGTCCGAGTTCCACTTCGCCGCCGTCTGCGTGCTGCCCCACTGGGTGCGACTGGCCGGGCGCCTGCTCACCGACTCCGACGTCAAGGTCTGCACCGTCGTCGGGTTTCCCTTCGGCGCCGACGGCGTGCGCTCCAAGGTCGCGGCCGCCAAAGAGGCGGTCGCCAACGGCGCCGACGAGATCGACGTCATGATCTGCCTGCCGGCCATGCTTTCCGGCGACTTCACCTACTGCCGCGACGAGCTCACCCGCGTCGTGCGCGCCGTGCGCATGGCGGGCGTCAACAACGGGCGCGGCCTGATCCTGGTAAAGGTGATCGTCGAGACCTGCTATCTGTCCAACAAGCTCAAGAAGATGGCCTGCAAGATCGTCGAGGGCACGGGCGCCGACTTCGTCAAGACCTCGACCGGGCTCGGCCCCGAAGGGGCGACGGTCCACGACGTCGAGCTGCTGCGCGACTCGCTCAACGAGCGCGTGGCCGTCAAGGCGTCGGGCGGCATACGCACCTACGACGACGTCGTGCGGCTGATCAACGCCGGAGCGGCGCGCATCGGCACGAGCTGCGGCGACAAGATCATGCGCGAGTACTTCGCCGCCCAGGAAGCGGGCTAGCCGCCTTCGCTGCCGTCGCGTGGAGCGCGCGGCCGACGGTCCGGGCGACCGCGATCACGGAGCCGCTCGCCTCACTCAGACGGCACGCCCAGCTCGCAAACGCCGCTTCTCGGTCCGCGAAGGGAATAGAATCACGCGCATCGGTCAATGGCTGACTCAGCACATACTACGGTGTTCGTGACCGCGCGCGCCGCCGTGTGCCGCGCGCTCAGTTTCGCGCGCTCGCTGCCGGCGGCCATCGGCTGGACCGGCGTGGCCATGGCGGTCATCCTTGCCGGGGCCGCCGTCCTGCGGCTCAAGGGTCTGAGCTGGGGGCTGCCCTACGGCTATCAGGACCCCGATGAGCACGTCGTGCTGCTGCGCGCTTTTCGCGTTGCCGGCGGCCACCTGAACCCCCAGTTCTTCTACTACCCCTCACTGATCTTCTATCTGATCGGCGGCGCCACCTGGGCGGCGAGCTGGTTCCACGGCGCGCACGGTGTCCCGTTTCTGTCGCCGGCCGCCTTCGTCACCGACCCGACGCCCTACTACCTTATCGGGCGCGCCGTGGTCGTCGCCTGCGGCGTGACGTCGGTCTACCTGCTCTACCGGCTCGGCAAAGAGGCCTTCTCGCGGCCTGTCGGCCTGCTGGCGGCGCTCTTTCTGGCCGTCGAGCCGCTCCACGTGCGCTACTCGCACGTCGCCGTCACCGACGTGCCGGCGACCATGTTGGGGCTGCTCGCCCTGCTTCTCTTCTTGCGGGCCGCTCGCCTGGGCAGCGCTCGCAGCCTGCTCTACGGCGCGCTGGCGGCCGGGCTGGCGACCGGCACCAAGTACAACCTCGGCATGCTCTTCGTGCCGGGGGCCATTGCCTGCTGGTATGTGTACCGCGACGGCCTGGACGCTCACGGGCCGCGCCGGCTGTGGGTTCCGGCGGCGCGCTCCCTGCGCCGCGTCGCCGTCCCCATGTTCCTCGCCTTCCTTGCCAGCACGCCGTTCGCCCTGCTCGATCCGCTGCACTTTCTGGGCGACTTCGTGCGCCAGAACCACATCGTGGCCAACGGCTGGCTGGGCTTCGAGAACATCCACAACGGCTACTGGTACAACCTCAGCGTCAACCTGCTGGGCTCGCTCGGCATCGTGCTACTGGTGCTCGGTCTGGTCGGGCTGGTGCTGGCCCTCGCCAGGCGCACCCGGGCCGACTACATCCTCGTGCCCTACGTGCTCGTCTACTACCTCTACGTGAGCTCCTGGCACGCGCTCATGGATCGCTATCTGCTGCCCATCGTGCCGCTGCTGATCGTGCTCGCCGTACGGGCCTGTGTCGCGCTCGCCTCGGTGCCCGTGGTGCGCCGGCGCGGCGTGGTCGTGGTCGCCGCGGCGCTCCTGCTGCTGGGCGCCATCGTCCTGCCGGCGCGGGCCTCGATCAACTACTCGCGCTCGCTCAGCGGCATCGATGTGCGCACCGTGGCCAAGGCCTGGATCGAGCGTCACGTGCCGGTCAGCGCGGTGATCGCCATGGAGCCCGACGGGCCGCCGCTGGTGACACGCCTCGACCGGCCGTTCTACTCCGAGGCCAGACTGAAGACCCGCAGCTACCAGATCTACCCGCTGCCCTTGCCGCTGCCGGGTGTCGCCGACGCCACGCTCACCGTGCCGGCCCTCATCGCCGCCGGCGTCGACTACGTGGTGCTGAGCTCCGACGTCGACGGCAGGGTGCTGGCCGCGCCGGCCACCTACCCCGCCCAGGTGGCTTTCTACAAGGCGCTCGTGCGCCGCGGGCGGGTGGTCGCGAGCTTCGTCCCGAGCCGCGGCGAGCGTGGTCCGGTGGTCACCATCTACCGGCTGCCGCCGGGGGTCGAGACGGCCGCCGCCCACCATACCCGCGCCTGAGCCGTCGCCGCCCACCACACCCGCGTCTGAGCCGCCGCCGCCCACCACACCCGCGTCTGAGCCGCCGCCGGGGCCGCCGCGGCGCGCCCTGCCGGCCCACATGAGCCGCCGCTCCGGCCGGCGGCGCCCTACTTGATCGCCAGGTAGCTCCCGAAGCCCACTGGGATCGGCATCCAGAAGTTGATCAGCCGGTAGACCAGCACCACGGCGACCGCCTGCGGCGAGGGCACGTCGAAACTTACCAGCAGGGTGATCATCAGTCCCTCGACGGCGCCCAGGCCGCCGGGGGTCGGGGCCAGACTGCCGACCGCGTTGGCCACCGCGTAACTGACCGTGAGCGCCCCAAAGCCGATGTGGTAGCCGAGCGACAGGAAGACCAGATACAGGCAGAGCAGGTCGAAGCCCCAGTACATGAACGAGTAGGCCACGGCCGTGCGCTTGGCGCCGCGGTGCGTGCCCATGCGGCGCATGGCGGTGAACAGGCTGTCGAGCCACTCGTCGATGTGCTCGGGCTTGATGGCCTCGCGGCGGGAGACGCGATTGATGAGGGCGGCCCCTTGCGACACGCGGTGCCGCATCTTGGCACGGTGGCGGTAGAGGTAGAGTCCGTAGCCGGTGAGCCACAGCAGGGCGCCGATCAGCACCAGGGCGAGACTGTAGCTCAGGGGGTTCACCCGACCGCTCGAGACGACGCTGATGAGGGCCAGCAGGAACATCGCCCAGAGCACGATGTAGGTAAAGAAGTTCTGGGCCGCGATGGCCACGAAGATCAGGCCGTGCGGGGCATCGCGCTTGCGCAGGGCGTTGTAGCTCACCACCATGCCGGCCGCGCCGCCGGCGCCGAACAGATGGCTGAACGACAGGCCGGCCAGCACGATGTTCATCACCGTGCGAAAGGCGAGGCGCACGTCGAGCACGCGCAGGACATGGCGAAAGAGGTCGGCGTACCCGATCAGCGAGACGGCCTCGAGCACGACGGCCACCACGAGTAGCGGCCAGCGCGCCTGACGCACGATGCCCAGCGCCCGCTCGGGCCCGACCAGGCGAGGCAGGAGCAGGTAGAGGATAAGGACGATGACAAGGAAGAAGATGACTCTGCGAAGTGCCTTTATTGCGACCCTCCCGCCTGCATCTGAGCTCATCCGGGGGTTCGACACTATCATAGCGTGGAGGGCGGGGTGAGGACCGCAAACGGTCCTCTCTCAGCCCTCCACGCCGGTCGCCCGCGCACGTCCGTGCACAGCCGGCGCGCTCGCGCGACCGTACGCGCCCGTGCGCGCCGTTGCGCGCCTGGTATCTTGTCGGGCCATGAAGCTTGACCGCGGAGCGGCGCGGCCCGCCGCCAGAGTCAGAGGCGCGGCATCGGCCTGGTCGGGTCAGGGCTTCGCCGAGCCCACTCCCAGGGCCTACGACGCCGTCATGTGGCCCGCCGAGAAGCTGCTCGTGCGGCGCTGGCGACGGCGGCTGTACGGAGCCATCCCGGCCGAGAGCGAGGGCCCAAGACGCGATGGTCCCAGCGTGGGCGGCACGGTCGCCGCCGACGGCCGCGGCCGCGGCGGCGACGGCCGCGGCGGCACGGGGCCGCGCGTGCTCGAGATCGGCGCCGGCACCGGCGTGGGGTTTGCCTTCTACCCGGCCGGCGTCACCGTGTCGGCGGTGGAGCCGTCGGTCGCCATGGCGGCCCGGGCGCGCGAACGCGCCGCAGGCGCCGCGGCGGCGATCGAGGTGGTCGAGGCGCGCGCCGAGGAGCTGCCCTTCGCCGACGGCTCGTTCGACTGTGCCGTCGCCACCCTCACCTGGTGCAGCGTGGCTGACCCGCCGGCGGCCTTCGCCGAGGTGCATCGCGTGCTGCGCGAACGGGGTCGTCTCTTGCTCCTCGAACACGTGCATGCGCGCTGGCGGCCCGCCCGCCAGCTGCAGAGCCTGGCGGCGCCGGCCTGGCGGCGCGTCGCCCAGGGCTGCCGGCTCGACCAGGACACCGTCGGATTGCTGACGGCGGCGGGTTTTTCCGTCGAGCGCCGCCGCGACCATTTGCTGGGCTGGGTCGTCGAGCTGCAGGCACGCAAGGCCGGTTAAGCTTGCCTGGCCGCTCGAATTGTGGTCTACTGTCGCGCAAGCAACAGACATAGCGCTTTGCTCCCCCGACACCCCCCCTTCTCCCCTTGTGGCACACCTGTGACGTGTGCGGGGTCGCCGCGGGCCAAAGAGGGGCTTGAAGCGCGGCCAGGTCCGCGGCACAGGTCAGACCGCTGCCGCCGGACACCCGTCGTCGAAGGGACCACGTGACCGGATGGAAGAAAGCAACTAGCCTCATCCTGATAAGCATCACCGCCCTCTCGATCTCCTCAGCCCTCCTTCTCAGCACTCCCAGCACCGCTCGCGCCGCGAGCCTCGCCCACCGCCTCACCATCACCCGCCACCGGCTGCGCCATGCCCGCGCCAAGCTGACCGCCGATCGGCTGGCCTACACCACGGCACTTGCCGGCACGACGACGCCCGCGGTCGACGCGACACCGGCTCCAGATCCGGGCGCGACGTCAGACCCGACTCCGGCGCCGACTCCGGCGGCGACACCGGCCGGCCCGAGCGCGGCGCCGGCTCCCACTTCCACTACGACGCCGGCCCCGGTCCCGGCCGCGAGCCCGGCTCCGACTCTGCAGGAGCTCCAGGCGGCTGTGACCGCCGACCAGCGCCGCGTGCGCGTCTTGCACACGCTGGCCGTCCGCTTGCGGCAGGCGATCGCGCTGCAGGCCGCCGCCGCGCGCGGCGACTGGATGCCGATCGTGCGCGACGCGGCGCGACGGAGTCACGTCAGCGCGACCGGCTTGCGGCGCATGATGTCGCTCGAGTCGGGTGGCCGCGCGCACGCCGAGAACGGCAGCTTCCACGGCCTCTACCAGTACTGCTGGTCGACGTGGCGGGCCGCCTGGAACCCCTGGCGCCACTCCTCGCTCTACGACGGCGCGGCGCAGATCCGCGCCACCGCGGTGGCCGTTCATCATGGCTGGGGCGCGCAGATGTGGCCCAACACNNCCTCTCAGCTCATGCTGAGCAGGTAGCGCTCGGCCGACGAGGCGGCGGTCGAGCCTTCGGCTACGGCCGTGGCGATCATCTTGACCTTGCCCGGATAGTCGGCGTAGTCGCCGGCCGCGAACAGGCCCTTCGCGGATGCCGCCATGGCCGACGTGACCGGCAGCCGGGAGTCGTCGAGGCCGAGCTCCCAGCCCTTGATGCCGCTCAGTTCGGGCACCTGACCGATACTCACCATGAGCAGGTCGGCCGGGCACTCGACCGTGCTGCCGTCGGTGCGCGCGATGACCACGCGCTCGAGGCGGTCGCGGCCCGCGAGCCCGACGATCTCGCCGTTCGTGACGAGCTTGATGTCGGCCTCGGCCAGGCGCTGCCGCGAGAAGGCGAAAGCGCTGAACTCCTCGCGGCGATGGACGATCGTCACGTCGGTCACGGTGCGCAGTGAGAGAGCCGTGTCTAAGGCCGAGTCGCCGCCGCCGACGACCACCACGTGCCGCGCGTCGATCTCGTCGATGGGCGGCAGCCGGTAGGTGAGGCCCTTGCCCTCGAAGCGCGCCTCGTCGTCCAGCCCGAGGCGGCGTGGCGTGAAGCGGCCCAGGCCGAGGGCGAGGATAAGGGCACGGGCGCGGACCTCGCGGCCGGCGCGCGGGTCGCCCGGGCCGGCGCCGCCGCCGGGACCAGCGCGAATGACGAAGTCGTCGCCGTCGTGCCCGACGTGCTCGATCGGCTGCCACTCGAACAGGCCGGCGCCGAACCGCTCGGCCTGGTCGGCGAGCCGCAGGGCGATGTCGCGCGAATCGATCGTGGCGTAGGCCGGGAAATTGGTCACAGGCTTGGTGGGGTAGAGATTGATCAACTGGCCGCCGAAGGCCTCGGCCTCGAAGACCGCGGTCGAGAGCCCGCGCATGCCGCCGTACATGGCGGCCGCCAGTCCGGCGGGCCCACCGCCGATCACCGCAAGGTCATAACTCGCCATCGTAACCCTCCTGGGTTCTTACGTTGGCTCCGGGAATCTCGAGGTAACGCGATTCTCAAGGTAAAGCGGAGTGAATCAGTCCTAGTATGCCCGGTGGGGCAGGTCGCAAGCAGAGGCGACTCGCAAGCGGGGCGGGGGAGAGGCGGCGAGAGCGCGAGCCTGGCGCCGGCGCGGTGCCGATGGCGCTTCGTCGCGACGACGAGCGGCGCGACGGTGCAGCCACGCGGCGGCGCGGCGCCGTGACGATGCGGCGGCACGCCGACATGCGGCGCGCGAGCGGAGGGGCGAAGCCGCTATAATGACTCGCTGCCCGCCGCCGCCAGGCCGCGGACAGCGAGTCACGCGGGGGCTGCCGGCCCGGAGCGCCTCGCGAACAGATGCCGGAGTGGCGGAACTGGCAGACGCGCCGGACTCAAAATCCGGTCCCGTTCACGCGGGGTGGGGGTTCAATTCCCCCCTCCGGCACCAACCATCGCCGGGGTCGTCGCCGCATCCGTTCTGTCCGGGACGTACAATGTCAACGGAGCCAGCTGGGGGGCGTGACATGAGTTCGGTTGTGTTCGAGGTCTCGAGGAACTCCGTCTTGAGATCGAGCCTTTCATGACAGGCGGGGCGCTGAAACAAGCCGCTCTGGGGGCAATTCGGGGGGCCTGACGTGTCAAAGCAGCTCGACAAAGCCAAAGAACAGATCGCGGCCGGACAGTATAAGAAGGCCGTGAGCAGCCTCTGGGAGGCAGAGACCAGCGCGCGAGTAGACCCTGGCGAGGCTGGCGAGCTGCTTGAGGCGGCATCGGCCATCCGCGACCGGACGGACGGGCGAATCAGGGCAGAGTGCGAGACTCTCATTGGCGACGCCAAGAGGTTCATTGAAGCCGCGAGATCGGAGCCGGTGTCGGCCGGTTCCGCTGGGGTTGCCGCCCCGCCTGGGCTTGCGCAGGCGACCGTCGAGGCGCGATCGGATGTAGCCGGCGCCGTGATCACCATCTGCGGTGGTCTGCTTGCGATTCTCAGCGCGTTCCTGCCGTGGATTGCCGTGCACGCGTTCGTGCTCACCATCAACCGCAACGCCTTTCAGCTGGGTGCCGATATGGGGTTCAGCGCTGACGGCCTGGTCCTTCTCCTTCTCGGGCTGGTCGCGGTGCTCATCGGCATCACCCGCGCTGCGCGTGCCTCGATGCCTGCCTTCGTGCAGCGCTCGCCCATCATCCTAGGGATTGCCCTGGCGATACTCCCGGCAAATCGGGTAGGCTCGATCAACGACGTCGCGCAGAGGGTGAGCGCGACCTCATCCCTGGCGAGCGCTTCGATCGGCTTCGGTCTCTGGCTCGCGTTCTTCGCGGCGGCCATCACGCTCATCGGTGGGCTGGTGCTGAGGTCTAAGGCAACAGCGGTCAGCGAGGTCGCGGCGACTGGTGTCACAGCGACGCCCCCCGACTCTTCGGCTGCCGAAACAGCCGCTCCCGATACGGCGACGCGCGGTGTTCCGGCCCCCGAAGGTCCGAGATCCGGTGCGCCGGCCCTCGACGTCGAAGAGCGTCTGCGCAGGCTCAATGACCTGCGCGACAAGAACCTGGTCACGCCCCAGGAGTACGAGACCAAGCGGGCCGCCTTGCTGAGCGAGCTTTGAACGTAGGTCGCGCGAGACTGGAGGCCCCCTATGGCGAGTAAGTCGCCGAAGAAACAGAACGGCGCTACCGTCGGCTTCGAAGAGACGCTCTGGGCTGCCGCCGACAAGATGCGCGGCCACCTCGACCCGGCCGAGTACAAGCACGTCGCGCTGGGACTGATCTTTCTCAAGTACATCTCGGACTCGTTCGAGGAGCTGCATCAGCGGCTCATCGCCGACGCCGAGGCCGAGTGGGGCGAGGCGGCCGAACAGGCTGCCGCTCGCGGCGAAGACCCCGAGACGCTGCGCGAGTCGTGGACTGCAGCCACCGACCCCGAAGACCGCGACGAGTACACCGCCGAGAACGTCTTCTGGGTGCCGACTGTAGCGCGCTGGACCTACCTGCAAGACAACGCCAAGCAGTCGGCCATCGGCAAGCTGCTCGACGAGGCCATGGACGCCATCGAGCACGACAACCCCAGCCTGCGCGGCGTGTTGCCCAAGCGCTACGCCCGTGAAGACCTGGACAAGACTCGCCTGGGCGAGCTCATCGACCTGATCGGCACGATCGCGATGGGCGACGCTGAGTCGCAGTCCAAAGACGTGCTCGGCCGCGTCTATGAGTATTTCCTCGGGCGCTTCGCCAGCGCCGAGGGCAAGGGCGGCGGCGAGTTCTACACGGCCCGCTGCGTGGTCAAGCTGCTGGTCGAGATGCTTGAGCCGTTCAAGGG
>PMKK01000063.1 GCA_003157715.1 Actinomycetota bacterium
CCGCCGCAGGCCCCCACCGCGGCCACGCCGCCGGCCGTCGCGAGAAGGCCGAAGGCCAGCGCCGCGCGCGGCGGCAGCGTGCCGGTGGCGGTGGGCCGCCGGCGGGTGCGGGCCATGCGCGCGTCGAGGCCGCGCTCGAGGTAGTTGTTGAGCGCCGCCGCCCCGCCGACCGTGAGGGCCGCCGAGGCCACGATGGCCGCGGTCCGCGCCGGTCCGACCGGGCCGGCCAGTATGCTCGCCGCCAGTACCGTGACGCCAAATAGCACGACGATCCGCGGTTTGGCGACCCGCAGCAGGGTGACGCCGCGGCGCGCGGCGAGGGAGAGCGAGGCGCGGTCCTGACGGCGGTCCGGCGCCCGGCTGTCGGCGACCCAGGTCACGTGAGCGCCTCGTCGGCCAGGGCGCGGCGACGACGACGGAAGATCGCATAGACGAGTCCGCCGACGACGAAGGGCAGGCCGAGGGTCAGGCCCTGCATCACCGACAGCAGCGTGGGCAGGTTCCAGTGGAAGACCGAGGCGAACACGTCGTCGCCGCCCGCCACGAGCAGGCAGAACAGGAAGGTCAGCAGGCCGGCGCCGAGCGCCGTGCGGCCCGGCCGGTCGCGCGGCGTTTGCAGGACGTTATAGAAGCCGTCGTCGCGCTGGAGCGCCGCGTCGAGCCACGGCCACGTGAAGAGAAAGCCCATGATGAGACCGGGCAGCAGTGCGGCCGGCCAGAACAGACCGGGCAGCAGGAAGCCGCCGATATGGATGTCCCAGGCGGGAGTCATGCGCACGGCGCCCTCGAGCCAGCCGGTGTACCAGTCGGGCTGGGCGAAGCTGGTCGAGTCCCAGGCCTGGTAGGGGCCGTAGAGCCAGACGGGATTGATCTGAAAGAAGCCGCCCATCGCGGTGAGCACCCCGGCGATGAGAAAGAAGTAACCGGTCGTGCGCAGCGCGTAGGCCGGCACCATCGGCGTGCCGACGATGACCCGGTCGCTGCGCTTGCGGCCTGGGTACTGGGTATGGCGCTGGATCCACAACAGGCCCATATGCGCCCCCAGCAGGCCGGCGATGGCGCCCGGCACGAGCAGGATGTGGACGGCGTAGATGCGGGGGATAAGACCGGTCGTGGGAAAGTCGCCGCCGAACAGCAGCGAAGCGAGGTTGGGGCCGACCAGGGGTATCGACTGAGTGATCGAGTAGGCGATCCGCAGGCCGGTGCCCGACAGCAGGTCGTCGGGCAGCGAGTAGCCGAACACCCCGTTGATGAAGACCAGGCTGAGCAGGCTGAGCCCGATGACCCAGTTGAGACGCCGCGGACGGCGGTAGGCGCCGGTGAAGAACATGCGAAACAGGTGCATGACGAGCGCCGCGGCGAACACCAGAGCGGCCCAGTGGTGCACCTGGCGCACGACGAGGCCGGCGCGCACGTCGAAGCTCAGGTGCATGACCGACGCATAGGCTTCCGACATGTGGACCCCGTAGAGCGGCCGGTAGTGTCCGAGATAGACGGTGGGCGCCGCCGAGGCCTTGAAGAACAGGCACATGTACACGCCGGTGACCACCAGGATGACGAAGCAGTAGAGGGCGATCTCGCCGAAGAAGAACGACCAGTCGTCGGGAAAGACGTGGCGCAGCTCCCGGCGCAGAAGGCCGCCGCCGCCCGTGGTGTCGTCGAGCCAGCGGGCCACGCGCCGGTACCTGTCGCGCGGCAGGCGGAAGGAGTTGGTGAGCGATCTCTGGAGCCGGCCGTCAGGCATAGAGGTTCCAGAATCCGGGGCCGATCGGTTGCGTGAAATCGTGCTGGGCGACCAGGAAGCCGCCGGCGTCGATGGCCAAGGCGAGCTGGGGCAGCGGGCGCGACGCCGGGCCGGCCACCGGGCGGCAGCCGTCGCGCAGGTCGAAGGTCGACTGGTGGCACGGGCACAGGAGCGCCTGGGACTGGTCTTCGTACTGCGACACCGCGCAGCCGGCGTGCGTGCAGACCCGCGAGTAGGCGAAGAATCCCTCGGGGCTCCAGCTCTCGCGGCCGGACTGCGCCGTGACGCCGGTCAGATGCAGCAGGGCGATCTGCGAGTCGGCGGCCTCGGTGTGACCTTCGGGGAAAGCCACGAGCATGCCGCCGCCCGGCAGCGCGTCGCGGCTGATGGGGTGCCCGTCGAAGGTCACCAGGCGGGCGCCGGGCCGCCAGGCGGTCGAACGCAGGCCGCGCGACTTGGGGCCCAGCGAAGCCAGCAGCACGAGCTGGCTGAGCCCGAACACGCCGCCGGCCCCGGCCAGCAGAGAAGTCAGGAACTTGCGGCGGGTGAACACGGCGGCGCCGCGGGCCAGCTCGTCGCCGAGCGCCGCCGGCACCGCGCCCGACACCGACCCGCTGGTCAGCCCCCCCGATCCGCCGACCGCCGACGCCGGGGGCAGCGGGTACTCGCCCACCTCGGCCTCGTCGCTCGTCAGGTCGCGACCCCAGTACGACAGCGCGAAACCGAGGCCCAGGAAGGCCAGCGCCAGCGTGCCGCCGATCCGCTGCGCGTCGTTGCCGGCGACGAAGAAGGCGGCAAAGCCGCAGGAGCCGGCGATGGCGAGCAGCAGCCCGAGCGCGGCCGGCCAGCCGGCACCCGCCGCGCCCGCGCCGCCGCCGTCGCTGGTGGCGAGGACGTCGGCCTGGGCGTCGCCCTTGCCCCAGGCCAGCCAGATGGCCGCGACGAGCAGAGCGCAGAGGCCGAAGAAGCCGGCCAGGCCTTCGGTGACCGGTCCCAGGTAGCCGAGCCCCCAGCCGCCCGGCGAGGGTGGCTTCTGGAGCTCCTGGACGTAGAGGGCGACCGCTGCCTGCTGGCGCGCGTCGAGAGTGGTGCCGGCAAAGACCGGCATGTTGCTGCGCCCGATGATCATCGCGGCGAGCGCCTCGGCGGCGGGATAGTCGGCCAGCGAGGGGGGGTTGCGGCCCTGGCTCACCGCGCCGCCGCGACCGGTCGAGCCGTGACACCCGGAGCAGTAGAGGCGAAACAGCACGCCGCCGTCGGCCACGGTGGCGGTGCGCGCCACCGGGGCGGCGATCTGCGTGGCCACGAAGTCCGAGACGGCGGCGACCTGGGCCGACGTGAGCTGGCGGAAGGCCGGCATCTGGATGCCGCCGCGCACGACCATGCCGGCGACCAGGCCGGGGAACGCGTCGGCCTGCTG
>PMKK01000236.1 GCA_003157715.1 Actinomycetota bacterium
GGGGCCGGCTTGCAAGCCGGCCCCGCCCCGCATCGTTTCTTTGGGCGCCGTCATGGCGCTTCAGGCCAGTTCGAGCTTCAGGCCAGTTCGAACTCGCGTTCGAGGTCGCCCTTGCTGCGCACGCCGATGACCTTCTTCACGGGCTTGCCGTCCTTGAACAGAATGAGCGTCGGGATGCTCATGATGCCGAACTTGGCGGCCGTCGCCTGGTTTTCGTCGACGTTGACCTTGCCGACCGTGACCTTTCCGGTGTGGGTCGTGGCGAGGTCTTCGACGATCGGTCCGACCGTGCGGCAAGGGCCGCACCATGCGGCCCAGAAATCGACGATGACCGGCGTCGCCGCATCGTCGATGGCCTTCTGGAATGTCTCGTCGGTCAGTTCCTGGACCAAGCCTGCCACGTTGCCCTCCTGTTGCTGATCGCTCACTCTCGTCCTCGCGTCGTTAGATGGTTCTCGCCAGTGGCCGGGGGCCGCCGTTTCGGCGGGCGAGGGCTAGAGGCGCTCGATGACCCGCGCCAGCTTTGCTCGCACTTCACGGGCGACCTCGGCCAGGGCGGGATTGTCGATCATGGCGAGCATGACCTCGGGGTCGATGGCGCTCACTTGCGTGCCTCCCTCGGCAGCGTAGACGATGACGTTGCAGGGGAGCAGCAGTCCGACCTCGCGTTCGGCCAACAGGGCGCGCTGCGCGAGCGCCGGATTGCAGGCGCCGAGGATGACGTAGTCGTCGATCTCGGCGCCCAGCTTGGCTCGCAAGGTCGCCGCGACGTCGATGTCGCACATGACGCCGAATCCTTCGTCGGCGAGGGCGGCACGAGTGCGTTCGAGGGTCTCCGCAAACGAGGCCGTAACGAGCCTGCCTGTGCCGTACGCGACCGCCATCGGGTCCCTCCTGTCGCTTTCATCACCGGGCTGGCGCCGTGCCGCGCCGTGTCCCAAGTATACCCCTCAGGGTATCGTCCTCAAGCGTCCTGGCGCGTCGCCACAACGGCCTCAGGGCCACAACGGCCTCAGGGCCACAACGGCCTCAGGGCCGCGCCGGCCGCCGGCGGGTCACGTCGCCAGGTCCCTTTCAGGGTCAGGTCATACCCTGAGGTTCGGACCTGCGAACCAGCGGCTGACCGGATAAACGCCTATCAGGTATCATTATCAGTCCATCAGGGATCACTGTCAGTCCAGCGGGGATCACTGTCAGTCAATCGGGGACCGTCGCCGGTCCGTCGTGGCGCCGTCTCCGACCGGCGGTCGCGGGGCTCTCGGCGGCCGGACTCACCGGACTCGCCCGGCCGTCGGGCTTGCGGTCGCGCCGGGTGCCGTAGCGCGGCGATCCCCAAGCGAAAGGCGTTGAGCATCGTGAGAAGCGACGAGATCAAGCGCGGCGTGGCGCGTGCCCCGCATCGCGCGCTGCTGCGGGCCCTGGGCGTGTCCGACACCGAGATGGAGCGCCCCTTCATCGGCATCGCCAACTCGTTCAGCGAAGTCGTGCCCGGCCACATGCACCTGCGCTCGATCGTCGAGGCCGTCAAGGCCGGCGTGCGGTCGGCTGGCGGCGTGCCGTTCGAGTTCGGCGTCATGGGCATCTGCGACGGCCTCGCGATGAACCACGAAGGCATGCATTTCTCGCTGCCCAGCCGCGAGCTGATCGCCGACACCGTCGAGTCGATGACCCTGGCGCACGCCTTCGACGCTCTCGTGCTCGTGCCGTGCTGCGACNNCGGCATGCTGATGGCCGCCGTGCGTCTGAACGTGCCGGCTGTCATGGTCGGCGGCGGGCCGATGCTCGCGGGGCACCTCGACGGGCGCACGATCGACCTGAACAGCGTCTTCGAGGCCGTCGGCCAGGTCCAGGCGGGCACGCTCGACGAAGCGGGCCTCAAGGCCATCGAGTGCGCGGCTTGTCCCACCTGCGGTTCGTGTTCCGGCATGTTCACCGCCAACTCGATGAACTGTCTGGCCGAGGTCGTCGGCCTGGCACTGCCCGGCAACGGTACTATCCCGGCGCCCTACAGCGAACGGCTGCGCTTCGCCAAAGACAGCGGCGCGGCGGTCATGGACGTGCTGGCCGCCGACCTCAAGCCGCGCGACATCCTGACCGACGCCGCGGTCGGCAACGCGCTGGCCGCCGACGCAAGCTTGGGCTGTTCCACCAATACCGTGCTGCACCTGGCCGCCATCGCCACCGAGGCCGGTCTCGACTTCTCGCTCTCGCGCGTGAACGACGTGGCCTCGCGCGTGCCGCACCTCTGCAAGATCGCGCCGTCCGGCGCCCACCACATGGAAGACCTCTTCCGCGCCGGCGGCATCCAGGCCGTCATGAAGCGCCTGGTCGACGCCGGGCTCATGGAGGGCGGCGCGCTGTCCGTGGCGGGCGACACCATCGCCGCCGCCGTCGCCGGCGCCCGTGTCACCGACGACGACGTGATCCGCCCGCTCGACCGGCCCTACCACGCGACCGGCGGTCTGGCGGTGCTGTTCGGCAACCTGGCGCCAGCGGGCGCGGTCGTCAAGGAGGGCGCCGTGGCCGACGAGATGCTGCGCCACAGCGGCGCGGCCCAGGTGTTCGACAGCGAGCGCGCGGCGGTGGCCGCCATCGCCGACGGCGCCATCCGCAGCGGCTCGGTGATCGTCATCCGCAACGAAGGTCCCATGGGCGCTCCGGGCATGCCCGAGATGCTCGCGGCGACCTCGATGCTCGCCGGTCAGGGCCGCGACAAGGACGTGGCGCTGATCACCGACGGGCGCTTCAGCGGCGCCACGCGAGGCGCCGCCATCGGCCACGTCGCTCCCGAAGCGCAGGCCGGCGGCATCATCGGCTTAGTCGAAGACGGCGATACCATCGTCATCGACATCCCGGCTCGTACTCTCACCCTGGACGTCGAGGTGGCTGTACTCGAGCGGCGTCGCGCGGCACAGCCCGCCGCGGCGTCGCGGCCCGAGCTCACGGGCTACCTGGCCCGCTATGTCAAACTCGTCTCCGGTGCGGAGAAGGGGGCAGTCCTTCGATGACGTCACAGACAAAGATGAAGGGTGCGCAGGCCATCGTCGCCTCGCTCGAGGCCGAGGGCTGCGACACCCTGTTCGGATTTCCGGGCGGCGTGGTGATCCCGCTCTACGACGCGCTCTACGATGCCGTCAAACTGCGGCACATCCTGGTGCGCCACGAGCAGGGCGCGGTGCACGCCGCCGACGGCTACGCGCGGGCTACCGGCAAGGTCGGGGTGTGCCTGGCCACGAGCGGTCCCGGCGCCACCAACCTGATCACCGGCATCGCCAACGCCTATCTCGACTCCATCCCGCTCGTCGCCATCACCGGCCAGGTGCGCGCCGACCTGATCGGCACCGACGCCTTTCAAGAGGCCGACGTGACCGGCATCACCCTGCCGATCGTCAAGCACTCCTACCTGGTGCAGAACGCCGCCGAGATCCCGCGCATCATCCACGAGGCCTTCCACATCGCCTCGACCGGCCGGCCCGGTCCCGTGGTGATCGACGTGCCCGTCACCGCCCTGCTCGGCGAGCTCACCTACAAGGCGCCCGACAGCCTCGATCTGGCCGGCTACAAGCCGACCGTCAAGGGTCATGTCAAACAGATCCGGGCGGCGGCGCGGGCGATCCTCGACGCCGAGCGGCCGGTGCTCTACGTCGGCGGCGGCGTGATCAGCGCCGGCGCCTCGGACGAGCTGCGCGCCGTGGCCGAGCTCGTGCAGGCGCCCGTCACCACGACCCTCATGGGCCTGGGCGCCTTCGACGAGCGCCTGCCGCTGTCGCTGGGCATGCTCGGCATGCACGGCACCGTGCCGGCCAACTACGCCGTGCACGAATGCGACGTGCTCGTGGGCGTCGGGGTGCGCTTCGACGACCGCGTGACCGGCAAGCTCTCGGCCTTCGCGCCGCAGGCCAGGACGATCATCCACATCGACGTCGATCCGGCCGAGATCGGCAAGAACGTCGAGCCCAGCATCCCTATCGTGGGCGACGCCCGCCACGTGCTGGCCGCGCTGCTCGCCGAGCTTCAGAAGGCCGAGCGCGCGCCGGGGCGCACGGCGGCGTGGCTGGCGAAGATCGCCGCCTGGCAGGACGAGTTCCGGCTGCACTACGAACAGCCCGCCGCCGAAGGCGTGCTGGCACCGCAGTTCGTGATTGAAGAGATCGACCGTGTCACCGGTGGCGAGGCCGTCATCGTGACCGACGTGGGCCAGCACCAGATGTGGTCGACGCTCTATTTCGACTACCGCTTCCCGCGTCAGTGGATCAGCTCGGGCGGCCTGGGCACCATGGGCTTCGGCCTGCCGGCGGCGCTCGGCGCCAAGCTCGGCCGGCCCGACAAGACGGTGATCGACNNGCGCTACTCGCAGACCTGCATCGCGGTGCAGCCCGACTTCGTCATGCTGGCCGAAGCCTTCGGCGCCAAGGGCCTGCGCGTGACCCAGGCCGAACACGTCGGCGAGGCGCTGCGCGAGGCCATCGACAGCGGCCGTCCGACGGTGATCGACTTCAAGATCTCCCCTGAGGAGAACGTGTTTCCGATGGTGCCGGCCGGCCAGTCGATCACCGAGCTGATCGGCGGCAAGGCCTCGCGCAGGACGAGGGGGGCGAAGTCATGAAGCACACCCTGTCGGTGCTCGTCGAAAACAAGCCCGGCGTGCTGACCCGGGTGGCCGGCCTGTTCGCCCGCCGGGGCTTCAACATCCAGAGCCTCGCCGTCGGCGAGAGCGAAGACCCGAACCTCTCGCGCATGACGATCACGATCGACGGGGCCGAGCACCCCATCGACCAGGTCACCAAACAGCTCCACAAGCTGATCAACGTCGTCAAGATCCGCGACCTCGAGCCGGGCTCCATGGTGGCTTCCGAGCTCATGCTGATCAAGGTCGCCGCCGAAGGCGAAAAGCGCAACGACGTGCTGCAGATCGCCGAGATCTTCAAGGCCAAGATCGTCGATGTCGACCGCCGCGCCCTGGTGTTGCGCGTGGTCGGCACCACCGACAAGCTCGAGGCGCTGCTCGAGTTGCTGCAGCCGATCGGCGTGCTCGAGGTCGTGCGCACCGGCATCATCGCGATAGGGCGGGGGCGGGGGTAGCGGCCCCGCTTCTCGGGACCCCCGGCGACGGGTGAGGCAGAAGGGAGGACCGGCGCCGTGAGCACCAAGCGCCTCGAGGCGTTCAGCGACGGCGTGCTGGCCATCATCATCACGATCAGCGTGCTCGAGCTGCGCACGCCGCGCGGCTCCGACCTCGCTGTTCTGTGGTCGGAGAAGGCCATCTTTCTCACCTACGTCCTGAGCTTCGTCTACCTCGGCATCTACTGGAACAACCACCACCACATGCTGGCGGTGACCGAGCGCGTCACGGGCGGCATCCTGTGGGCCAACATGCACCTGCTGTTCTGGCTGTCACTGTTTCCCTTCGTGACGGGCTGGATGGGACACAACCCGCGCGCGGCCGTGCCGACCGCCACCTACGGGGTGGTCCTGTTCATGGCGGGCGGCGCCTACTATCTGCTGCAATGGCGGATCGTCAGAAGCCAGGGTCCGGGCTCCGTGCTGGCGGCCGCGATCGGCCGCGACCTCAAGGGCAAGGCGTCACCCGTGATCTACGCCGCCGCCGTCGTCACGGCCTTCGTCGAGCCCCTGGTCGCGATCGGCCTCTACGCCGTCGTCGCCTTCATGTGGCTCGTGCCGGACCGGCGGATCGAGCGCGTGCTGACCGCGCGCGAGCGGCTGAATGGTCGGCCGAAGGAAGGTTGACGATCGCGACCGACCGCGAAGCAGGGGGGAGAGGCGAAGCCATGTTCGCGACGCACGGCGACAGCGGCTACCGGACGCCGGTGCCCGGCATACGCATGAAGACGCTGTGCTTTGGCAGGCACACGCTCATGACGGAGTTCCGGCTCGAGGGCGGGAGCGTCCTGCCGAGCCACTCCCATCCCCACGAGCAGACGGGCTACCTCACCGCCGGTCACCTCGAGCTGACGATCGGCGACGAGCGCCACGACGTGACGGCGGGCGACAGCTGGTGCATACCGGGCGACGTCTCTCACGGCGCGGCGGTCCTCGAGGATTCCGTGGCGATCGAGGTCTTCTCGCCCGTGCGCGAGGACTATCTGCCCCCGGCTGCGCGGTAGGAGCGCAGCCATCTTGCGTTGCCGCCGTTTCCCGAAGGCAGTAGAGTCTAACGTTCCGAGTGCAGTCGTCCGCGCACTGGCGCGCGGGCGTCACGAGAAGGAGACACCGCATGTACTACGACAACGATGCTGACCTCGGCCTGATCGCCGGCAAGACCGTCGCCGTGATCGGCTTCGGCAGCCAGGGCCACGCGCACGCCCAGAACCTGCGCGACTCCGGCGTGAACGTGGTGGTCTCCGACGTGCCCGGCACGGCCAACGCCGCGCGCGCCCAGAAGGCGGGCTTCGACGTCCTGAGCGCGGCCGAAGCCGCCAAGCGCGGCGACCTGATCATCATGCTCGTGCCCGACGAAGTGCAGGCCCGCCTCTACAGAAGCGACGTGGCCGCCGAGCTCAAGGCCGGCAAGGTCCTCATGTTCGCCCACGGCTTCAACATCCACTTCAGCCAGATCGTGCCGCCCAAGGACGTCGACGTGATCATGGTCGCCCCCAAGGGCCCCGGCCACCTCGTCCGCCGCCAGTACGAAGAGGGCAAAGGCGTGCCCGCGCTGATCGCCGTCTACCAGGACGCGACCGGCAAGGCCAAGGATCTGGCGCTGGCCTACGCCAAGGGCATCGGCGCCACCCGCGCCGGCGTCATCGAGACCACCTTCTCGGAAGAGACCGAGACCGACCTCTT
>PMKK01000112.1 GCA_003157715.1 Actinomycetota bacterium
GGTGCAGGCCGCTTCGGTGGAGCCCACCGCGGCGCTGCGCTACGAGTGACGGGTCCGTCACGCCCGAGGACCGCCAGACGGCAGTGACGAGATCCGAGTGACGCGCGACGCCTTTGCCCCACGGCCCTTGCGCGGCCGCGGAAGCGGCTTAGTATGGGACCGGCTGGGGTCGCCCAGGCTAAGGCGTCGGCGTGCCCGCCGACTGATTGGGGAGGGTCCATGAACCGTCGTGCGGTGTGCGGTCTCGTCGTGCTCGCGGCCGGCCTTGTGCTGGCGCCGGGCGCGCTGGCCGCGACCGGCGCCAGGTACGTCGCTGCGCCGGTAGCCAAGCACGCGGCTGCGGCCGGGGTGGACTTTCAGCGGCTGGGCGCCGACCCCACATACTTCGCCATCAGCGGCCACGTGTTCGACTACGACGGCAACGGTGTGGCCGGAGCCGAGGTCGACTGGGGCTCGTGGAATGGTGACGACCACGTCTCCCGCGACTACGGCTTCGGGGGCACCAACCTGCCCTTGCCCGGCTCGCCCGGCACCGACACCGCCGGCCACTTCTCGTTCGGCGCCGTGACATCGGCTGCGACCGCGGGCAGGGACGACCTGACCGCCTCGTATCCGCGGCCGCGGAGTGGCGCCGCGTCGACGCTGAAGCTTCTCGAGACCTGGAACAACGACTTCGCGGTCACGCCGACCTACGAGCTGCAGCCCGGCGTTCTCGACGTGACCATCGCGGGACTCAGCGACGCGCTGGCCAACGGCGGGTCGCCCGAAGTCTGGGTGGCCGGCACGCCCGGGCTGGCCAGGACCAGCATGACGCTGACGAACGCAAGGGGCAGCGCCTTCACCGCATCGGGTTTCAACGACGTGGTCGCCGGGTTCTACACACCCCAGGGCGACATGACGGCCGAGACGCAGTGGCAGGGCTCGGACGTGAGCGTCACGCCCGGGACCACGGACACCACCGCGGTGGCTCTCGACTGGAGCCGGGCACACCACGCCTCTCTGGTCGGACCGCTCTGCCGGCACTCCGGAAAGCCTGGCGCGATCGTCGAGCTCGCGTTGAAGGGCTGGCCGTCAGGCGAGCACGCCGCGATTTCCTTCGAGGGCCCCTCGGGATCCTGGTACTATCCCGGCTCTGTCGTCCTCGGCGGCAATGGGATCGTCACGGAGTCGCTGCGGATCCCGACCGGGACCGCGCCCGACCTGTACGCGATCCACGCCTACCGCGCCGATGACGTGAACGGTCTGCCCGACCTGTGGGCCTTCTACCAGGTCTGCACCTTCAAGTCATCGGCGAGCGCCATCGGCCACGGCACGTCCATCCGGTTGAGCGGCAACGTGCCGGCGGGCGCCGGCTACTGCACCGTCTACTCGACGTGGCACAGGGTGTCCGGCCAGCCGCCGACGCTGGCCGCCAAGGGCTGGAGCAAGGTCGGCCGCTATCGCGTCGCGGCGGGCAAGTTCGTGACCGGCCTGCTGCACCCTGCGCGCACGACCTCGTACGTGGCGAAGTACTCAGGGTATGACTTCCCGGCCTTCACGTCGGTCGTGAAGGTGCGGCTGAGGTGAACGCGCGGCTCTGACGGCGCAGGAGACGAAGCCGTCCGGGCAAGCCGGCATCAGCCGCGCGGATCCCTGATCAGCGCCATGAACAGCGGCGCCGAGGTGCTCTTGTCGGTGAGCAGCAGAAGGAACGGGCGGTCGGCGCGGATGGTGAGCGGCGCGTAGGGCGCGGAGCCCGCGGCGACGAGGGCGGCGGTCGCGGCGGCGGCTTCGACGCCCGTTTCGTTCACATCGAGCACGGCTTTGTGCACGACGCGCTGTATCCAGACCGGTCCCGCCGTGCTGCCCGGCGCGACGATGCCCCGCAGCTCGGCCTGCTCCGGCGAGAAGGCGGAGATCATGCCCAGCGCCTCCAGCGCGGGCTTCAGGTCGGCAGAAGAGAAGGCGGTGTGCAAGCGGGGCAGCTTCAGCATCACCTGCGCGGGCCGGGCGCTGCGATACAGGGAGTCCAGGCCGCTCCGCCGGAAGCCGGCAAGCAGCGACTCGGGCGTCTGGCCGGCCCGCGGAACGACCACCCAGGCGGTCACGGAGCCCTTCGTGGCGAGAGCCACGGCGTCGTAGGCCGGCGTCCGGGCCACGCGAGCGCTGAGCGGCCCGCTCATGGTCGGCACGTTCACCGTGGTGCCGTCGGCCAGGGTGAACGCGGCGGGCTGCGTCTCGGCGGCCTCGAACGGCACGCTCCAGTCGGCCTTGACGTGCACGGTGTTCACGACCGTGAGGATCGTCTGGTCGGTGAAGTAGTCGGGCTGGACGATCTGCTTGATCAGGCCGGCGGTGCGCTGGTCGACCCAGTCGTTGATGGCCGCCGCCGCCTTCGTGTGGTCGGCCGGCAGCGCCTGCGTGCCGGCGGCGAAGAAGCCGCGAGCGGCGGCCAGGAAGGCCGGGCTGAACGCCACGCTGCGGCTCAGCCAGAGCGAGTCGGCGATCTCGACCGCGGGCTTGTCGCCGGCCTGCACTGAGGCGATGAGGTCGGCCCAGGCCTGGTCCGTGGCCGGCAGCGTCAGGCCGTCCAGGGCCAGCGCCCGGCGCATCTCCGCCGCCGTGCGCCCCGACGCGCCGTTCAGGATCAGCGAGAGCACGGCGTGGATCGACAGCGGCGAGATGACGACGTTGCCGCTGCTCTGACGGGCCTCGCCCGCCAGCAGCGCGAGCCCGAAGCGGTCGAGCGGCCCTGCCAGCAGGGCCGCTCGGGCCGTCGCCGCGGGGTCGCCGCGCGTGGGGTTGAGCGCGGTCGCCGTGGCGCGCGCCGCGGGACGCGTCGTCGCGATCACGCCGACCGCCACGGCGCAGACGGCGACGAGCAAGCTGGCGATGATGACGATGCGGCGCACGATCTCCCCTCTCCCTTGCGGATGTGTCCTTGTGAAGGAGAGACGCCGCTGGGCGGCCGGTGGTTCGGCGGCCGGGTGGTCGCGGCAGGTTCTAGGCCGCCTGAGGCACGACCAGCAGGGGCACGGTCGCCCGGTGCACGAGGTGATACGGGGTCGAGCCGAGCAGCAGGCCGGTCAGTTGCGATTCGCCGCGCGTGCCCACGGCGATGATGTCGGCTCCGGTGCGCTCGGCCACCTTCAGCAGCGCCTCCGCCGGACGATCGTTCTCGAGGACCACCTCAGCCGGCACGCCGCGCCTGGCGGCCGCCTCCGCGGCCTCCGCCGTGATCTTCTTGCCCAGCGCGACGACGTTCTCGGGCGGCACGAGTGACGATGCCCCGATGCGCGGGGGGGCGTCGGCGTACGTGATGATCACCTTGCCGTCTCGCCCAGCAAGGCCGAGCGCCTGATCGAGCGCCGCCTTGGCGCACTCCGAACCGTCGTATCCCACCACGATAGTCAAGCCCATCGTCTTCTCCTTGCGGTCACGCACAAGCCGGCGCCGGCGGCCGGATGCGCCGGGGTCCGGACTTCCCGCCACGACGGCCGGCCTGCTGCCGGCGGCCTCGCGTCGGCGAGGCCCTGCTCGCTAGCTGTTCCCGCGCGCCGCGGCCGGAAACCGCGTTTGGCGGGGACGCGCAGCGCGGCGCGCCGTGCTACCCTTACTGGTCGGGGAGGTCGTTCCGACACAGGGAGAGCTGGGCGGGCGCGTGGTCTTGCGGCAGCGCGCAGCCGACTGGTCGCCGACAAAGGGAGAGAGATCGTGACGCGCGTTTCTCAGGTCTTGCTCACCGTCGTCGCCCTGGCGGTCGTCGGCGGCGTCGGCGCGAGCGCCGCCCGTGGCGCGAGCAGCGGGTGGACGACTCATCGGGCGAGCTCGGGCGCCCCTCTGCTGTCGGTCGCTACGACCGATCCGTCCCACGCCTGGGCCGTCGGTCCCGGCGCGACTGTCGTGACTACCGCCGACGGCGGTGCGACGTGGGTCTCAGAGTCGGCGCCGACCACCGGCGATCTGTACGGCGTCACCTTCGCCGACGCCTCCGACGGCTGGGCCGTGGGCCCGGCCGGCACCCTGATCGCCACCACCGACGGCGGCGCCACTTGGGCGTCGCAGAGCGTCCCGACCACGCAGACTCTGATCGGCGTCGCCAGCCGTGGCGACAGCGTCTGGGCAGTCGGCGCCGCGGGCACGATCGTGGCCACCACCGACGGCGGCGCGACCTGGCTCGCGCAGAGCTCTCCGAGCTCGCGAGACCTGTATTCGGTGGCCTTCGCCGACGCGGACCACGGCTGGGCCGTCGGTGACCACGGCACCATCCTTGCCACCACCGACGGCGGCGCGGTCTGGGCTGCCCAGACGTCACCCACCACGGCCTATCTGAACGGCGTGGCGTGCCGGGGCGCGACGCGTTGCTGGGCGGTCGGCGAGGGCGGCGTCGTGCTCGCCACGAGCGACGGCGGGGCCGACTGGCTCGTGCGGCGCCCGGTCGGCGCCCATGCGCCCGACCTGTACACGGTCGACTTCGCCTCCCGAAGTCATGGCTGGGCGGTCGGCCTGGGTGGCCTGATCCTGGCGTCGACCGACTACGGCAGGACCTGGCGGGCGCAGCGTCTCTCGTCGAGCCGCAGCTTCACGTCGGTCGCCTTCGCCGATCTGCGCCACGGCTTCATCGCCGATACCACCGGCGCCGTGCTGACCAGCTCGACGGGGGGCTGGGCCGACACACTGGCGCCGACCGTTACGGTCACCGGCGTCGCCGGCTGGCACGGGCGTGCCGTCCACGTCGCGGTGCGGGCCAGCGACGGGCAGGGTTCGGGCGTGGCGGCGGTACAGTACTCGCTCGATCACGGCCAGAGCTGGACGACGGGCGCCGCGTTTCGCGTCGCGGCGCCGGCCGATCACGCTAACGACGGCAGCCACGCGTTTCTGGCGCGCGCGACCGATAACGCCGGCAACGTCGCCACCCGCGCCTTCCACGTGCGCATCGATACGCGCCGCCCCGTAGCCAAGGCCCTCTGGGCGGCCGAGGCGGTCAGTGGCTGGCCGGCGGCCCTCTCTTGCGCCGTGAGCGACCCGCGCCCCGGCAGCCCGACCGCCACGGTCACCATCACCGTGAGGACGGCGTCGGGCCGGTCGGTGAGGACCCTCAGGTTCGCTTCACGGCCGGTGGGCAGAAGGCTGATCTGCCGGTTCCGCTGTACCCTGGCGCCCGGACACTACCGTTTCTTCGTGGCGGCGACCGACGCGGCCGGTAACCGGACCGCACGCCCGGCGAGCAACCGCCTCTTCGTGGCGGTGCGATTCGCCAGGGCGACGCGCCCAGGTCCGCGCCCGGCATAGGCGCCGGCGGCCCGGCCGCCGCACGGCCGCGGCCGCGGGCGAGTCGCGATGCCGCGAAGGCCCGGACGATCGCCGGGCCCGGCACTCGCGAGCCCTCTGGACGCCAATGTCCAGGCGCATACAATAGGCGCGTCGACTCAGGAGCTGGTGGCCATGCCCGACTACGAGTTCGTCTGTCAGGAGTGCGGCCGCACGTTCAAGGGGCTGACGTCACATATCGGTGACGAGATGTGTCCGGACTGCGGCGCCATCGACATCGAGCTTGTGCCGGCCCCCTCTCGCGAAGCGGCGCCAGCCGACGACCGGCGGGACGCGCGCGACACAGAGATCTGAGCTCCACCGCGGGCCACGCCGGCCTTGGGGCCGGGCCGACAGGGCGGCGCGAGCACCTGGGCGACGCTTGCCGTGCCGGCCTTGTGCGCTCGCCACTCGAGCCCCACGTCGTTGCGGCGGGGGGTCGCAAGGTACAGAATCGATCTGCTCGGCGTCACCTGATGGGAGCGGCCCAATGTCGGGCTTACGTGAACGCAAGAAAGCCAAGACGCATGCCGCCATCCAGGAGCACGCCCTGCGCCTGTTCCGCGAGCAGGGTTACGAGGCGACTACGGTCGAACAGATCGCGGCCGCAGCCGACGTCTCGCCGAGCACCTTCTTTCGCTACTTTCCAAGCAAGGAAGACGTCGTTCTGCACGACGCCTTCGACCCGCTCCTGTTCGCGTCCTTCGGCGAGCAGCCGGCCGAGCTGACGCCCATCCAGGCGCTGCGCGCCTCGATGTCCGAGGTCTTCGGCGCCCTGACGGCCGACGAGCTGGCGCTCGAGCGTCAGCGCGAGGAGCTGATCCTGTCGGTCCCCGAGCTGCGGGCGCGCATGCTCGATGACCTCACCGCCACGATCCGCGAGGTCGCTCAGGTCCTTGCTCGGCGGGTGGGGCGCTCGCCCGACGAGCTGCCGGTGCGCGCCTTCGCCGGCGCCGTGATCGGCGCCGGTATCGCGGTCTGGCTCACCTCCGCGCACGGCATCGGCACGGGCGACTACATCAAGCAGTTCGACGCCGCCATGGACTATCTCGACGCGGGCTTGCGCCTGTAGGCGAACGGAGACCGGCGGCCCGCGGCAGACGGCGGCGGCCCGCGGCAGACGGCTCCACCAGAGAGAGGTTGTCGACTACATGGATCCTTCGGGAAGCGCTCGCATTCGAAGTCTCGCGCAGCGAATGCTGCCGCCGCGCACGTATGCGGCGGTGGAGAGGCGCGTGCCGGGCCTGGCCACGCGAGTAGTCGACCACGGATTTCGCGCGTGCGGACTCGTGCTGGGCGGGGCGCTGGCCGTACCGATCGCCTGGATGGCACGCACCGGGGTGGGAACGAGTGAGTGCCTGGAGCACGGCTCCCTGCCGCTGCCGGTCCACTTCTACTCCCCCGTGCCGGATCTCGACGACCTGGAGCGGCGCGATGTGTGGGCGCGTCGCAGCGAGCTGCCGGGTGTCAGATTCGCCCCGGAAGCGCAGGCCGCCTACTTGAGGAAGGTCGGCGAGCGCTACGGAAGGGAGTGCGCGTGGCCGGCGGAATCGGCCGGAGATCCCCGGGTCTTCTTTACTGAGAACGGCCAGTTCGGTTTCGGCTGCGCGGCGGCGCTGCACTGCATCGTCCGCGAGCGCACGCCTCGGCACGTGGTCGAGATCGGTTCGGGAAACTCGTCTCTTGTACTTCTGGCAGCGCTTGAGCTGAACGCGCGTGAAGGTTCTCCGGCGTCGGGATACACAGTGGTGGACCCCTCTCCTTCGCCTCTGCTCGGCGGTGGGCGGTCCGGCCCGACAGAGGTGCTGGCGAAGCGCGCTGAGTTGCTCGAGCCGGAGTTCTTCGATCGCCTGGAACGAGACGACGTGCTGTTCATCGACTCGGGCCATACCGTGCGCATCGGCGGCGACGTGAACTTCCTGATCCTGGATGTCCTGCCGCGGCTGAACCCCGGCGTCATCGTGCACTTCCACGACATCGGCCTGCCGTACGAGTATCCCAAGACCTATGCCACGAACCCCCGGTTCCGGTCACTCTGGACCGAGGCATACCTGCTTCAGGCCTTCCTGGCATGCAACCAGGACTTCGATGTGCTGCTGGCTCTGTCCTACTTGATGACGGACAGAGCCAGTGACTTTCGCGCGGCATTCCCGCACTACGATCCGGCACGACACAGGACCGGAAGCGGGAGCTTCTGGATCACGCGCCGGTAAGCACGAGATCGCCAGTGTCGCTGGCGGCCTCGCTGGCCTGGGTCCAAGCGGTGCGATCTGGTCACACGGAGGGGGCGCGGCCCTGCGGGCCGCGCCCCCTCTTACTCGTTTCGTTCTCTTCGCCCGTGCTTCTCGGGTCTACGTCACCGTGATCGTGACCGGCACCGAGCCGAGATGGTCGCCGCCGGCGGTCTCGACGCCGTCGCCGGCCGTCGAGAAGTCGAGCGTGCCGGTGATCACGTCGCCCGGCTGGGCGTCGGCCGGCACGGTGACCGTCACATGGATCGTGCCGGTCGCGCCCGGCGCGACCGTGAGCGGCGCGACGGCCGTGGCCGACGGCGTCAGACCCGGGATGGCTGTCGGCGCCACGTAGTCGATGTTCACGGTGTAGGCGGTCGCGACTGTCGTCAGCGCCGGGTTGCCGTAGCCGAGGATGAGGGTCCACAGGCCGGCCATGGGGTCGACCACGGCGGCCGCGTTGCCGAGCGTCGTCGAGGCGAGGCTTTCGGCCTTATCGGTCTGACTCGGGTCGTACAGTCCCAGATCGACGAGCGTGTCCGAGCCGGTCCAGGTCGCCCGGGCCGTCACCAGAGCGACGTTCTGGGGCAGGGTGAACGTCAGAGTGGGCGAGATGCCGTTGAGTGGGGCAACGGCGTTGGGGTCTGCCGTGAGCGTGCCGCTCACGGGGGTGAGAGCGACATCGTCGTAGAGCGCCGTGCCGGCGCTCGTGAGCTGGCTGTCGGCGTAGGCCGCGAGGGCGGTGGCGCCGGTGTTGGCGACCGTGAAGTCGGCGCTGACCTGTCCGCCGGGCGCCGCGCTGGCCGACCAGCTGGCCGGAGTGACGGTGCGCGTGTCGAGCGTGACCGAGCCGCTGTACGGTTCGGCGAACGAGGTGCCGCTGAAGCCGGCCGCCCACACCAGGACCTGCCACTTGCCGGGCTGCGGTGCGTTCCAGATGACCTGCTCGGCGGTATGAGTGAGGGCCGAGCCCGGCACGGTGAACGACGAGTAGTCGGGATACCAGACGAGGTCGCCACCCTTCGCGACCCGCACGTCGCCGCTCGGGTCGATCAGGTAGAGGTCGACCAGGTTGCCGGTGTGCGCCCAGTTGAGGGCGGCGGTGATCGAGCGGGTGCCCTTGGGCACCTGGACGTCGTAGAAGTAGAACTCTCCGCCCGAGTACTCGACGGTCGAGCCCGTGATCGTGCCGCTGAAGGTCCCGTGTCCGGCGGTGAGCTTGACCGGCACGCGCACGGCGATGGGGATCGTCGTCGTGGTCTGTCCGTTGCCGACCGTGATGCCGTCGAACGACGTTCCGGCGGCCTTGGGCGCCGTCACGGTGGCCTTGACCTTCGCCGCCGCGCCGGGGCCGATCGTGACGCTGGAGCGCGAGAGCGTGACCGACGTGGCGCGGACCCTGTGCTGGAACGTGATCCTGACGTGCACCGTCTGCGGGCTCGTCGGCTCCATGCCGGTACGCGGGTAGATGACGAGCTGCCACGGCTCGCCGGCCTTCACGACCGGGCGCTGCCCGGCCGGGCCGCGCAGCGCGATCNNGGTCTCGCCGTAAGAGACGAAGTTCCCGGCGGAGTCGTACACGGCGGTCTGCAGCGAGACGTCCGGTCCGGACGGCCAGGTCACCCTGGCCTCGACGAAGTCGGTGCCCGCGGGCACCGTGAAGTCCTCGAAGTCGGTGTAGTCGGGGCCGCTGAGGGTGATGGGCTGGTAGGTGAGCGTCTTGAGCGCGGCGTAGGTCGCGGCGCTCAGCGTGACGCGTTCGGGTTTGGCGCCGGTGTTCTTCACCGTGATGGTCGTCGAGGCGTGACCGCCAGCGGCGATCTTGGCCGACCAGCTCGAGGCGTTCTTGGGGTCGGCGGCGACCGAGGCCAGGAACGACTTGCCCTGCTTGAGCACCTCGTGCACGGCGGCGGCGGCATTGACGAGCCCGCTGCTCTGGTCGAGCGCGGGGTAGCCGAGATCGGTGGCCGTGCTGGCCAGCAGGTTCTTCCAGTACGACGGAGCGGGCAGGCGGCGGCCCGGATGGGCCATCTTCCAGGCCGACTCGGCCAGCGCGAGGTCGCCGGCCACCACGGGGCAAGCCATGCTGGTGCCGCCGAAGACCTGCACGCCGACGTCGTTGTAGACGTCGCCGGCACCGGTCGGGGCCAGCGCCCAGCCCCAGGCGCCGAAGCCCATGATGTCGGGCCTGAAGTCGCCGAGCGAGTTGGGCCCGCGGCTCGTCCAGGTGATGACCTGGTCACCCTTGTACGAGCTGCCGCCGGCGAGGAAGCCGATCTGCGAGAAGAGCCGGTAGCCGGTCGTGGCGCCCACCGCGATCACGTTCTTGAGGTCGGGAGACGATCCCTCGGTGCCCTGGCCGGGTCCCTCGTTGCCCTCGGAGTTGACGACGGTGATGCCGGCGTCGATGGCCGCCTGGAAGGCGAGCGCCGACGGGTCGGTGCCGTCGGGCGGGATGAACGTCGAGCCCAGACTGCAGGAGATGATGTCGACCTTCTGGGCGATGAGCCATTCGATGCCGCGCATGATGTTGGAGTCCCAGCCGCCGCCGACGTCGATCACCTTGGCCATGAGGACCTTGGCCTTGGGAGCCATGCCCTCGATCCGCACGGTGGTCCCGGTCGAAGGGTTGTAGACCGGCAGGCCCTGGGCGGCCACGCAGCTCGAGGTCGCCGTGCCGTGACCGTCGTTGTCCTGTAGTCCGTCGCCGGTGAAGTCGCGGTAGCTCGCGATGGCGCCCGTGAGGTCGGGGTGGGTCGGGTCGGTGCCCGTGTCGAGCATGCCGACGCGGATGCCCTGGCCCATGACCGCCTTGCCGCCGACCTTGATCTGCCAGGCGTCCTGGGCGTGGGTGAGCTGCAGCGCCTCGGATTCGAGCGTGGTGGCCGCCGCGCGGCTCGCGCCGAGCGCGCTCTTGACCGCGTTCTTGCCGACCGCCGGGACCTGGGGAGCGGGTACCTTGTGGTCGGAGACGACGTCGGCCACGTTGCCGTCCTTGAGGAGGGCCTTGAGCGTGGCCTGCGAGACAGTGGCGGCCACGGCGGAGATGTAACGGTAGGAGTAGACGTCGGTGGCGTGGGCGCGCGTGAGCCTGCCCACCACTTCGGTGGCGCCGGCCCTGGCCTTCAGCACGACGATCACCTTCATCGTCGGCTTGTCGGCAGACCCGGCCGCTCGCGCTCGCACGACGCCGCCGGCCAGCGACGCGATCAGCGCCAGCCCCACCAGTGCCACTACGGTCGCCAGCATGCGATGTCTCATGACCCCCCCCTTTACGCCCTCGAACCGCGGATGCGTGACGCCGGTCGACCCGGCCTCGCGCTGCCAGTTATAAGGGACGGGACGCGGCGGCTGCAAGGGTTCACCGCGGCGCGGCTCAGGCGGGCGCGGCGGCGCCGGGACCGCCGCCGCACCACGATGAAGGTCGTACTTGCCTCTTAGGTACGAGCCGCCGATAATCGGCGACACGCCGTCTTCGCAAGGAGCGCCGCATGAGCGATCTGGAGCTGCCGTTTCGCCTGCCTGAGTCGTGCGTTCGCATCGCCGGCACCCGCACCTTCGTGCACGATGCCGTCCTGGGACGCGACGACACGTCGGCCACCGCCACCGTCACCCTCGACGTCGTGGGCGCGAGCGAGCCGTTGCGGCTGCGCATCGCCGAAGGCCTGCTGGTCGACACCGGGGTGGCCTTCGAATGGACCGACGACGGGCGTCTCGTC
>PMKK01000100.1 GCA_003157715.1 Actinomycetota bacterium
CCAGTCCTTGTGCTTGAGCAGGTCGGCCGAGCTCAGCAGCGTGGTCACGCCGTTCGAGGCGATGAGCTCGATGGAGTAGCCCTTCCTGGCCAGCGCGCGATTGAAGGCGCCGGCGCCGTGCGTGCGGCCGTCGTCGACCGAACCGACGACGAGCCACAGCGGCACGCCCTCCCAGCGCGCGCCGGTGTGGTCGACCCAGCCGCTGCCGTGGCAGCCCGGCGAGGCGCACGAGACATACGACGACTGGGTCAGCGTCGAGCTGGTCGCTCCCTGCACGGCGACGCTCCACTGTCCCAGCGACTTCTTGACCTCGACCTTGTCGACCCAGCGCACCGACCAGTGGCCGTCGACCACCGTGTCGGACGTGGGCTCGGCAAAGACGAGGCGCAGCGGGCCCTCCTGGGAGGAGTCGAGCGCCTTGCCCTGGCGAGCGTAGGCGATCAGCACGGTAAGCTTTGTGGTCGGCGCGCGCTCGGCGCCGGTGACCGGATCGTAGGTCGTAAAGCCGCCGCCGGCCGCCTGGGCGCTCGAGAAGGTCATGCCGTAGCCGTCCTTGGCCAGCACGGTCACACCGTGCAGGCGGTCGACGCCGCCGACCTGCGCGGTGAGCTCGGCCAGCGGCACGCCGGTGTACTGCACGGGCGCGGTGATCACGCCGACGCTGTCCTTCATGCCGGCGTAGCCCGTATAGGCCGGCAGCGCCTTGAGCTGCGAGAGCGTGAACGTCTTGCTGGCCTTGGCGCCGGCCACGGTGAGCACGACCGGACCGCTGGGGCTCTGCGTGGCGCTCGCCGAGCCTGAGCCAGACCCGGAGCCTCCGCAGCCGCCCAGCCCGCCGGCGACGCCCAGCGCCAGCACGAGCACGAGGGCGGGTACGAGCAGGACAAGGGCGACCAGACCGGCCGGCTTTGCGACGATGCTGCGGTGACTCATGGCCGTCCTTTCGTGGCGCTTGCTCTGGCGCTCGCTCTGACGCTTGCTCTGGCGCTCGCTCTGACGCTTGCTCTGGCGCTCGCTCTGGCGTTTGTCTGACGTGCGCTCTAGCGCTTGCTCAAACGCGCCATGGGCGGGCGCAGGCTGCAAGCCCGCGCCCGCCCTGACATGTTCGCTTACGCCGAGGGCTTTCGGCAAGACGACTGGCCGGGGCCGGCGGGAGCGCCGCCAGGCGCCCCCGCCCGAACCGCCGGGACTGCCGCTACTTCTTGAGCTTGGGCAGCAGCACGATGCTCTTGATGCGCCCGAGCTCCTGCGAGGCCTTCAGCTTGGGGCCGATCAGCCGCAGCGGAAAGAGGCTCGTCCCGAGCACCGCGCTGTTGCGCTGCCAGGCGAGCACGATGGCCCGTTTGTGGATGATCGTGCGCGAGCTGACGATGCGCTTCAGGCCGGTCGTGGAGATGAGCTCGATACGGTAGCCCTTCTTGGCCAGCGCCGCGTTGTAGGACATGGTGGCGCCGCCGTCGACCTCGCCGATCAGGTAGTACAGCGGCGTGCCCGACCACGTGACGCCGGAGACCTTGTACGAGGCGCCGTGGCAGTTCACGCAACTCTGAAAGTCGGTGCGCTTGATGGTCTTGGTCTGGCGCTTGCCCTTGATCTTGAGGCCGGTCAGCTTGAGGCTGAAGTCTTTGACGGTCGGGACGACGTCGAGCTTGACCACGTTGTAGGGGCTGTCACTGCCGGTCATCACGGCGTTTTCGCTCGTCGCGTCGACGACCATGAACCGCAGCGGACCTTCGGCGAGGAGATCGCCCGGAGGGTTGGGGGCGGTGTAGACCAGCGCCGTGGCGAGCGGCCCGGTGAGGCTGGACACCGCGACCGCCTGCTTGCTCGTCGCATCCCACATCGAGAGACCCGTCAGCGAGACGATCTGACTGTAGAGGAACTTCTGCGAGTAGCCGTCGCCGCCGATGACGTCGACCGCCTGGTCGGCCGTCATGGCCGTGCCGAGCTCGTCCTGCACGATGTCGGTGATCTTCACGCCGGTCACGGCCTCGGGGCCGGTCACGTTGTTGGCGTCGTTCTTGAAACCGGCGTGGCCCGCGAAGGGCGTCAGCGCCTCGAGGTCGGCCAGGGTGTAGGACTTGACGAAGGTGCCGTTCAGGCCGACCTGGAGCACGACGCCGGCCGCCGGGCTCGGCCACGACGACGGGGTGTCGCCGACCGTGGTCTTGCCCGCCGCCTTGCTCAGCGTCTTGCCGGCCGCCCCGGGCGCCACCACCGAACCGACCAGCACGACCGCGACCGCCAGCAGAGCGGCGACCAGTGCCACGACGATCCAGTCCTTGCGCTTTCTCATCACTCCGCGCTGTCTCATCGATCCGCGGTTTCTCATGACTCCGCGCTCTCTCATGACTTGCTGCACCTCACACGTTGGTGTGTGACGTCCCGGCCGCGCCGCGGTGGGGGCCTTCTGCGAAGGCCCCCACCGCCCGTGCCGCGGCCGGGACGATGACCGTCTGGAAGGTCAGTCCCGCGGGACCGCGCCCTCCTAGAAGATCAGCTTGATCTCGACGAGCTTGCTGACCGACTCCTTGCCGTAGAACGGCTTGATGAACGAGCCGACGAAGCGATACGGGCCTTCGGTCGAATCCATCGTCTTGCCGTCCTTCAAGCTGGCGACGATCCAGCCCTTCTTGCCGACGATCGTCTTGCTGCTGATCGTCCAGGTGTAGCCGTCGCTGGCAATGAGCTTGATCGTGTAGCCCCTGCGCGCGAGCGCCTTGTTGAAGGTACCCGGGTGCTTGTCGTCGACCAGACCGACCAGCTTGCTGATCGACTGGCCGCGGTAGCGGGCGCGCAGCGTCTGATTGATGTTGCCGGCCTTGGTGCCGTCCCAGACGACCGGCGTGGGGAAGTTGAGGTAGGCGATCTTGGCCGTGCGGCGGCCCTTAAGGACGAGCGGCTTGACGTAGCTCGGCACGACCGGCTTTTCGAGGGTGACGCGCACGACGCCGCCGAACGACTGGTCGGTGGTGACGCCGGTGCCCACGAGGCGGGCGGGCCAGGTCGGCACCCAAGCGTAGGTGACGCCGTCGAGCTGCAGCACGCAGTTGCCCTGCGTCGGGGTGAGCTCGGTACCGTTCGCGCGGTCGGCGACGATGACCGCCTTGTTGCCGGTGATCGCCGAGGAGTCGAAGGACGCCGCGGTGGTCGCGGTGGCGCCCATGCCGGTGACATCGACCTTGTAGCCGAGACCGAGACGATCGAGGTTCAGCGTCGCGGGGCTGCCGCCGTCGGCCAGCGCGACGAGGCGCCAAAGCGGGGTGCCCGTGTAGACGACATCGTCGCTGGGGTCGGCCGGCGTGCCGTTGTCGTCGGTCCAGGTCCCGGGGTGAGCGACGGCGAGCTTGCGGAACTGCGCGGCGGTGTAGTCGACGCTGGCGGCCCCGCGGACCTGGGCGATCCAGCTCGGCACCGTGGTGGGAGACGCCGGCGGGGTCACGCCGGGCTTATAGACGATGATCGTCTCGATGCCGCCGGGC
Source organism: Actinomycetota bacterium (assembly GCA_003157715.1). Next base: position 3,483 of record PMKK01000100.1, read on the forward strand.
TTGACGCTGCCCGGCAGGTTGGTGGCGCAAAGCTGCAGGGGCCAGGTCGGATGCCAGCTCGTGGTGCCGTTCTTGGTCTTCAAGAAACCGAACGAGAGCGGCGCGGCGTTCTCTTGGTCGGCCACGATCACGGTATTGTCGCCGACCCAGGGCTTGGTGAGGTCGTTGCTGGTCAGCGTTCCCACGAAGCCGTCGATGCCGACGATCTGCACGGAGTAGCCGGCGGTCGCGAGGGTGGAATTGAAGGTCTTGGGGTTCTTGTCGTCGACGAGCCCGACGAGGCGCCAGAGCGCGATACCGTTGAAGGTATTGGCCGGCGTGCTCGTGTCGGTCCAGGGGGTGCCGGGGTACTTCGCCTCGAGGGCGGCGAACTGCTGGTAGGTCAGGTTCTCGTTGATCGCGCCGCGAAGCTGGAGCACCCAGCCGTAGGTCGGCGCGGACTCGCCGAGCGCGGCGGTGGCGCCGGCCGGCGAAGCCGCTGCCGCGGCCTTCGCCGGTGCCGCGGCGGCGACCGCGGCGCCCGCCAGCAGGATGACGAGTCCGGCGACCACCACGGCGGCGGCCAGACTCGCGCGCGAGATGCGCTTGTTCATGTGACGACTCCTCTCACTTGACCCGGAAGGACGACCAGTCCCTCCACAACAGCCCAAACGGGAGAGAAGAAGAGGTAGGCCGGCGCCCCCCGGCCATGCCGTCGCGGAATCGACCGAGCGCGGAGGGAAAGGTAAGGCGAACCCCCCCTCCACAGGCGGACGGAGCCGAGGCGGCGCCATCTCCTTTCCGCACTGGGAGACACGGCGCTTTCGCGCTGTACCCTGCCGGTTCGGCTCCGTAGGCCGTCAGGCCCTTAGGACTTCCGAACTCGGAGACAGGCGAAAGACTATAAGGCCGGACGCAAGAGAACAACTGATCATGGGTACGCCAAGGCCGAACCGCGCTGCGCCTCTTTAGACATGCGGGGCACGAGCCGGCCTTCGCGGCCGGCGGCTGCCGGCCTTCGGCGAGACCGTGGCTGAGACAACGGCGCGTTCCCGTTATCCTCTCACTCGCATAACCCTATCCCGCTGGGCTCCGCGGGCGCAACCCCTGGTCCGCCCCGATGTCGCGGCTCAGGGGTGCGCTTTCGCAAACCGGGAAGACTCACTTGAGCGGGAGCTTCTCGCCAGCCACGCCCGCGCCTGTACCCGCGCCTGTAAACACCGACGACCGCACTCGTGGACACGCACGACAGCGTCTGCGGACATACGCGACAGCGCCGTTGAACACGCACGACAGCGACTGTGAACACGCACGACACCGCCTGTGAACACGCACGACGTGACCAATGAGCACTCATGCTGACAAGCCTCTCTCCCCCGTCGGCCGGCGCCTCCCGTCGGTGCGCGGCAACGCCCTGAACGGCATGAGCGCCCACTTTCCCCAGGATCTGGCCGGCGCGCCGGCGGTGCTGCTCGTCGCCTACCAGGGCACGACCCAGGAAGACGTCGCCCGCTGGCTCAGGTTTCTTCAGGCGAGCGAGCCGCAGCTCACCGTCTACGAAGTGCCCACCGTCTCCGCCCTGGCGTACCGGCCGCTGACCGGCCAGATCGACAACGGCATGCGCCGGGGCGTGCCGCCCATACTGTGGCCCGAGGTCGTGACCCTGTGCGGAGAAGGCAGGACGATGCGCACGTTCCTCGGCGACAGGGGGCTCGCCGGCGCCTCGGTCGTGCTGCTCGACGGCCACGGCGTCGTGCGCTGGTTCAACGCGCTGGGCTTCACGGCCGCCAAGGGCGCGGGACTGCTCGACGAGCTGCACCGCTCGACCACCGAGAGGCGCGCGGCGAGCTGACGCGGGCTGACGGCTCGCCCGTGGAGCATGCGCGGTTCGCCCGTGGACGGCCGACCGCTCGCTCGCGAAGTACCCGGCGCGTCCGTGAACGGCTTACGTCTGGTAGGCGAACCGCAGCGCCCGCAGGCGGCTGCCCGTCTCGTGCATGTAGAGCTGGTGGATGTGGCGCAGCGCCTCTTCGGCGCCGGCAGCGCTGGGCAGACCGCGCAGCTCGGCGAGCGGCAGCTCCACCGAGCTGCGCATCGCCGCGACGGCCTCGGGGGTCACCGGCACGCCTTCGCCGACGGAGCACTCGCACACCAGCCCGCCGCGCGACGCCGAGAACGCCAGCGCCATGCCGCCCGAACCGCAGTGAGCGCACTGGTCGAGGACCGGCAGGTAACCCGCCTCGTGGAGCAGCTTCATGAGCACGCCCAGCACGAGCGGCGACGAAGGCGCCGGACCGGCGAAGCCGCGATCGATCTCGGCGAGCGAGCGCGCCAGCAGATTGAAGACGCGCTCGTGAGCCTCCTCCTCGCCGAACAGGCCGGCGACGGCCTCGCAGGCGAGCGCCGCCGCCGCCATCGCCTCGCGGTCCTCCCTGATGTGAGCGAACGTGGCGACGAGCTGCGCCGAGGTGACGGTGTACAGCGAGCGCCCGCGAAACAGCACGAGGTCGACGACGCCGAACGGCTCCAGCCGCCCGCCCCAGCGCGACTTCGTGCGCCGCACGCCCTTGACGACCGCGTCGAGCCGGCCCAGCTCCTGGCTGAACAGACCGACGATGCGGTCGGCCTCGCCGAGCGGCCTGCTGGCCAGCACGATGGCGCGCGCCTTCTCGTATCTCATCGCGAGGCCGCGAGGCTCATCGCGAGGCCGCGAGGCTCATCGCGAGGCCGTATCGCGACACCGCCGGCCTCATGACCTCTCGCGGCCGGCCACCACGCGCGGGCCGCCACCCAGGTCGTTGTGCACTTCGATCGGCGCGTAGCGATGACACTCCTCGAAGACGGCGCGGACCTCGCTCGCCTTGTCTTCGGCGATCTCCAGGGCGAGCCAGCCGCCGGTGCGCAGAAACGGCGGCGCGGCCGGCACGAGACGGTGGTAGAAGTCCATGCCGGCCGTGCCGCCGAGCAGCGCCACGTGCGGCTCGAAACGGTGCACGTCGGGCGGCGTGCCGGCCAGGTCGCCGTCGGCGATGTAGGGCGGGTTGGACACGATGACGTCGAACTGTCCGCCCGGCGGCAGATCGTCGAACAGATCGCTCACCAGAAACTCGACGCGCGCGCCGAGCCCCAGGCGGCCCGCGTTCAGCCGGGCCATCTCGAGCGCCCGGAACTGCACGTCGGTGCCCACCACGTGGACGGTCGGATGCTCGTGGGCGATGGCCAGCGCGACCGCGCCGCTGCCGGTGCCGATGTCGAGGACGTTGAGGGGGTGACCTTCCACTTCCTTCAGCTTCTCGAGCGCGATCTCGACCAGGGTCTCGGTCTCGGGCCGCGGGATCAGGGTCGCTTCGTTTAACTCCAGCTCGATGTCGCGAAAGGCCTTGTGGCCGGTGAGGTAGGCCACCGGCTCGCTCTGGGCGCGGCGGCGAACGAGGGCGCGCAGTCGCGTCCGCTCGTCGGCGGTCAGCTGCCGCTCGGGAATGGCGTACAGGCGCTCGCGGGTGGTGCCCAGCACGTGGGCCAGCAGGATCTCGACGTCGAGGCGGGGCGTCGCCGACGTCTCCCGCAGCCGCGCGGTCTCGCTTGTCAGGGCGCGCTTCACGGTCAGCGGCCGGGTGATGTCGCCGGCGCTCACGGCGATCTCAGCTCTCGGCGAGGCTGGCGAGCTGCTTGCGGCGGGCTTCGGCGGCAAGTCCCTCGGTGAACTCGTCGAGGTCGCCCTCGAGGACCGCCGCGAGGCGATGCGAGGTGAGCCCGATGCGCCCGTCGGTCACCCTGTTCTGGGGAAAGTTGTAGGTGCGGATCTTCTGCGAGCGATCGCCGGTGCCGACCATGCTGCGGCGCGTGGCGGCGAGCTTCTTGTCCTGCTCGGCCTGGGCGAGGTCGAACAGCCGGGCACGCAGAATGCGCAGCGCCTGCTCTTTGTTCTGGAGCTGGCTCTTTTCGTCCTGGCAGCTCACCACGAGGCCGCTGGGCAGATGGGTGATGCGCACCGCCGAGTCG
>PMKK01000324.1 GCA_003157715.1 Actinomycetota bacterium
TCACCAGAGCCAAGCTCATCGCCGCCCTGAACGACGACCTGGCCAAGGAGTTCCAGGCGCTGATCCAGTACGTGCAGCATGCCGCGGTGATCACCGGCCCGCAGTACGACGCCATCCGTGCCGAGCTTGCCATCCACTCCAACGAAGAGCACGCGCACGCCATCTCGCTCTCTGAGCAGATCGACTTCCTCGGCGGCACGCCGGGGATCGAGGTGGCCACGGTGCACGTCTCCGACGTCGCCAAGACCATGCTCGAGCAGGACCTGGAGGGTGAGCTCGACGCCATCGCGCGCTACAAGGCGCGCATCGCCCAGGCCGAGCAGCTTCAGGAATACGGCCTGCGGCGCGCCCTCGAGGACATCCTCATGGTCGAAGAAGAACACGCCCGCGATCTGCAGAACGCCCTCGACCTCTAGCTTCGCGTTCAGCTCGCGAGGGTCGGGCGCTCGCGCCCGACCCTCGCGAGCGCCACATACAGCACCCCGCCCACAAGACCGGCGACCATGATCAGGGCCCAGGCGGGACGACCACCGAGGCGGTCCATGGCCGTTCCCGTCACCAGCGGAGCCAGGGCCTGGCCGCCCACCCAGACGATGCTCCAGACGCCCATGTACCGGCCCCTCTCGGCGTCGCTCGCAAGTCCCATGGCGATACTGGTCGACAGCGGCACGAAGACGATCTCGCCCAGACTGAACACGACCATCAGGGCGAACAGCGGCCAGCCGCCGGCGAGGAACGCGGCCGCGCCGATGCCGAGGCCCAGCAGGACGCTCGCGAACGCCACGAGCAGCAGCCGGTCGCGGCGATCCAGCAGCCGCACCACCGGATACTGCAAGGTCACCACGAGGGTCGCGTTCAGGGCGAGCAACAGGCCCCAGGTCGCATACGAGACATGCAGCACGTGCGTCAGGAACACGGGGTAGATGGTAGAGATGTGGCCGTAGCAGAACAGCGGCAGCAGGGTGACGGCGCAGAAAGCCAGAAAGCGCCGGTCGGCGAGCACCCGCCGGTAGCCGGCCGGCTCGCGGACCGCCCCGAGGACTACGCCCGGGGCACCCTCGGTCACGGTCTCGGCGACGAGCGGCCCGCGATCGGCGAGCGCCCTGTCGGCAGGACGCGTCTCCTTGAGCAGCACGGCAAGCAGCACGAACAAACAGCCGCATCCGGCCGCCGAAACGCCGAACAGCACAGAGAATGCCAGGCCGGCGGCCAGCGCGAAACCGGCGATCATCGGCCCGAAGACGACGCCGAGGTTGAGAGCGACGCGGACGATGCCGAAGGCTTCGGCGATGCGTTCCCGTGGCACGAGGTCACCGACCATCGCGTTGCTGGCGGTGAGAAACAGCGGCCAGCCGAGGGCGCCCGAGGCAAGCACGACGGCCACGATGAGGCCGACGTTGTGGACCACGGCGAGCGCCCCGGTCAGGATCGCCGCGCTGGCCACCGACAGCAGCACCACCCCCCGGCGTCCGTGGCGGTCCGCCCACCAGCCGCCCGCGATCTGCAGCGGCAGACCCACGATCGACGACAGGCCGAGCAACCCGCCGACCACTCCCAGCGACAGGTGGATGCGATCGTGCAGGTAGATAGCCAGGAACGGGAACACCAGCGCCGAGCTCGACAGGAAGACCACGGTGCCCCCTACCACCAGCCAGAACTGTCCCGGAAAGACGCGCGCGCCGGACACCACGGCCCTAGCCCGGCCGCCGCGCGCCGCCGGCATCAGTCGGGCTCGGCGGGGACCGGGCCGCGAGACGTGGAGTCGCGCGGCACGACCTTCCCGCGCAGCAGCAGGAACAGCACGGCGCCGGCCAGCCCGACGAAGAACACGACGCCGAAGGCGGGGCGGCCACCGAGTGTCTGCATGGCCCAGCCGCCGAAGGCCGTGCCCAGCGAGGCACCGCCGTTCCAGACGATCGTCCAGGCGCCGTTATAGCGTCCGCGGACGGCCTCGGGCGCCAGATCGGAGACGATCTCGGCAGCGACGGGGCCCAGCAGCACCTCGCCCAGGCTGAGCACGCAGACAAGCGCGTAGAGCTCCCAGCCGGGTTGGGCGAGCGCGGATCCACCCAGGCCTATGGCCACGAGCAGGCTCGACGCCGCGAGCAGCAGCATGCGGTCGACGTTGCGCACGGCGCGCATGACGGGGTAGCCCAGGACGGCCACGACCGCGGCGTTCAGGGCGAGCAGCAGGCTCCAGGTGCTGGTCGGCACGTGCAGGAAGCGTGTGATGAAGATCGAGTACATGGCGCCGAACATGCCGAAGCAGAAGACGGGCAGCATCGCCACGGCGCAGAACAGCCGAAACCGGCCGTCGCCGAAGACGATCGCCCAGCCGCTGCGCCCGGCCGCGTCGACGTGCCGGCCGGAGTGGCGGGCACTCTCAGGTCGGGTCTCGCGCAGAAAGACCGCTGTCAGCACCAGAAACGAGAGACAGCCGACCGCGGCGGCCACGAACAGCTGGCGAAAGGACGCTCCCAGGGTGATCGCGAGACCACCTATCGGCGGCCCACCCACCACGCCGACGTTCATCGCGGTGCGCAGCACGCTGAAGGCCTCGGCACGCTGTTCCTCGGGCAGCAAGTCGGCCGTCATCGCGTTGGCGGCCGTCTGGAACAGCGGCCAGCCGAAGGCCCCCTCCATGGCGACGAGGATCGCCACCTGCCACGCGTGATGGGCCCAGGCGAAGCCGAGAAACCACACGGTGGCGCTGACCGCGGCGACCAGCATCATGCTCTTGCGACCAAAGCGGTCGGTGAGCGTGCCGCCCAGCATCTGGAACGGCATGACCGCCATGGTCACCAGGCCGAACACCGCGCCGATCACGGTCAGCGAGATGTGCAGCGTCTGGCTCATGTAGATGCCCTCGAACGGAAACCCGAGGGCGGCGGCACCGGTGTAGACGAAGGTGCCGGCGACGAGGATCCAGAACTGCCGCGGGAAGCCGTGCAGGTCGTGGGTCAGCCGCGACCACGCGCCCCGCAGGCCGGACCACCGTCTCTTCAGTCGCCCCACAATCACACCTGCCTTGCGCATCCGGTCACGGGGCTGTCGTGGCGCGGCGCATTCGAGCTTCGGCCCGGCGTCAATCGTAGCCGAACACCGCACCGGCGGCGAACGGCGGCCACGCGCGAAGGTCCCCGCGCGCGGCGCGACGAAGGTCCACCCCGGCCGCCCGCGACGCTCCGCGGCCGTCGTGGTAGGCTCGTGACCATGCCCCGCCCGCCCGTCCAGATCGTCGTCGTCGACACCGAGACCACCGGGCTCGACCCGGCCCGCGACCGCGTGATCGACATCGGCGCCGTGCGCCTGGGCGCCGACCTGCGGGTCGCTGCCACCTGGACCACGCTGGTCGACCCCGGCCGTGCTCTGCCCCTGCAGATCACCCGTCTCACGGGCATCGCTACGGCCGACCTGGCCGGTGCCCCGGCGTTTCCCCAAGCCTATGTGGAGTTGTGCGAGTTCGTCGGCGAGGCACTCGTCGTCGGCCAGAACGTCGCCTTCGACCTCGCCATGCTGGGGGCGGCGGCGGCGCGCTGCGGGGCGCCGCCCCTGCGCGCCCGTACCTTCGACACGCTGGCCGCCTCTCTGCTGCTCTTCCCTGAGATCGACCGCCACGGGCTGGCCTCGATGGCGGCCACGCTCGATCTGGGCGAGCCGCCGCACCGCGCCTTGCCCGACGCCCAGGTCACGGCCGCCCTGCTCGACGCGCTGCGCCGCCGCGCCGCGACCCTGACGGCCGACGAGCGCCGCCTGCTCGAAGCGGCGGGCTGGGAGCCACTGACCGTGCTCGACACCCTTCGCCCGCCCCCCGACCCGGCGGCGCCCGGCGCGCTGCTTTCCGACGACCGGCGGTGCGCCGCGCCGGCGCCTGTACCGGCCGATGCTCGCCCCGCTCCCCTGGCCTGCGGGGCCGGTGACTGGCGCGCCGCCTTCGATCCCGGCGGCGCGCTCGCCGGCGCCCTCGCCGGTTTCGTCGTGCGGCCCGGCCAGGTCGACATGGCCGCCGAGGTCGCCGCCATGTTCGCCGGCGGCGGGCTCGGGCTCTTTGAAGCCGGCACCGGCATGGGCAAGAGCCTCGCCTATCTCCTGCCGGCCGCCTTTCGCGCGGCGGCCTGCGGAGAGCGCATCACGATCTCCACCAAGACCAAGGCTCTGCAGCGACAGCTCGCCGAGCGCGAACTGCCCCTGCTGTCGTCCTGCCTGCCCGAGGGTTTTCGCTGGACGCTGCTCATGGGCCGCGAGAACTACCTTTGCCGCCGGCGCCTGAACGAGGCGGTCGCGGGAGCCGAGGGCGGCCTGCCCGACCGCGACCGCCTGCTGGCTCTGGCCTGGCTGCTCGGCCGCGTCCGCCACGGCGCGGTCGACGTGTCGGCCCTGCCCTACGGCGCCACGCAGACGCTCCCGGCGCTCGCCGAGACGGCCCGCGAGCTGCGCGCTTCGGCGACCTCCTGCCTGGCTGGGCGCTGCGGTTCGCGCGACGAGTGCCACTGGCGGCGCGCCCGCAGCGACGCGCGCACCGCCCATCTCGTCTGCGTGAACCACGCCTTGCTGCTCACCGGCGGCGACACTCTGCCGCCCTTCGACGACCTGGTGATAGACGAGGCTCACCTGCTGCCCGACGAGGCCGTGTCGGCCTTTTCGCAGCGCGTCGACAGAGCGCTCGTCGACGAGCTCCTCGGCGAAGCCCGCGGCCGTCACGGACACCGTCCGCTGGCCACGGTGGCGCGCCTGGCCGCCGGCAAGGTGCCCGGCGACGCGGCCGCCGCGCTGATCGCCGCTGCCGACGGCTTCGAGCACGCCGCACGGGTCATGCCCGGCCTGGCCGATACCGTCGGGACCACTCTCGGCGCGCTCGTCGCGGCCACGGCCGAGCCCGGCCTCGACACCGCGGCGACCGAGCTCTACGGGCGCACGCTGCTGCTCACCGCCGGCCTCCAGGAACAGCCGGTCTTCGACGCCTTCGCGGCGGCCTGCGGGGCACTCGCGAGTGCCCTCTCAGAGCTTTCGCAAGCGGCCTCGGCGGCCGCCGAGGCGCTCCCCGAGGAGCACCGCGAGCGTCCCCGCGCGGTCGCGCTGGGAGCCGACGCCGCGGCCGCCGCCCGGCTGCTCTCCGACATCACCGGCCGGCCGGCCGGCCACCTCGTCTTCTGGGCCGAACTGCCCGGCCATCGCGCCGGTGGCGGCGCCCGGTCCGGCCTGGGAGCCGCGCGTGTCTGGTCGCTGAACCGCGCGCCGCTGTCGCCGGCCCCGCTCGTCAGGGAACGTCTCTGGGACCGGCTGCGCAGCGGCGTGCTCGTCAGCGCCACGCTCGGTGTGGCCGGCTCGTTTGCCTACTATCGCGGCGAGGCCGGTCTGGCGGCCGAGCTCGACGTGGCCGAACACGTCTTTCCCTCGCCGTTCGACTTCCGTCGTCAGGCGGCGCTGGTGCTCGAGCACGATCCCACTACCCGCTACCAGGCCGGCGACCAGCCGGCGCGACTCGCCGAACACCTGCGGCGCCTCACCGAGCTCACCGGCGGCCGGCTGCTCGCCCTCTTCACGAACCGCCGCGAGGTCGAAGCGGTCGCGGCCCTGATCGGGCCGCACGTCGAAGACGAAGGCGTGGTCTTGCTGGCCCAGGGGGTGCACGGCAGCGCCGCGGCGCTTGCCGAGGAGTTTCGCAGTCATCCGGCCACCGTGCTACTCGGCGTCGACGCGCTGTGGACCGGTCAGGACTTTCCCGGCGACGCGCTCGTCTGCCTGGTGATCGCCCGCCTGCCGTTCCCCCGCCAGGACGCCCGTTTCGAAGCGCGCCGGCGGGCTGCCCAGGACGAGGGCCGCGACTGGTTTCGCGAGTTCTACCTGCCCGAAGCCGTGCTCAGGTTCCGCCAGGGGTTCGGCCGCCTGATCCGCACCGAGACCGATGCCGGCGTGGTCGTCGTGCTCGACCACCGGCTCACCCAGAAGACCTACCAGCGCGAGTTTCTGGAAAGCCTGCCCGAGATCGAGATCGCGCGCGTGGCGCCCGACGCGCTGCCCGACACGGTAGCCGCGGCCCTGGCGCGCCTCGGCATCGCCGCCCGGCCGGGGTCGCCGGCGACCTCACGCCGCGGCGGCTCACGGCCGCCGCGGCTTGGCTAGCGGCTAGCGCCGCTTGCGCCCGGCGCGCCGCTGGGGGGAGCGTGATCTGGCCGCCGGCGCCGGAGCGGCGCTGCCGCCGCGACGCGATACGTAGCGGTCTCCCGCGGCGGCCTCACCCGGCTCGCCCGGCTTCACCTTGACGACCACCGCCCGGGTGCGCCGCCCGCAGCTCGGGCAGGTCAGCGACTTCCAGGTGTGGTAGGTGCCGTCGGGGTTGCGCGCCATGCCCGAGAAGGTCAGGTAGTCGACCAGCCACGGCACCTTGAACAGGTGGCCGCAGTGGGCGCAGCGATAGCGGTAGCCGACCGCGTAGGCACGCACCAGCAGAAACGTGAGCAGCAACATGATGAGGATCGAGTACGGCAGGCCGTAGCGCGGATAGATGAAGAGCATGACGAAGACGAAGGCGACGCCGAAGCCGGCCACGACCAGCACGCGGCGCAGCACATCGCGAAAGCCAGGATTCACGTGAGCATCACTCCCAACGGAAGAAACGGACAGAGAAGACGAAAAAGACAGCGGTCACCACGAGCAGGACCATGATGTCCCAGCGTACCGCCCACAGCGCGAAGCCCTTGATCATCACGTCGCGCATCGCGTTGGCCAGATAATACAGCGGCATGGCCTTGACGACCGGCTGGATCCAGACGGGCGCGTTGTTCATCGGAAAGAAGATGCCGGACAGAAACATCATCGGCGTGCCGATCGACTGACCGAGCGCCTCCGAGATCTCGACGTTCTTCGAGACGGCCGCGATGAAGAAGCCGATCGCCACGAAGCTGGCCGAGCCGATCAGCGCCAGCACCGCCATGCGCGCCAGAGTGGGTCCGGGCGCCATATGGATGTGAAACAGCCCGACGCCGACGGCGATCACGAGCCCCGCCTGTATGAGCGCCAGCAGCAGATGCACGAGCACGCGCGAGCCGACGAAGCTGGGCAACGGCATGGGAGTCGCCTTGAGCCGGCGCAGGACGCCGCGCTGGCGGTAGGCCACGAACGTTCCCGACACACCGTAGATGCCGTTGGTCATGAGCGCCATCGCCACCACGCCGGGTACCAGGAAGCTGATGTAGTTGAAGCTCGAGCCGGCGATGCCCCGCGAGCGCAGTTCGAACTTGGGCTGCGCGCCGCTGGCCTGCTGGGCGAAGCCGCTCACGACCTGCTGGGTGACCATGGTCACGGTGCCGGCCTGGGCCAGGGAACTGTTGTCGTAGTAGAACGGCAGGGTGCTCGACCCCTTGCCGAAGCGCTGCTCGAGACCGGCGGGCAGCACGAGCACGGCGGCGTAGTCGCCGTTTCTCAGCGACTTCAGCGCGGCGGGCTCGCTTGAGACGGCCGTTACCTTGAGCGCATCGACGCCGCGAAAGACCTTGACCATGGCCGCCGACATCGGACCGCGGTCCTCGTTTACGATCGCCAGCTTGGTCGTGAAGCTGCCCGACTGGCCGAACACCACGCCGAGCAGGAACATGAGCAGCACCGGAAAGAAGAACGTCCAGAACAGCGCCTGACGGTTGCGCACCGTGATCTGGATGTCGGCCTTGACGAAATCCCAGAACGTGCGCATCTACCTGCCGCCTCCGAACCCGAAACGGCGCCGCTTCTTGGCGGCAAGACCAGCCGCGGCCTCTTCGTCCTCATCGCTCAGCTTGCGACCGGTCATGCTCAGAAAGACGTCCTCGAGATCGGCGCCCCTGACGTCGAGGTGGGCTACCCGCAGGCCGCGAAAGCGGGCGAAGTCGAGCAGCGCGACGACGGTCCGCTGAGCGTCGTCGGCCACCACTTCGTAGCCCTCGTCGACCGCCCGGCAAGCGGTCGCGCCATCAAGCCCGCGAAGCTCGTCGGCCGGCACACGCTCGCTCAGGTCGAACCGCACGGTCGCCTCGGTGCCGAGCTGGGTGATCAGCGTGCGCGGCACGTCGAGCGCCATCATGCGGCCGCGATCCATGACCGCGACGCGCTCGCAGAGCCGCTCCGCCTCCTCCATGTAATGGGTGGTCAGCACCACCGTGGTACCGTCGCGATTGATCTCGCCGATCACCTCCCACAGGGCCCGCCGGGCGCGCGGGTCGAGGCCCGTGGT
>PMKK01000050.1 GCA_003157715.1 Actinomycetota bacterium
CGCCGGCATCGCGGTCGCCGACGAAGGCCAGGTCACGGTCGTCCGCGACATGGGGCTCGTCTCGCAGGTCTTCAACGAAAAGACGCTGGCCGGACTCACCGGCACGCACGCCATCGGACACGTGCGCTACTCCACGACCGGCGCCACCGCCTGGCAGAACTCGCAGCCCATCACGCGCTCGCGCGGCGAGCACACCATCGCCCTGGGCCACAACGGCAACCTGGTCAACACCACCGAGCTGCGCGACGAGCTGCTGCGCCAGGGTCTCAAGTTCAAGAGCGGCACCGACACCGAGGTCATCACGGCGCTCATCGCCCAGCACGCCGACAACGACCTCATCGGCTCGGTCCGCGAGGCGGTCAGCCGCATTCGCGGCGCCTTCTCGGCAACGGTGCTCAGCGGCAAGAAGATCATCGGCTTTCGCGACCCCTACGGCGTGCGACCGCTGTGCCTAGGCGACTTCGAGGGCCACCCCGTCATCGCCAGCGAGTCGTGCGCCTTCGACATCATCGGCGCTGAGTTCGTGCGCGACGTCGATCCGGGCGAGATCGTCTGGGCGAGCGACGACGACGAGCTGCACAGCGTGCGCGTCGAGCTGCCCGGCGCGCGGCCCGCGATGTGCATCTTCGAGTTCATCTACTTCGCCCGCCCCGACTCGCGGATGTACGGCCGCACGCTGGCCGACTGCCGCTTCGAGATGGGCCGCCACCTCGCCATCGAGGCGCCGGTCGACGCCGACTTCGTCATCCCCGTGCCCGACACCGGCATCCCGGCGGCCATCGGCTACGCGCGCGAGAGCGGCATCCCCTACACCGAGGGGCTGATGAAGAACCGCTACGTGCATCGCACCTTCATCCAGCCCGACGACCAGCTCCGCCAGCTCGGCATCCGCATGAAGCTCAACCCCATCCGCACGGTGATCGAGGGCAAGCGCCTGGTCGTGGTCGACGACTCGATCGTGCGCGGCAACACCACCGGCAAGCTCGTCGACATGCTCTACAAGGCCGGCGCCCGCGAGGTGCACCTGCGCATCAGCGCGCCGCCCATCAGATTCCCCTGTTTCTACGGCATCGACATGGCCACGCGCGACGAGTTGATCGCCGCCCGGCAGAGCATCGACGCGATCCGTGCCCACGTGGGCGCCACCTCGCTGCACTATCTCACTCTCGAGGGCCTGCAAGAATCGACCGGCCTGCCGCGCGACCACTTCTGCCGCGCCTGCTTCGACGGCGACTACCCCATCACGGTGCCCGAGGAGCTCGCCATGTGCAAGATGCGTTTCGAGGGCGGTCCGCCCTGCCAGCCGTCGGCTCCGGGGCCCGAGGGCTGAGCCACCCCCGGACCGCGCGGGCAGCGGCCTCCGTCGCCTGGACTCGCCTTCTCCGTTCCCCTGGGGCCATTCGCACACTGTCCCACGAGTGTAGGCTCCTTGATGTGAGAAGCGACCGAGCGACACGAATCTCAGTCACCCCGCGAGCCGGCGCCTGGTGAGATCCCGGCCCTACGAGACCGAGCGTGACTTGCGGCAGATGCAGGCTCTGCTGATGGCCGCGCGCTCGCGCCGCGACGATCGGTACTACCCGCACGCCGGCCAGCTGACCTGGGACTTCTTCATGGTGGCCTGCCATCTGGACCCCCGTGATCACTTTCGCCTCTGGCACGACGCCGAGGGCGGGCTGGCCGGCTACGCGGTCCTGGGCGAGGATCCATCGTTCGACTGCCAGGTGTCGCCGGACCATGAATGGTGCGGCATCGAGAGTGAGGCGCTGGCCTGGGCGGCAGCCCGTCTTGCCGAGCTGCGCGGCCGCGACGCGCAACGATGGCGGCGCGATCTCGTGTCCGGCTCCTGGCAGAACGACGCGAAGCGGCGCGGGTTTCTCGAGGAGCACGGCTTTCGGCGCGGCGAGCATGCCGAGGTCCATCTGCTGCGCCCGCTGGACGAGCCGCTCCCCTCATCGCCGCCACCCCCAGGTCATCGAGTCCGCCCCGTCGCCCGAGCGGGCGAGACGGCGGACCGCGCGGCGGTCCAGCGTGAGGTGTGGCAGCCTTGGCCCGTCGGCATGGTCAGCGACGACGACTATGCGTACCTGATGCGCTTGCCCGGCTACCGTCGTGACCTCGACCTGGTCGCGGTCACGCCGGACAGCGTCATTGCCGCGTACGTGAACGGCTGGATCGACCCGCTCAACCGGATCGGAGCGCTGGGCCCGGTGGGCGCGCGCCCGGCGTACCGCCGGCAAGGGCTGGCGCGCGCCGCGCTGCTCGAGTGTCTGCGCCGGATGCAGGCGCGTGGGGTCGACCGCGTGTGCGTCTCGACCGGCGCATCGAACACGCCGGCGCTGCGGCTCTACCAATCGATCGGCTTCATGGTCGCAGGCAGGCAGCTCGAGTACGTGAAGCCGGCAACCAGGGAGAGGCCGCCGGACAACGCCCGGTAGGGCGGGCAGAGCGCGGCCGGGCTTGACAGGCCGCCCCGGCGTGCTATGAGTGTGAGCAGAGAGCCGCGGCGCGAGCGACCAGGTTTACGGCCGCCGGCTCAAGGGAGCTGAGAGCGTGGAACGCGGGTTCCATCACCAGTTCGAAGTCTCCAGCGGCGACTGGCGGCGCGTGAAGGCGATCGTGGCGCGCACGCGTGAACCGCGCGTCTTTGGGCGCGTCTGGTCTGACCCCCGGCACGGCAGCGGCGGACTGCCGCGGCGCTCGCTGACGGTCGCGGCTCCCTGATCCCTTCTCCCATGCCTGAGGCTCTCCGAGTGTCGTGAGAGCCGCGGGACGGGAGCGCCGCCGACCGCCGGTGCAGCTCTTTCTGGCCGACTCTCCCAAGGAGATCTCCCATGACACTGCTCAAGACGACCCGACCACTCGGTGACCGTCTCTATGCACGCGTCTCGCCGGCACAGTGCGAAGCGTTGCACGAGGCGGCGCTGCGCATCCTCGAACAGACCGGCGCGCGTCTGCCACTGCCCTCTGCCGTCGCCTGTCTGCGCGACGCCGGAGCGCTCGTGCACGACGACGATCGCGTGCGCATCCCCCGCGAGCTCGTCGAGTGGGCGCTCGAGCGCGCTCCCGGCGCCGTGACCCTCCACGATCGTCGCGGTGAGCCGGCTCTGGTGCTCGACGGCACACGCACCTACTACGGCCCCGGCTCCGACTGCATGAGCATCCTCGACCACCGCGACGGCGCCCTGCGCCGACCGCTGCTGAGTGATGTCAGAGACGGGGTCCGGCTGGTCGAGGCGCTCCCCGGCCTCCACTTCGTGATGTCCATGTTCCTGCCCGCCGACGTCGACCAGCGCCTCGCCGATCGCCACCAGATGCGCCTGATGCTGACCGAGTCAGACAAGCCGATCGTCTTCGTCACCTACGAGACGGGCGGCTGTCTCGACGCGGTCGCCATGGCCGAGCACCTTGCCGGCGGCCGCGAGGCCCTGCACGATCGGCCCTCGGTCTGCTGTTACGTCAACGCGGCGACCGCGCTCCTACCGAACCGCGAGGCGCTCGAGAAGCTCACCTTCCTCGCTGAGCGCGGCCTGCCGTTCGTGTACGTGCCGGGGGCTCAGGCGGGCGTGAGCACGCCGGCTACCGCCGCCGGCAGCGTGGCCGAGATCACGGCCGGGGTCCTGCTCGGCCTGGTGCTCACACAGCTCACGCGCGAGGGGGCGCCGTTCATCGTGAAGGCCTGGGGCGGCGGCGGTCTCGACATGCGCACCATGGTCTACGGCTACGCGACGCCCGACCAGCGCGCCACCAGCATCGCCATGGCGCGCCACTTCGGTCTGCCGTCGTTCGCGCTGGCGGGAGCCAGCGACGCCAAGCTCGTCGACGGTCAGGCGGCTGCCGAAGCGGCGCTCACACTGGCCGTCGAGACGCTGGCCGGCGCCGACCTAGTGCACGACCTCGGCTACCTGGCGTCGGGCATGACCGGCTCGCTCGCCCAGCTCGTCGTCTGCGCCGAGATCGTGGGCTGGCTGCGCCATCTGCAGAGTCCACTCGTGATCGACGACGAGGCGCTGGCCCTGGACCTCGTGGACGAGCTCGGTCCCGGCGGGCAGTTCCTCGGCACCAGTCACACCCGGAGGCACTTCCGCGAGCACTGGTACTCGGATCTCTTCGAGCGTCAGACGCAGGAGGGCTGGGAGGCCGCGGGCGCCGGCACGCTCGCAGATCGCGCCGCGCTTCGCGTGGACCGGCTGCTCGCGTGCGAGGCGGACGCGAGCAAGAGAGCCGCGAGCGACGAGCTGGCGGCGATGGTCGAGGCGGCCGAGGGTGCCCTTCGGGCCTCGTAGGAACCAGCCTGCAGACCGCCGCTGTCCGATCGGCGCGGCGGCACGCACCGCGCGGCCGCCACGGGGAGGTCGGCGCCTCCCAGCCGGAGCGCCGACTCTCCCCGGAGGCCGCTCTTCGCAAGCGCCGTTGCTCAGAGGTCGCCCAGAAAGCGACGGCAGCGGGTGTGAACTGGCAGCCGTAGTACGCCCGCAGCCTCGAGTCAGATCAGAGTACGCTTCGCGAGCTTTCCGACTTGAGCCGTTTGCGGCGTTCGCGATAGTCGGGAAGCACCTGTTCGACCCCGCGCCAGAAGGCCTGCCCGTGGTTGAGCTCCCGCAGATGGACGAGCTCGTGGACCACGACGTAGTCGGCGAGATCGAGCGGCAGCAACACGAGGCCCCAGTGCAGGCTGACCCGGTCCTTCGCCGAGCAGCTCCCCCAGCGGCTGTGCATCTCCTTGATGCGCACCGTCGGCGGAGCCACACCGACCAGCGGCGCGAAGTGCCTGATGCGCTCGTTCAAGACCCGGGCGGCGCGGCGCCGGTACCAGGCCAGGAAGTGGGCGCGGCCGTCGGTCCGCGCCGCCCGCGCCAGCTCAAAACGGCCGCCCCGCAGGCATAGAGGCGATCGTCCGACGTCGCCGAGCCCCGCCCGGCCCGTCGCACCGCTGCTCGACAGGACGAACATGAGTTGTTCGCAGTCCGCCGACCCGGTCCGGTCGCCGACATCGGCCGGCCTGGTCCGATCGCCGGCGTCTTCGGCGCCACCGACTACGACGAGCTCGTACTCGCGCCCGAGGTACGGAAAGCGCTCGCCGGTCTCGTAGCGGCGCGGGACCGGCTCGGGTCGCGCCGCGCGCTCCGCCAGCTTGCGGCGCACCCACGGCAGCTTGGCCCTCACGGCGGCCTCGAGGGTCGCCCGGCGGCAGCCGGCGGGCGCCGCCAGCCGCGGCGCTCCCTCGCGCGGGATACTGATGCCGATCGTGCGCCGGCGACGGCTCCAGCGCACGTCGAAGGCGACGTCGTCGAGCACGAGGGTGTCCAGCCGGGGAGCCATCGCCCAACTCTCACACGAGCACCGTCGCCGACGCAAACCGGCGGGTCGGCGCGGCGCCAAGCGGCGGGTCGGCGCGGCGCCAAACGGCGGGTCGGCGCGGCGCCAAGCGGCGGGTCGGCGCGGCGCCAAGCGGGCCGGCCGGCCGCCCGAAAAGGGCCTCGGCCGGGGGCGCCCGAACGTCAACGCCCAGGTCGCGAGGCGGCCGAGCCGCCGGTACCGTAGAATAGCGCTCAGGGATCGGGTCGAACCAGGAAAGGCGACGGAGGATCATGGCCGCCGACAAGTACCTCACCTACAAAGACTCGGGCGTCGACGTGGCGGCCGGCAACGAAGCCGTGAGGCTGCTCAAGGAACGGCTCAAGTCCATCCACCACCCTCTCGTGCTCGAGGGCATCGGCGGCTTCGGCGGGCTCATGCGCCTGCCGGCGGTCAGCGACCCCGTGCTCGTGGCCGGCACCGACGGCGCCGGCACCAAGGTGCTGCTCGCCAAGGAGATGGGCGTCTACGACACGATCGGTATCGACGCCGTGGCGATGAGCGTCAACGACGTCTCGGCCTGCGGCGCCGTGCCGCTGTTCTTTCTCGACTACCTGGTCGTCGGCAAGGTCGATCCCCGCAAGGTGGCCGACATCGTCGCCGGCGTCGACGAGGGCTGCCTGCGAGCTCAGTGCGCGCTGCTAGGCGGCGAGACCGCCGAACACCCCGGGCACTTCGCCGACGACGACGCCTTCGACCTCGCCGGGTTCGCGGTCGGCATCGCCAGCCGAGCCGACCTCTGGGGCCCCAGCCGCGTAAAGCCCGGCGACGCGCTCGTCGGCATCGCTTCCAACGGCTTGCACTCCAACGGCTTCTCGCTCGTGCGGGCGCTCGTGGCAAGGCATCGGCTCGCCCTCGACGCGCCGTTTCCGGCCGGCGACGGCGTACCGGCCGGCGCGACGCTCGGCGATGTTCTGCTCACCCCCACGACCATCTACAGCCGCGTGCTGCACGACCTCGGCCATGCCTGTCCCGTGCACGCCGCCGCCCACATCACCGGCGGCGGCTTTCCCGACAACGTCGGTCGCATCCTGCCGGACGGCACGGCCGCCATCCTCGACCTGAGCGCCTGGCGGCCGCCGGCCGTCTTCTCGTTCGTGCACGGCCTCGGCGTGGCTGTCGACGAGATGCTCGACACGTTCAATTGCGGCCTCGGCATGGTGCTCGCGGTGCCGGCCGCGAGCGTCGCCAAGGCGCTTGCCACGATCGCCCGGGCCGGCCTGCCGGCGATGGTCGTCGGCGAGGTCACCGGCCGCGAGCCGGGCGCCCGTCTGGTGCGCTACAAGGGAGAGCTCGCCCTGTGAGGTCGTACGACCTCATCGGCTGCGGGGCGCTCAACCTCGATCTGATCTACCGGCTGCCGGCCGACTCGCCGCTGTGGGGCGAGCTGCCGCCGCCGGGCGCCGAGCAAGCCGTCACGCCCGAACTGCGCGCCCGCGTCGACGCGGCTCTGGCCGGCATCGAGCCGGCACGCAGCGGCGGGGGACAGGCGGCCAACACCTCCTTCGCGCTCGCCCGCCTGGGCTTCGGCTCCGCCATGCTCGGTCGCATCGGCGCCGACGACGACGGCCGCTTTCTCGCGGCCGAGCTCGCCCCGTGCGACGCCCGCTATCTCGCCCTGAACGGCGAGACGGGCCGCGTGTACGTGCTGCTGAACGAGGCCGGCGAGCGCCGCAACCTCGTCTGGCCGGCCGCCAACGACGACTTCTCGACGGCCGACCTGCCGCGGCGGCTGCCGGCGGCGCGCTTCGCCTACTTCTCGTCGTTCGTCGGAGAGCGTCCGCTCGCCACCCAGCTCGCCCTGCTCGAGCGTCTGCCCCCCGGCGTCGAGATCGCCTTCGACCCCGGCGAGATCTACGCCCGGCTCGGCGTGAAGTGCTTCATCCCCTTTCTCAAGCGCACCTCGTACGTGTTTGCCACTGAGCGCGAGCTCGAGACCCTCTGCGGACTGACGGCAGACAAGGCGCTCAGCTTTCTGCTCGACGTGGGCGTCGGGCTCGTGGTCTGCAAGATGGGCGACCGCGGCGCGCAGATCATCGGCCGGCGACTCGACCTCTACGTGCCGCCGCACCCCGCCGAGGTGGTCGACGTGACCGGCGCGGGCGACCTGTTCGCCGCCGGCTTCATCGGCGGCCTGCTCGAAGGCCTCGGCCTCGAGTCGGCCGGCACCCTTGCCGCCTGGGCGGCCTCGCGCGGCATCTCCGGGCTTGGTCGCAGCACCTACCCCGACGCCGCGGCCTGGCGCGAACGCGTCGCCGAAGAACGTGGCGAGGCCTAGCGTGAGCGGCGCAAGCGTCACAGGCGGCACGAGCGGCGTAGGCGGCACGGGCGGCGTGGGCGGCGTGGGCGGCGTGGGCGGCATGGGCGGCGCTCGAAGCGCTGCGGACCCTGGCACGAGCGGCGCGCGCCGGTGAGGATCGGCTGGCTGTCAAGCGGCCACGACGACGCCGCGAGCACGCTGCTCCGCGAAGTCGTGCGTCGCGCCCGGCGCGACGGCATCGACCTCGACATCGCCGTCGTGTTCTGCGACCGCGAACGCGGTGAGCAGCCCGAAAGCGACACCTTTCTCGACCTCGTCTCCGACCTCGGCCTGCCCGTCGCCACTCTCTCGAGCGCCGCGAGCTGGCAGGACTGGCGGGAGCGTCGCGACACGCTCGCCGACCGCCGCTTCGCCAACCGCGCGGCGATCCGCGAGGCCTGGCGCGGCGCGTTTCACGACGAGGTCACCGGGCTGCTCGAGTCCTACGACGTCGACCTTCTGGTGCTGGCCGGCTACATGCTGATCACCAGCCCCGACATGTGCGTGCGCTACGCCATACTCAACCTTCACCCGGCCCTGCCGGGCGGACCCCAGGGCACCTGGCAGCAAGTCATCTGGCGGCTGCTGGCCGACGAGGCCGACGAGACCGGGGCGATGATCCACCTGGCCACGGCCGAGCTCGACAGCGGCCCGGTCGTCGCCTACTGTTCGTTTCCGATCGTCGGCCTGCGCTGGGACCGCCTGTGGCACGCCTTTCGCCGGCGCCGCGACGAGCTCGGCCTCGACGCTCTCGCGGCCGCCGAAGGTGAGTGCCAGCCGCTGTTTGCCGAGATCCGCCGCCAGGGTGAGCGGCGCGAGATCCCGCTGCTCTACCGCACCATCAGGGAATTCGCCGAAGAGCATCTCGTGGTGCGCGCCGGCGAGATCGTCGGCGTGACCGTCGAACCGCCCCTCACGCTGACCCCCGAAGTCGAAGCCGAGCTGGCCGCCGACGAACGCGAGGCCGGCACGGACACCGAGTCCAGCACGGACACTGACGCCGGCGCGGGCACCGACGGCGGCGCGGGCACCGACGGCGGCGCGGGCACCGACGGCGGCGCGGGCACCGGCCAGGAGAGCTCCCAGTGACCACGCCGCCACGCCTGTTCGTCACCGACTGCGAAGGTCCGCTCACCCGCAACGACAACGCCATGGAGGTGACCGCGGCCTTCGTGCCCGATGGCGCCGAACTCTTCTGCAGGCTGTCGCGTTACGACGACTTTCTCGCCGATGTGCAGCAGAAACCCGGCTACAACGCGGGCGACACCCTGCGGCTGATCGTGCCGTTCCTGCTCGCGTACGGCGTGGGCGACCGCGACGTCGAAGACTACAGCGCCGACACGGTGCTCGTCGTACCCGGCGCCCGCGATCTGCTGCGCGACGTCGCCGCGGCCCTGCCCTCGTACATCATCTCGACTTCCTACTCGCCCTATGTGCGAGCGCTGTGCCGGGGGACGGGCTTTCCTTTCGCCCAGTGCCGCTGTACGAGTCTCGACCTCGATGCCTGGCATCTGACCGCCGACGAAGCGAACTGGTTGCGCGACCGCGCCGAAGCGATCCTCGAACAGCCCATCATCGAGCTGCCCGAGGCGGCCCGGTCGGCGGCCGACCTGTCGGCCGCCGACCGGGCCGCCGTCGCCGCCCTCGACCGTCTGTTCTGGGTCGAGATGGGCGCCCAGGGCCGGCGCAGCGCCGACATCGTCGCCGCCGTGCGTCCGGTGGGCGGCGGCCTCAAGCTCAGCGCCCTGCGCGAGATCGCCGCCAGCCGGCGAGTGGCACTTGCCGACGTGATGTACGTCGGCGACTCGATCACCGACGTGCCGCCGTTCACTGCGGTCCGCGAGGCCGGCGGCGTGGCGCTCAGCTTCAACGGCAACCGCTACGCGCTGGCGGCCGCCGAGTTCGCCGCCGCCGCAGCCGACACCGCGCCCACCCGCGAGCTGGCGCTGGCTTTCGCGGCCGGCGGCCGCGACGCCGTCCTTACGGCCATCGCCGGGTGGCCGCCGACCACCAAGCCGCTGCCCCGGGTCGGCCGGCTCGCCGAATCGGCCGCCGCGCTCGCTCACGCCTCGGCCTACGCTCGTTCGCACGTCCGGGGGGAGCGCGTCGCCCGCCTCGGCTAAGGCCGCGACGCCCACGCGTGTCGGGCACGCCGCCCCCGACCAAGACCGCGGCGCCCCGTACGGCCATCCCTTTCCAGCACCGCCGCCTGCCTATAGACTGTCGGCAGCAACCACCGACGAGGGGGTCGACAAGGTGAAGGTCAAACGAGCTCTCATCTCCGTCTTTAACAAAGCCGGTCTCGAAGAGTTCGCGCGGGCGCTGACCGACATGGGCGTGGAGATCATCTCCACCGGCGGCACCGCACGCCTGCTGGCCGACCAGCACATTCCCGTCACCGAGGTCTCCGACGTCACCAAGTTCCCCGAGATGCTCGGCGGCCGGGTCAAGACCATGCACCCCGCCATCCAGGCCGGCATCCTGGCCAAGCGCAGCGACCCCGAGCACATGAAGACCATCGCCGAGCACGGCATCGAGCCCATCGACATGGTGGTCGTCAGCCTCTA
>PMKK01000284.1 GCA_003157715.1 Actinomycetota bacterium
CGTGCTGGTCATCGCCTGCCCCTGTGCCCTGGGCCTGGCGACGCCGACCGCGGTCATGGTCGGCACCGGCAAGGGCGCCGAGAACGGCGTCCTGATCCGCGACGGCGCCTCGCTCGAGCTCGCGCACGCCTTGCAGACGATCGTGCTCGACAAGACCGGCACCATCACCGAGGGCCGCCCGGCGGTCACCGACGTGCTGCTCAGCGGTGACGGCGCACCCGCCGTAGCCGCCACGCCCGCCGTGGCCGGCACGCCCGCCGTGGCCGGCACGACTCCAGTGCCCGGCACGTCCGACGTGGTCGGCTCGCCCGACGAACTCCTGCGGCTGGTCGCGGCGGTCGAGCGCGGCTCCGAGCACCCTATCGGAGCGGCCATCGTCCTGGCCGCCGCGGAGCGCGGTCTCGAGCCGCCCGAGGCCGTCGATTTCAGCGCCACGGCCGGCCACGGCGTGCAGGCGCGCGTCGCCGGCCACGAGGTGCTGGCCGGCAACGAGCGTCTCATGGCGGCCGGCGGCGTAGACGGGTTTGCCGGCGACGCGGCCGGGCTCGCAGCGTCGGGCGTCAGGCCGGCGGCCGCCGAGCTCGCTGCCACCGGCAAGACGCCCGTGTATGCGGCCGTCGACGGCCGGCTCGTGGGCTTGATCGCGATCGCCGACCGGGTCAAGCCGGGCGCCGCCGAGGCGATCGGCCGCCTGCACGACCTCGGGCTGCGCGTCGTCATGCTGACCGGCGACAGACGCGAGACCGCCGCGGCGATCGCCGCCGAGGTCGGCATCGACGAGGTCGTGGCCGGCGTGCTGCCGGCGGCCAAGGCCGCCGAGATCGCCCGGCTGCAGGCCGGCGGCACCCGGGTGGCGATGGTCGGCGACGGCGTGAACGACGCTCCGGCCCTGGCTCAGGCCGACATCGGCATCGCCATCGGCACGGGCACCGACGTCGCCATCGAGGCCAGCGACGTGACGCTGGTCTCGGGCGAGCTGCGCGGCGTCGTCACGGCCATCGCCCTGTCACGCGCCACCATGCGCACCATCAAGCAGAACCTGTTCTGGGCCTTCGCCTACAATGCCGCCCTGATCCCGATCGCCGCCGGCATCCTGTATCCGCCGTTCGGCATACTGCTCAACCCGATCTTCGCCGCGGCCGCCATGGGCCTCTCGAGCGTGACCGTGGTCGGCAACAGTCTGCGTCTGCGGCACTTCCGCGCCGCCGCCTGACGATAGGCGCTGGTGACGATGGATGCCCGCGACGAATGGATGCCGCGACGAATGGGTGCCTGTGACGAATGGGTGCCTGTGACGAATGGGTGCCTGTGACGAATGGGGCCCGTCCTTGCCCGCGTCCCCGAATGCCGATGGGGGCGGCGGTGCTGCCCTTTACGAGCAACACCGCCGCCCCCATCTCACGCCGGGATCCCCCGGCGCTATGATCCGTCAACGTCTAGCGTGCAGTGCGACTTTCTCTACGCTCATCACGACGACGGCGGGCGACGTAGCTTGTTGCGATGAAGTTACGCACGACGACCCTCCGTTCTTTTAGGATAGCTTTACTCTTATTTGATGCCCCGCCACGCCTGTGGCGAAACGCGCGCGCGTCGCGCCAGGGCCGCCGCGAGCCTGTAACCGTCAACGGAAAGCTCGGCGGCGCCATGTTCGCCGCCACTCGCGACGGCCCGTGGCGACTGCCCGATGGTACACTCGCCCTGGGTCTAGACGAGGGGGGATCATGCCGCCGGAAAGCTACAACGAGAATCGAGTGTTCGTCGACGGCGTGCTGCGCGATGCCGGCATCGACCTGTGGGGCGCGGCGGCAAACGCGCCCGCCCTGCCCCTCGCTCCGCCGCTGCCCATCGCGATCTCGCTCCTCGCGCGGCTCGACCAGCGCACACTCACCAGGCTCGAGCAGGGCGACCTTGCCGGCTACGGGAGCGAGTATCGCCGCGTCAACGCCCTGCTCGACGCGGCGACCGGCGAGCTCGTCGCCGCCTTGCTCGAGCGCGGCTGCAAGGCTACCGGCACATCGGCCACCGTGTACGATCCGCTGCCGCCGTCGGGCGACTGGCTGGCGGCCGGCGTCTTTGCCCACAAGACGGCCGCCACGCGATCGGGTCTCGGCTGGATCGGCAAGACCGGACTGTTCGTCTCGCCCGAAGCGGGCCCCAAGCTACGGCTGGCGACGGTGTTCACCGATCTCGCGCTGCCCGTCGGCACGCCGGTCACCGAGAGCAGCTGCGGGAGTTGCCGCGCCTGTCTCGAAGCATGCCCGGCACACGCCGGTCGCGACGTCTCGTGGCGGGCCGGCATGGCGCGCGACCTGCTCTTCGACGCGGCCGCCTGCGAGCGCCACATGGACGACCTGGAGCCGATCGCCGGCCACACCATCTGCGGGCTGTGCGTGGCGGCCTGCCCGTTCGGCCGGACGCGCTCGTCGTAGGGCGCCCGCCCGGGCGCGGTACTACTGCCGGCTCTTGCCGTCGGTCGGCATCGGCAGCAGACCGCCGAGGTCGCCGATGACGTTGACGAGTTGAGTGTCGCTGGGCACGACCACCTTGCTGTTCTGGTAGAGGGCCCGCTCGACCGCCTCGAGCTTGCGCAGCATCTGGGCGTTGCCCACGAAGAACTTGTCGGCCGCCTCGTTGACCAACTGGATGGCCTGGGCTTCGCCCTGGGCCTCGAGAATCTTGGCCTGGCGGATGCCCTCGGCCTTCTTGATCTCGGCGCGGCGGGCGCCGTCGGCCTGGGTCTCGGTCGCGGTGGCGAAGTCGATCGCGGCGATCTTTTCGTTCTCGGCTTTGACGACCTTGTTCATGGTCTCCTGGACGTCGGGCGGCGGGTCGATCTCTTTGAGCTCGGTGCGCAGGATCTCGATGCCCCAG
>PMKK01000233.1 GCA_003157715.1 Actinomycetota bacterium
CGACATGGTGGTCGTCAGCCTCTACCCGTTCGAAGAGATCTCCTCGCAGCGCGGTACCCCCGAAGAATCGGTCATCGAGATGATCGACATCGGCGGTCCCACCATGATCCGCGCGGCGGCCAAGAACCACGAAGCCGTGGCCGTCGTGACCGAACCCGACGACTACGGCCCCATCCTCGAAGAGCTCAAGGCCAACAAGGGCGAGCTCTCAAAGGCCACCCGGCGGCGCCTGGCGACCAAGGCCTTCCACAAGACGGCGCACTACGACTTCGTCATCGCCAACTGGTTCTCCGAGACCGAAGGCGACTTTCCGAGCCACATCCTGCGTGACTACGAAAAGGTCATGGAGCTCAGTTACGGCGAGAACCCCCACCAGCGCGCCGCCTACTATGCAGAAAGCGGCGCCCGCCGGCACCTGCTCAGCCGCGTCACCCAGCTGCACGGCAAGAAGCTGTCGTTCAACAATCTCTACGACCTGCACGCGGCGCGCTCGCTGGCGACAGAATTCGCCCTGCCCGCCTGCGTCATCATCAAGCACAACAACCCCTGTGGCTCGGCCCTGGCCGAGAACGTCGAGCACGCCTACATGAAGGCTCTCGAGTCCGACCCGGTGGCCGCCTTCGGCTCGGTCGTAGCCGTCAACCGGCAGATCGACGTCGCCACGGCGACGCGCATGTCCGAACTGTTCATCGAGGTGCTGTTCGCGCCGTCCTACGACGACGAGGCACTCGAGATCCTGAGCCGCAAGGCCGACATCCGCATACTGGTCGACAACGAGCGCCGTAAGTTCAGCCCCGGCGAGATGGATTACAAGCGCGTCCTGGGCGGGCTGCTCATGCAGGATCGCGACGCCGACCTCGAAGACCGCGAATCCATGGATGTCGTGAGCGAGCGGCACCCCACCGAAGCCGAGTGGGGCGACCTGATCTTCGCCAGCAGGGTGGCCAAGCACGTCAAGTCGAACGCCATCGTGATCGCCAAGGACCTGGCGACGCTCGGCGTCGGGGCGGGCCAGATGAGCCGCGTCGACTCAACGCGCATCGCCATCGAAAAGGCCCACGGCGACCTGCATGGCTCGGTGATCGGATCCGATGCCTTCTTCCCGTTCCCCGACGCCGTCGAGCTGGCCATCGACAGCGGCGTCAGGGCGTTCATGCAGCCCGGCGGCTCCAAGCGCGACGATCTCTCGGTCAAGCTATGCGACGCCAGGGGCGCCGCCATGGTCTTCTCGCGGCGGCGCCACTTTCTGCACTAGGCGCGCGACGAAAGTCACGCACGCCTGAGCGATGACGACGCAGTCGATCGCCGGCACTAGGCGCGACACGAAGTCACGCACGCCTGAGCGATGACGACGTAGCCGATCGTCGGTCCATCCGGGCCCCTGCCTTCTGGAGGAGGCACTCATGACCCGAGCGAGAGGAGCGAGAGCGACTTCGCGGCGCGTGCCGCACCTGGCCGACGGTGTCATCGTGCTGCGTCCCTGGGCAGTCGACGACGCCCCCGCGCTCATGGCCGCCTGCCGCGAGCCCGAGATCGGCCGCTGGTGCGCCCTGCCCTCGCCCTACAGCTACGGTCACGCCATGGCCTGGATCGGCGACACCGCGAAGGCCTGGAGCGAGGGCCGCGACGCCCACTTCGCCATCGACGACGCGGCGACCGGCGAGGTCGTCGGGGCCATCGACCTGGTCGGCGTCGACCCCGCCGAGGCGCACGGCCGGCTGCGCTACTGGGTGCGCGCCGCGCGCCGCCGCAAGGGCGTCGCGCGGCGCGCCCTCACGCTGCTGTCCGCCTGGGCTGTCGATGAGCTGGCCCTGGAGCGCCTCGAAGTCTGCGAGGCCGTGGGCAACGTCGGCCCCCAGCGAGTCGCCGAGGCGGCCGGGTTTCGGCCCGAGGCGCTCTATCGCAGCTATCGCCGGTTCGGCATGCATCGCACCGATTACCTGCTGTACGCCCTGCCGATGCCTTCGTGGCAGGTCGGTCCGGACTGGATCGACGGCATCCGCGAGGCCCAGGACGCAGCGGTGGCCGAGCGGCCTGCCGGTGGCGAGGTCGCGCTGCCGGCCGAGCCGCCCGTGCTCGAGGGCGCCGGGCTGCGCCTGCGACCGTACCGCGCCGACGACCTGCCCACGCTGGCGGCCGCCATCGACGAAGAGACGGCGCGCTGGCTCACGCGCGTGCCCTGGCCCTACACCGACGAAGACGGGCGCCGGTTCCTGGACTTCGCGGCCCGCTCCTGGGCCGACCATCAGGCCCACTTCGCCGTGGCCGACGCCGGCAGCGACGCCCTGCTGGGCGGCCTGAACGTCGACATCGACCTGCCCCACGCGGTCGGCGAGGTCGGCTACCGGGTGAACCCCGAGGCCCGCGGCCGGGGGATCGCGCCCCGTGCCGTGGGGCTCGTCGCCGACTGGGCCTTCGGCTCGCTGCGACTGGCCCGCCTCGACCTGGGGGCCGACACCCGCAATCTGGGCTCACTGCGAGTGGCGGCCAAGGCCGGATTCCGGCGCGAGGGCACGCTGCACGGCCTCGTCCGCCGCGGCGACGAACGCAGCGCCGACGCCATCTTCTCGCTGTTGCCGACCGATCCGCGACCGCGATGACTGAGCCGCGCCGGCGACCGCGATGACCGCGCTACACCCACGATCAACCGCTCCATGCCCGCGACACGCCCGCGCCGGAGAACCGCGCTACGACGACATTCGCCTGAGCGACGGCCGGGTCGCCCTGCGCCCGTGGCGCGTCGCCGAGGCACCGCTCATGGCGGCCGCCTGCGCCGATCCCGACATCGCTCTCTTCTGCATGATGCCGGCGGGCTACACCGAGACGATGGCTCGCGACTTCATCGCCGACGCGCCGCGAGCCTGGAACGAGGAGGGCTGGCTGCATCTTGCCTTGACCCCGTCCGGCGACGACCGGCCGCGGGGGGCGGTCGGCGTGCTCGCCGTCGGGCGCGGCTCGGGAAGCGCCGACCTCGGTTACTGGGTGATGCCCGAGCACCGGCGCCACGGTCTCGCTCGTGCCGGCGTGAGCCTCATCACCGACTGGGCCTTCGAGACGCTGCGCCTGCAGTGCGTGGCGATCGGCACGATGGTCGGCAACCTGCCCTCGCGGCGCATCGCGCGTGCCCTGGGCTATCGCCCGGAAGCCCTGCTTCGCAGCTATCGCCAGGCGGGCGGGCGGCGCACCGACTGCGTCTCCTACTCGCTGCTGCGCGAGGAATGGCAGGCGCGACAGGCGCCGGGAGGCGGCGCGGCGGCAAGCGGCGGCGGCGCGGCGGCAAGCGGCGGCGGCGCGGCGGCAAGCG
>PMKK01000255.1 GCA_003157715.1 Actinomycetota bacterium
CAGGACGGCGCCCCGGCGCCGGCGCTCGCGGCCGCCAGACCATCGGCCGCCGCACCCTCGCCGGCCGTACCGCCCGCCGTGCCGCGAGCCGCCGCCGGACCGGCCACGCGGCCCTCGACGCTCACGTTCGGCAGCCATTCCAGCCAGCGCGGCAGGTACCAGTTCCAGTCGCCGAGCAGCTCCATGGCGGCCGGCACGATGATCGTGCGCACCACCGTGGCGTCGATCAGAACGGCGACGGCGAGACCGAAGCCCATCTGCTGGAACATGACGAGCTGGCCCCCGGCCATGCCGGCGAAGACGCAGACCATGATCGCGGCGGCGCCGGTGATGATGCTGGCCGTGCGACCGACGCCGTAGGCCACCGCCTCGCGCGTGTCGCCGGTGCTGTCGAAGCGCTCCTTGATGCGGCTGAGCAGGAACACCTGGTAGTCCATCGAGAGACCGAAGAGCAGGCTGAAGAGAAACAGCGGCACCCAGGCCTCGATCGTGTCGACGCGGGTCAGACCAAGCAGATGGGCGCCCACGCCCTTCTGGAAGACGAGCACCATGAGGCCGTATGAGGCGCCCACGGAGAGCAGGTTCATGGCGATCGCCTTGGCCGGAATGACGATCGAGCGGAAAGCCACGAGCAGCAGCAGAAAGCTCAGCGACAGCACGACGGTCAGCGCGATCGGCAGCCAGCGGTGGAAGAAGTCGAGGTAGTCGACCACGAAGGCGGTGTTGCCGGAGACGTAGACCTTCGCCGGCGCGCCGGCAAAGGCGGCCGGCACCATGGCGGCGCGGAGCTGCCGCACGAGAGCTCGCGTGGAGTCGCCGGCGGGGTCACCCGACAGCGTGGTCGAGACCAGCGTCAGGTCGCCCGCTTTGTCGACGGTCGTCTGAGCGGGCCCGAAGCGGCCGTCGGCGCGCATGGCGGCCTCGAGCCGGGCGACGCTCTGCTTGACGCGCGGCGCCGCCGCCGGGCCGTCGACCACGATCTGCAGCGGATTGGCCTTGCCCAGCGAGAAGTCGCGGCCGAGGATGTCCCAGCCCTGCTTGGAGTACTGGTCGGCNNACCACGGGGCGGCGCATGATGCTGTGCGCGAGCCGCTCGAACAGGGCGGAACCGCCGGCGGCGCGGCTCATGGCCAGACGACCGACGACCGGCACGCGCAGGGAGTTCACGTGATCGCCCAGAACGCCCAGCAGCGCCGGCAGCAGGACGAGGGTGGTGAGCAGCGTCGTGAAGACGACCAGCATGACGCCGAGCCCCATGCTGATGGTGATGTCGAGCGGCACGATGACCATGCCGAGCATCGCCATGAAGACGGTCATGCCGCTGAAGAAGATGGCCCGGTTGGCGGTGGCGCCGGTGGCCGCGACGGCGTCGATCTTGGCGAGCCCGCGGGCGCGCTCCTCGCGGTAGCGACTGATCACGAACAGGGTGTAGTCGATGCCCACCGCGAGCCCCATCATGGTGAGGATGTTCAACACGAAGGTGTTCATCGGGTAGACCTGGCCGATAAGGCCCGTGATGGCCAGCGCCAGGATGATGCTGAGGATACTGAGCAGCAGCGGCATGCCGGCCGCGACCAGCGCGCCGAACACGATCACAAGGACGATCAGGGCGGCGGGCACACCGAAGATCTCAGCCTTCTCCATGTCGCTCTTGGCGACCCGGGTGATCATCTGGTTCAAGCTGGCGTCGCCGGTCTGGGCGAGCGTGAAGCCGTCGCCGGCGTTCGCCACGACGACCGCGTGCAGCCGGTCGACGTTCTTCATGGCGGCGTCCTGGTCGCCGGCCATGATGACCGGCAGCAGCGCCGCGCGGCCGTCCTTGGAGACCAGCGTCCGGTCGTGCGTGGTGTAGACGCTGGAGACGCTCTGCACGACGCCGGGGCCCAGGTCGGCGATCTTGCCGCTCAGACTCTCGACGTAACCCTGGAAGATCGGGTCGGAGGTCTTGAGGGTCGCCGAGCGCACGATGACGAAGTCGGTCATCTTCTGCGGACCGGTCAGGCGCTTCTCGACCAGCTTCTGGCCGACGATGCTGGCGGGCTTGCCGCCGCGGAACTCCATGTTAGAGGTGATGCCGCTCGACAGCAGCACGCCGAGCGAGGCCACGGCGACCCCGGTCAGCACGAGCCACGCGCAGATCATGCGCCACGGGTGGGTGGCGCTCGTGCGGGCGAGCCGCTCGGTGAACGACGCCCCCCTGCCTGCTCGTCCTTCTCGACTTCGTCTTCTGATCGTCTTCATCGCGGACCCCACTTCGTCTCTGGCCCCTTCGCGGGCTGATGACCGAAATGCTATGGGGCGACGCCGCGCGCGGCGTCGCCCCGGCGGTGGAGATCGGGGTCAACTCCGGGAGGAACCGGCGGGCCGCGTCGGCAGCGTGACCGGGGCACGGCGGCGCCGTTCGTCACTCCATGGGGGTGGGGATCATCCCTCCGTGGAAGGATGTCCGGCGAGAAGACGGCACGACGCCGCCGGCCCGCCGGGGCGATGATAGGCTTTCGGGCGAACCTGACGGAGGTCTCCCCGCATGACGATCGACACCGCAACGAAGACCGTGCCGTATCGCGCGCCCCTGGGTGCCGGTCCGGCCGAGATCGACACCCCCGCGCTGCTGCTCGACCACGCCAGGCTGATCGGCAACATCGCCCGCATGGCCACCTTCGCGGCCGGCGGTCCGGCGCGCCTGCGACCGCACAGCAAGACCCACAAGTGCGTCGAGATCGCGCGCCTGCAGCTCGACGCCGGCGCCGCCGGCATCACCTGTGCCAAGGTCGGCGAAGCCGAGGCGCTGGCCGACGGCGGCATCGCCGACATCCTGATCGCCAACCAGGTCGTCGGTCCGATCAAGATCGCCCGCCTGATCGCCCTGGCGCGGCGCTGCGCCGTGACCGTCGCGGTCGACGACGCCGGCAACGTCGCGCAGCTTTCGGCAGCGGCCGCGCGCGCCGGCGTCACCATCCGCTGCTATGTCGAGGTCGACGTCGGCATGGCGCGCTGCGGGGTGCCCGACGGCGCGGCCGCGCTGCGGCTCGCCCGGCTCGTGCACGACCGTCCCGGGCTTGTGTTCGGCGGACTGCAGACCTACGAGGGGCACCTGCAGAACGTGGTGCCGCTCGACGAACGCATGGCCCTCACCAGGCGCGACATGGCCGCGGCGCGCGCCGCCAAAGAGGCCGTCGAGGCCGGCGGCCTCGCCGTGACCCAAGTGAGCGGCGGCGGCACCGGCACGCACATGGTGACCGGTCGCCTGCCGTACATGACCGAGCTGCAGTGCGGCTCGTATGCCACGATGGACGCCCAGTACCGGGCGGTCGGCGGAGCCGACTTCGACAACGCCCTCACCGTACTCGCCACGGTGATCAGCCGGCCGCGCCCCGACCGTGCCGTGATCGACGCCGGCCTCAAGGCCCTCACGCCGGAGTTCGGCGACCCGACCGTGCTGCGCGACGGCGCGGGCTGGCTCGATTTCTCCGAGGAGCACGGCGAACTCTCGCTGAGCGCGGCGGCCCGCGAGCTGCGCGTCGGCGACAAGATCGAGCTCGTGCCGCGCCACGGCTGCACGACCATCAACCTCTACGACCGTTTCCATGTGATGCGCGACGGCCGGCTCATCGACGAGTGGGCCGTGGCCGGACGCGGGCGCAGCCAATGAGCGGCGCCGGCGAGAAGGCCTGCGGGCGAGGAGTCCCGCTGAGCGACGAAGCCTTCGCGCGCGGCATCCCCAAGGCCGAGCTGCACCTGCACATCGAGGGCACTCTCGAGCCCGAGCTGCTGCTCGCGCTCGGCGCCCGCAACGGCGTGCACGTGCCCTATGCCGACGCCGACGAAGCCCGTGCGGCCTACCGGTTCGCCGACCTGCGCGCCTTCTTGCACCTGTACTACCGCAGCACCGCAGTGCTGCTGCGCGAACGGGATTTCTTCGAGCTGACCGCGGCCTACCTGCGCCACGCGCAAGCCGACGGCACGCGTCACGTCGAGATCTTCTTCGACCCGCAGAGCCACCTCGATCGCGGCGTGCCGTTCGCGGCGGTGATCGACGGCATCGCCGCGGCGCTCGCCGAAGGCGAGCGCACGCTCGGCATCTCCTCGAGACTCATCATGTGCTTCCTGCGCGACGAGAGCCCGCGCAGCGCCCTCGACGTGCTCGAACAGGCGCGGCTGTATCGTGACGTCATCGCCGGCGTGGGCCTCGATTCTGCCGAGGTCGGCCACCCGCCGGCCGAGTTCGCCGAGGTGTTCGCCGCGGCCCGCAAGGCCGGCTTCGTGACGGTCGCCCACGCCGGCGAGGAGGGACCCGCGTCCTATGTGACCGAGGCCCTCGACCTGCTCGCCGTGCGGCGCATCGACCACGGCGTGCGAGCGATCGACGACGACGCCCTGGTCGCGCGCCTGCGCCGCGAGCGCGTCACGCTCACCATGTGTCCGCTGTCGAATCTTCGCCTGGGCGTCGTCGCCGACCTCGCCGCGCACCCTCTCAAGCGCCTGCTCGAGGCCGGCGCGGCGGTGACGATCAACTCCGACGACCCCGCCTACTTCGGCGGCTACCTGGTCGACAACTACCTGGCCGCGGGCGCCGCTCTCGGCCTTTCGCGCGGCGATATCGCGAGCCTCGCCCGCAACTCGATCACGGGCTCGCTGCTGGCCGCCGAGCGCAAGGCCGAACTGCTCGCCGAGATCGACGCGTTCGTCGCGGCGGCAGGCGGCTGAAGGGCCGTCCGGCCGGCGCGCGTCGCCGGTCTCGGCGAGCGGTCTCGGTGAGCGCTTTCGCTGAGCGGTCTCGGTGAGCGCTTTCGCTGAGCGGTCTCGGTGAGCGCTTTCGCTGAGCGCTTTCGATGAGCGCTTTCGATGAGTGCCCCAGGCGCGATATCCTAACGGCCATGGCCCGGCTCGTGACACCGTCGACCGACTACCAGGAGTCGTATCTGCAGGCGCTCGAGGAGTTCCACGGCGAGCACCGCCACCTTGAGCTCGGTCTGGCGGCGCTGCGCGACGGCGCCACGTTCGCCCGCTACATCGCCGCGCTGCGCGCCGAGGAGCACCTCAAGTCAGGCGACCGCTCAGGCCGCGTGGCGCAGACGAACCTCTGGTGGGTCGACGACGAGCAGTTCGTCGGGCGCATCGCCCTGCGCCACACGCTGAACGCCGGCCTGCGCAGCGTCGGCGGCCACATCGGCTACGAGATCAGACCGACCCGGCGGCATCAGGGCCACGCCACGGCGATGCTCGCCGCGACCCTGCCTCTGGTCTTCGCCATGGGGATCGACCCCGCGCTCATCACCTGCGACGTGGCCAACACCATCTCGCGCCGCGTGATCGAAGCCAACGGCGGCCGCTACGCCGGCCGCGACGCCGACGAGCTGCATTTCTGGGTGCCCAC
>PMKK01000020.1 GCA_003157715.1 Actinomycetota bacterium
TTCAACCCGATCGACCAGGCCGACAACCTCAAGAAGTACGGCGGATTCGTGCCGGGCGTGCGCCCGGGACGACCTACGGCCGAGTTCCTCGACCGCATCCTCACCCGGCTGACGCTGCCCGGGGCGCTGTTCCTGGCTGCCGTGGCCGTGCTGCCGTGGGTGCTCTACCGGTTCTTCAGCGTGCCCTTCCAGTTCGGCGGCACGTCCATCCTGATCGTCGTCGGCGTCGCGCTCGACACCATGCGACAGATGGAGGCGCAGTTGCTCATGCGCCACTACGAAGGTTTCCTCAAGTAGCATGGCCGACCACCCTCTCGACATCGTGCTGCTGGGCGCGCCGGGGTCGGGCAAAGGCACGCAGGCCGTGCGCATCGCGCCGACCTTCGGCCTGTCCCACATCTCGACCGGCGAGATCCTGCGGCGCGCCGAGAAGGCCGGCACCGAGCTCGGCGCGGCCGCCAAGCGCTTCATGGACGCAGGCGACCTCGTGCCAGACGAGGTCGTGATCGGCATCATCCGCGAGCGCTTGACCGAGCCCGATACGGTCGCCGGCTTCCTGCTCGACGGCTTTCCGCGCACCCTGCCTCAGGCCACGGCCCTCGACGAGATGCTGGCCGGCGCGGGGCGCTCTCTCACGGTCGTTCTGCTGATCGACGTGCCCGACGAGGAGCTCGTGCAGCGGCTCGCCGGCCGGCGCGCGTGTCCCGCGTGCGGCCGTGGCTACAACGTGGTCTTCGACGCCCCCAAGGCCGAGGGCGTCTGCGACGTCTGTGGCGGCGAGCTGTTTCAGCGCGACGACGACGACGAGAGCACGGTGCGCAATCGTCTGCAGGTCTACGCCCGGCAGACCGCGCCGCTCACCGACTACTATCGCGACCAGGGCATTCTCTCGACGGTGTTCGGCGGGGGTCGCGACCCCGACCAGGTCTTCGCCGACGTCGAGCAGCTGCTCGCCGCGGCCAAGCGGCCGGTCGGCGGCCGGCGAGCATGATCGTCCGCAAGTCAGAGGCCGAGGTACGCCGTATCGCCGCGGCCGGCACCATCCTCGCCGACTGTCTCGACCAGCTTGCCGGCGCGGTGGTCGCGGGCGTGACGACAAGAGAGCTCGACGGCATGGCCGAAGAGTACATCCGCGGTCGCGGCGGCCTGCCGACCTTCCTCGGCTACCGGGGCTTTCCGGGCTCGATCTGCGCGTCGCCCAACGACATGGTGGTGCACGGCATCCCGGGTCCGTACGTCGTCGCCGACGGCGACCTCCTGAGCCTCGACGTGGGCGTCACCCTCGACGGGTACGTGGCCGACTCGGCGCTCACCGTAGCAGTCGGCGACGTGGGCCCCGAAGCGCTGCGCCTGCTCGACGTCACGCGGCGCTCGCTCGAAGCGGCGATCGGCGTCTGCCGGGTCGGCAACCGGCTCGGCGACGTGTCGCACGCCGTGCAGGAGGTGGTCGAAGCGGCCGGCTTCAGCGTGGTGCGCTCGCTGGTGGGCCACGGTGTCGGGCGCGAGATGCACGAGGAGCCGCAGATCCCCAACTACGGGCCGGCCGGCAAGGGGCCGCGTCTCGAAGAAGGCATGGTGTTCGCGATCGAGCCCATGGTCAACGTGGGCGACCACGACGTCTACGTCGGCAACGATCGCTGGAGCATCTTCAGCAGCGATGGTTCGCTGTCGGCGCATTTCGAACACACCGTGGCATTGACGGCCTCCGGGCCGCGGGTGCTCACGCGCAGGACGAGCGAGGTGATGGGCGGCGCCGGCAAGACGGCGCGCGCCTGACCGGCTTTGGCCGGCGACCTCGACTCGACAAAACCGCTGTGGTATCATGAGCGGCCGCGTTCGCGAACATCGGGGAGTATTGGGCAATAAAGAAGAAGCGATAGAGATCGAGGGCGAAGTAGTCGAGGCTCTGCCGAACACCATGTTCAGAGTCCTCCTCGACAACAAGCACGAGGTGCTTGCCCACATCTCCGGCAAGATGCGCATGAACTACATCCGCATCCTGCCCGGCGATCGCGTTAAGGTCGAGCTTTCGCCTTACGACCTCAAGCGCGGCAGAATCACCTACAGGTTCAAGTAGCCGCTCGAATCGGTGACCGGGAACCAGGCCCGCCAGCTCGGGGGCCTATGGCGCGTTCAAGTGAGGAAGGCATGAAGGTCAGAGCATCAGTCAAGCCGATCTGCGAGAAGTGCAAGGTCATCCGCCGCCACGGGGTGGTCCAGGTGATCTGTAGCAATCCGCGGCACCGGCAGAGGCAGGGGTAACAGATGGCACGAATCGCCGGCGTCAACATCCCGCCGCAAAAGCGGGTCGAGATCGGTCTCACCTACATTTACGGCGTCGGCCGGTCGACCTCGAAGACCATCCTGGTGAAGCTCGGCATCGATGCCGACACCAAGGTCCGCGATCTGACTGAAGAAGAGGTCGTGCGCCTGCGCGAGGCGATCGACGGCTCCGTCACGGTCGAAGGCGACTTGCGCCGTGAGCGCTCGCAAAACATCAAGCGGCTCATGGACATCGGCTGCTATCGTGGCATCCGCCACCGTCGCGGCATGCCGGTCAACGGCCAGCGCACCAAGACCAACGCACGTACGCGCAAGGGTCCCAAGAAGACCGTCGGCGCGCGTCGCAGCAAGAAATAGCCCAGTAACCGCAAGCGAGCACCGACCCGGAGGTCGAAAACAGCGTGGCAAGACCGCAGAGAGCCAAAGGACGCCAGCGGCGCAAGGTTCGCAAGAACATCGCCATCGGCCAGGCACATATCAAGACCTCGTTTAACAACACACTGGTGACGCTGACCGACAAAGAGGGTAACGTCATCGCCTGGGAGAGTGCCGGCGCGGTCGGTTTCAAGGGCTCGCGCAAGAGCACGCCGTTCGCGGCGCAGGTCACTGCCGAGTCGGCCGCTCGCAAGGGCATGGAGCACGGGCTCCAGAAGGTCGAAGTCTTCGTGCGCGGTCCGGGATCCGGTCGCGAGACGGCTATTCGCTCCCTGCAGGCTGCGGGGCTCGAGATCCTCGGCGTCAAAGACGTGACGCCGGTCCCGCACAACGGCTGCCGCCCGCGTAAGCGGCGCCGGGTCTAGCGAAGCGAGGGCTGGTCATGGCGCGAGATCTATCACCACAGTGCAGGCAGTGCCGCCGCGAAGGCATGAAACTCTTTCTCAAGGGCGAGAGGTGCTTCACCGACAAGTGCGCCGTAGAACGGCGCGCCTACCCGCCGGGCGAGCATGGCCGCGGGCGCATCAAGCAGTCCGAGTATCTGCTGCAGCTCCGCGAGAAGCAGAAGGCACGGCGCTTTTATCAGGTGCTCGAGAAGCAGTTCCATCACTACTATGTGGTGGCCAGCGGCCAGCAGGGCATCACCGGCGAGAACCTCCTGCGGCTGCTCGAGATCCGTCTCGACAACGTGGTCTACCGGCTGGGTTTCGGCGCCTCGCGCCGTCAGGCTCGCCAGCTCGTGCGCCACGCGCACTTCCTCGTCAACGGCAAGAAGGTCGACATTCCGTCCTACCAGGTGCGGCCCGACGATGTCATCTCGGTCAAACCGACGAGCAAGGCGGTCAGCACCATCCGCGCGGCCACCGACCTCACCGCGTCCGTGGCGCCCTGGCTGCAGGCCGACCACGACAACCTGACGGGCAAGATCCTGCGGTTCCCCGAGCGGAGCGAGATCTCCGCGCCGGTGCAGGAGCAGCTCATCGTCGAGCTGTACTCGAAGTAGTCGACCCCAAGCTTTCCCGGCTCGACGCCGACAAGAGAATCCACAGGAGGCCAGTTG
>PMKK01000304.1 GCA_003157715.1 Actinomycetota bacterium
CGAGCTTCTCGCCCAGCCCGACCCTGCGCAGCAGCTCCTCGGCCTCTTTGTCGGCCTGCTTGCGCGGCACGTGCTGCACGTGGATGGGTGATTCCATGACGTTCTCGATGGCCGTCATGTGCGGGAACAGGTTGAAGCGCTGGAAGACCATCCCGACAAGAGAGCGCTGGCGGGCGACGTCCCTGGCTTTCATCTCGTGCAGGACGGCGCCCCTCTGCCGGTACCCCATGAGCTCGCCGCCCACCCACAGCCGGCCGGCGTTGATCTTCTCGAGATGATTGATGCAGCGCAGCAGCGTCGACTTGCCGCCGCCCGACGGCCCGAGCAGTACGTAGGTCTGCTGCGGCATGACCTCGAGATCGATGCCCTTGAGCACATCGAGCTTGCCGAAGCTCTTCCAGACCTGTTCGGCCTTGACCATGGGCTGACCGGTCGCGGTAGGGGCGGCGGCCACGTCGACGAGGTGTCCGCCCTCAGGCTGGCCGCTCATCGCGACCGCCCTTCGTCGTGAGGGGGCTGCTTCAGCGCCACGCTCGCCCTGAGGGTCCGGCGCTCGGCCCGCCTTTCGGCGGCCTCGGCCTCTTTTTCGCCGAAGCCCTTGCCGAAGTAGGCTTCGAGGTAGTGCTGTCCGACGGTCAGGATCGTCGTCCAGAAGAGATACCAGATACAGGCCACGACTATGAGAGGCATGATCTGGAACGTCTGTGACCAGACGACCTGCAAGCGACCAAGGAGCTCGAGGCCGCCGATGACGGCGATGAGCGACGTGGTCTTGAGCATGCTGATCGTCTCGTTGCCCATGGTCGGGATGATCACGCGCATGGCCTGCGGCAGCACGACCCGCCGCATGGTCAGCGTAGGCGACATGCCGAGCGACAGGGCGGCTTCTTGCTGGCCGGCATCGACCGAGATGATGCCCGCCCGCACGAGCTCGGCGGCGTACGCCATCTCGTTCAGGCCCAGAGCCAGGATGGCGGCGGCGAAGGTGCCGATGACCCTGCTGCTCAGCGCCGACCCGAACACGATGCCGGTGAACGGCAGCCCCGCGAACAGCTTGTAGTAGAGGGCGCCGAAGTTCCCCCAGAGCAGGATCTGGACGTACACCGGAGTGCCCCGGAAGAACCAGATGTACACCCAGCTGATCGTCGAGAGGACGGGGTTGTCGGAGAGCCGCATGACGGCCAGAACGACGCCGCCGACAGCGCCGAGCACCATGGCGATGACAGTCAGCTCCAGCGTGAGGAGCATGCCCCGCAGAGTGAGCTGCTTGAACAGGTACTGCCAGACGACGTGCCACTCCACGTTGTGGTTCCTGGTGAACGAGAAGACGAGCGCGACGACGAGATAGACGACGACGGCGGCACTGATCCAGCGCC
The DNA here is from genome assembly GCA_003157715.1 of Actinomycetota bacterium. The sequence continues at coordinate 1,377 of PMKK01000304.1, forward strand.
CCCAGTGGCGGACCGGAATGGCCTTGATCGCCTCGGGGCGGGTGCCGGCCGGGGCCGGCACACCGGCCCCGGCCGGCAGACTCTGATTGAGTCCGATGGTCATCACGCGCCCAGGGTCAGGGCGTCGAGCTGGCCGACGGGCTGGTCGTCGCGATCGGTTTCGATCCCTGGTTGACCTGCACGGAGCTCACCGGCAGCAGTCCGTACTTGGCGATGATCTTCGCGTAGGAGCCGTCGGAGATGAGCTCCCCCAGCGCCTTCTGGACCGTGGTGATGAGCGCCGTGTTCGTCGCCACGATGCCGGCGCCGACGATCTGCGGGTCGTAGCCGTTGGGCGCCGCCGGGTCGGCAACGACTTCGAAGGTGCCGCCGTTGTTCGTCGTCTTGGCGATGTACTCGACGGTCGAGTGGTCGCTCAGGTCGCCCACGGCGCGGCCGCTCTTGACCGCCAGCAGAGCCGCCGGCTGGTTGGGCAGCGAGAGGATCGTCATCTGTGCCTTGCCTGAATTCTTGAAGGTCGTGTTCAGCTTCTGCAGAAACGCCTGCTGGGTCGTGCCGCTCTCGCAGGCGACCGTCTGACCGGCGAGGCTGTACTGCGTGGTGACCCCCTTGGGGTTACCCTTCGCCACCAGGATCGACGTACCGTCGTAAGCGTAGTCGACGAAGCTCACGCCCTGCTTCTCGCGCACGGCGTTGTCGTACATGTCGGACATCGCCATGTCGTTCTTGCTGCTCTTGAGGGAGAGGATGATGCTGTCGAAGGGCGTCTCGTTGAACGAGACCGCGATGCCGATCTTGGCGCCGATGGCCTGGGAAAGGTCGTAGTCGAATCCGGTCGCCTGCTTGTTGCCGGCGCTTACGTACATCTCCCATGGCGGGTAGGGGATGTCGCTGGCCACCCTGATCTGGTTGGCCGACTGGATAGTGGACGGCAGCATGGCCTTGAGCGCCGGGTCGGCCGTGATGGCGATGCCGGCGACCGTGGTGGTCGCGGCGCTCGCGCTCGGGCTCGCGCTGCTCGACGAGCTGTTGCTGCTGCCACAAGCGGCCAGCAGCGCCACCGCGGCGATCACGAACAGGGTCGCGACCATCCACAGGGCAAGGCGACGCGGTGACCTCCGCGACGCCCGAGGAAGTGGGACACTCATTGTGTACCCCCCTTTCGGCGGCGCGCCTTGGCGCCGCCTTCGCGTACCCCGCACGATACTACGCCTGAGGGCCCGCTGACAGGTGTTATTCCGAGGCTGGCCGCAGCCCTTCCGCTAGCCCAGCGGCCCGACCGCCGCCTCGACGGCCTCGAGGATCTCGCCGGAGGCCACCAGAGCGGCCATGGCATTGTGGTCTGAGTAGAGCGGCCGGTCTTCGGCCAGATGAGCGACGTGGCGCCGCACGACGTCGCGCGCGACCTGCACGCCCTTGCCCGGCGTGAACTCGCGAAAATCGAGCGCCTGGGCGGCCGCCATGAACTCGATGCCTACGATGGCCCGCGCGTTCTCCAGGATCTGGCGGTTCTTCAGGGCGGTGTTCATGCCCATCGAGACGAAGTCCTCCTGGTCGGCGGCGGCCGGGATCGACATGGTCGAAGCCGGCGCGGCCAGAATACGCTGCTCGGTGATCAGCGTGTCGGCGGTGTACTGGCTCAGCATGAGCCCGGAGTAGAAGCCCGGGTCGGCGGTCAGAAAGTCGGGCAGACCCTGGCTGAGCGCGGGGTTCTCGAGACGGTTCAGGCGCCGCTCCGAGAGCACGCTCACCATGGTGATCGCCTGGCCGACCATCTCCATGGGCAGCGAGACCGGCGTGCCCTGAAAGTTCGCGCCGGTCAGCGTGAGCTTCTCTTCGGGCAGCCAGATGGGGTTGTCGCCGACGCCGTTCAGCTCGATCTCGACCTGGGTGCGGGCGTAGGCGACGGCGTCGTGGGCGGCGCCGATCACCTGCGGCGAGGAGCGCATCGAGTAGGCGTCCTGGACCTTGGTCTTGATCACCCCGGTCGCCAGGTCGGAGCCCGCGATGCAGGCCCTGATCGCCGCCGCGGCGCGCACCGCGCCGGCAAAGCCGCGCAGCTCGTGCAGGCGGGTGTCGTAGGGCTTGAGGTTGGCCAGCAGCGCTTCGAGCGACATCGAGCAGGCGATCTCGGCCTGGCGCAGCCAGGCGTCGGTGTCGTACAGCAGCAGGGCGCTCATGGCGGTCAGCACGTTGGCGCCGTTGATGGTGCCCAGACCGTCGCGGGCCTGCAGGCCGGGGATCGGGATGCCGGCCCGCTCCATGGCCTTGCTGGTCGCCATGCGCTCGCCCTGGTAGAAGGCCTCGCCCTCGCCCATCAGCGAGAGCGCGAGCTGGGCCATCGGGGCGAGGTCGCCGCAGGCGCCTACCGAGCCCTTCTGACAGACCACCGGCGTGACGCCCTTGTTCAACAGCGCGACCAGGGTCTGGGTGATCTCCGGCCGGATCCCCGAGTTGCCGTGAGCGTGCACGTTGATGCGGCCGGCCATGGCGGCGCGCACCACTTCTTCGGGCGCCGGCTCGCCGATGCCGGCGGCGTGGTTGTAGACCAGCGCGCGCTGGAACAGGCCGACCTGCTCGTCGGTCAGCACGACCTCGGAGAACTCGCCGATGCCGGTATTCGTGCCGTACATGGTCTCGTGAGCGGCGATCTTCTCTTCGATCATGACGCGGCACACACGGATGCGTTCCAGGGCCTGCGGATCGAGCTCGACCGCCTCGCGATCGCGTGCGATGCGCACCAGTTTCTCGATCGTCAGCGAGCTGCCATCAAGCGTGATCGACACAGGATTCTCCTTCCGCTCGCCGGCCGGCGAGGCATTACGAAATCACCTGCCCGTACACTACCGCCCCTGCCGGCGAGCGCAAGCCGGGCGAGCGAGCCGGCACTCGTGCCTGCCGGCCGCGGGCGTGACTATCGGTGTAGAGAGGCCTGCTTGATGGGCAGAAACGGCCCGAGGCCGCTGCTTAGGGCGCGGCCGATCGTCGGTATCGTTTGGGAGGTGCAAGCTCATGAGGAGGATCCTCACACGAACGTGGACCGGCCGCGCCGCGCTCGTCGCGTGCCTCGCGGTGCTGCCTCTGGCGGTGGCCGCCTGCGGCAGCAAGTCGTCGGGTACCGCCTCATCCGCGACACCGAGCGCCACGCCGAGCGCCGCCGCGAGCTCCTCGACCGCGACGCTGATCACCAGCGACTGGCGGACGTTCTTCAACGGCGCCACGCCGGCCGCGCGCAAGATCGCCCTGCTGCAGAACGGCCAGCAGTTCGCCACGACGATCCAGGCGCAGGCGAGCTCGCCGCTCGCCAAGGCAAGCCAGGCTCAGGTGACGGCGGTGACGGTCACGTCTCCGACCACGGCCGCGGTGACCTACTCGATCCTCGAGAACGGCCAGGTGGCGCTGCCCGGCCAGAAGGGGCAGGCAGTGCTCGACGGCGGTGTCTGGAAAGTCTCGGCGGCCAGCTTCCAGACCCTGCTCAAGCTCGAGCAGGGTCTGGCGTCGAGCCCAGCTTCGGCGTCGCCGTGACCGGTGTGCCCATCGCCCGATGAGCGGCACCGAGGCTGAGGAGGGCGTCGCGACGGCGGCCGCCGCGGGCGGCCGCCGTCGCGCCCTTGCCACCCTCAGCGCCGTCCTTTTTCTGACGTTCCTCGACACGACCATCGTCAGCGTCGCGCTGGCCGACGTGCAGTCGAGCCTGCACGCCGGCGTCTCACAGCTTCAGTGGGTCGTGAACGGCTACGCGCTGACCTTCGCCGGCCTGATGCTGGGCATGGGCATGCTGGGCGACCGCCTGGGCCGCAAGCGGGTGATGCTCGGTGGCCTCGGCGTGTTCATCGCCGGCTCGCTGCTCGGCGCGCTCTCGCCCACCGTCGCTACCCTGGTGGGTGCCCGCGTCGTCATGGGCGTCGGCGCGGCGGCCANNGCCGGCGCGCCGGGCGCGGGCCGTCGGGGTGTGGGTCGCCGTCGCCGGCCTGGGGCTCGCGCTGGGGCCCGTGATCGGCGGCATCCTCGTGGGGCTGGCCGGCTGGCGCCTCGTGTTCTGGTTCAACCTCGCCGCCGGCCTGCTCGTCATGCTGGCGGCGCTTGCCACCGTGCCCGAGAGCGCCGACCCGGTGCCGAGCCGCGTCGACGTCGCCGGTTTCGTGCTCGGGCCGCTGGCGCTCGGCGCCGCCATCTACGCCGTCATCCACGGCGAGACCACCGGCTACGGCGATCCGGTGGTCATCGCGCTGTTCGCGGTGAGCGCCGTCACCGCCGTCCTGTTCGTCGCGGTCGAACGGCGCAGCGCCGACCCCATCTTCGACGTCGCCTACCTGAGGCGGGGGTCGTTCACCGGCTCGCTGACGATCGCCTTCGCGGCTTACTTCGGGGTCTTTTCGATCTTCTTCTTCACGGCGCTCTACCTGCAGGTCGTAGTGGGCTATTCCGCCTACCGCACGGCCGCCCTGTTCGTGCCC
>PMKK01000136.1 GCA_003157715.1 Actinomycetota bacterium
GCACGCCGCCAGCGTTCGTCCTGAGCCAGGATCAAACTCTCCGAGACAACTTGGTGCTCGCGACCCGAAGGCCGCGGGACAAGCATTGGAAGAGCTTGTGCTCTCAAAGACGAGGCAGAACTATGCCTCGTTGTCGTGCGGTCGGTTGCCGGCCCCAAAGGACCGGTAGAGCAGCAATGCTCGAACCGCATGACGGGGTATTGTTTATGGGCCTGTTGGCACCTTGCGGTGCTTCAGGCGCACTGGCGTCCGCCGGCCCAGACCCGAGACTCGGGCTGAACCGACTTCCACGCTGTTCAGTTTTCAAAGACCGCGTGCCACGTGGGCACTTGGTTGACTCCTGACACAAACAAGGCCCCAGGAGCCGGGGCCGTCAGTCGTCGGTCGCCTCAGATGACTGAGGCACGGATAGTGTGATCCGTTACCGCTCGACTCCCCGCGTTCTGGGTGTTGACTGCGTCAGGACAATCCCCTTGTTGGGACTTCACAGACTACGCAGACTACCGCGCCGTGTCAAGAGCACGTACCCCCTTGGTCGTCATGCCGACAAGCGACAAGAGCGGACTGCCCTGGGGGTTAGAGAAGTATACCCGGCGATTCCGCGCAGTCAACCTCATTTCGCACAATTTCGCGCAATAACTCAGGCACGGCCCAGGAGAAGCGTGGCCGGCACCCGCCGGCTCTCTGTCCGGACGGCTCACGACGCGGCGATGAGAGCGACGATGCGGGCCTGGTCTGCCGCCGTCAGCGAGACGGACGAGGGCACGCAGAGCACGTCGCGATGAAGCTCATCGGCGACCCAGTCTGGTCCCGCGGACGCCGCTCCGAACGCCGGCGAACGGTGCAGCGGCTGCCACAGCGGCCGGGTCTCGACGCCCGCGTCGCGCAGGCGGGCCAGTAACCAGCGGCTGTCGTGCCCGTACTCGGCCGCCGTGACGCGCACGGCCGACAGCCAGTGGTTGGGAGACGTCCAGGGAGCCTCGCCGATCAGGTCGATGCCGGCGACACCGGAGAGACCCTGCTCGTAGCGCGAGCGCACCGCTTGCCGGGCCGCCACGAACTCGTCGAGCTGTTCGACCTGGGCCAGGCCGACCGCCGCCTGGATGTTCGTGAGGCGGTAGTTGAACCCGACCTCGCCGTGGACGTACTCGAGAGGGTCGTCCTTGGCCTGAGTCGTGAGGTAGCGCGCGCGGGCGGCGGCCGCCTCGTCCTGTGCCAGGACGAGGCCGCCGCCGCCCGCCGTCGCGATCTTGTTGCCGTTGAAGCTGAGGCAGCCGAGGCCGGCGAGCGCTCCGACCGGCCGGCCGCGATACCGCGAGCCCAGGCTTTCGGTGGCGTCCTCGATCACCGGCAGGCCGGCGTCACCCGCGACGACGCGCAGCTCGTCCATGTCGCAAGGGTGCCCCAGCACGTGCACGACGATCACCGCCGTCACGGGACGACCGGTGGCACGGTGGCGCACGGCGCCGCCGTGGGGCTCGCGGCTGCAGTCGTGGCCGAGGAAGTGGCGCAAGGCGGCCGGGTCGAGCTGCAGGTACTCGGGCTCGGCGTCGACGAACAGCGGCCGGGCGCCCACGTAGCACACCGCGTTGGCCGGAGCGATGAACGTCAGCGCCGGCACGACCACGGCGTCTCCCGGGCGCACCCCAGCCAGCAGCAAAGCGATGTGCAGCGCGGCCGTGCCGCTGGTGACGGCCACCGCCGCCGCGCAGGCCAGGTGGTCGACGGCCCACTGTTCGAGGCGCGTGACGTACGGACCCGCCGACGAGACCCAGCCGGTGTCGAGGCAGTCCTTGACGTAGGCCCACTCGTTGCCGCGCAGGACCGGCTCGGAGAGCGGGATCGCGGCCGGGGGGCGCGGCGCGCCGGGCTCAGAGGACATAGTCGCCCGGGCGATAGTCGGCGAGGTGCTCGCGAAACCAGGTCACGGTGCGTTCGAGCCCCTGCTCAAGACCGACCCGCGACTGCCAGCCCAGGACGTCGCGGGCCACCGTGGCGTCGGCCAGCAGGCGTTCGACCTCGCTGCCGGCGACCCTGGCGCGGCGCTCCTCGGTCTCGATCCGCGGCTCGGCGCCGCAGAGCGTGCCGATCATCGCGGCCAGGTCGCCGATGCTCGTCTCGCGGCCGCTGCCGAGGTTGATGGTGCGCCCGACGGCGCCCTCGGCCTCGGCGGCCAGAACAAACCCTTCGACGGTGTCGGCGACGAAGTTCAGGTCGCGGGTCGGCGAGAGGTTGCCGAGCCTTACGACGCCTCCGGCGAGGCATTGCGTGATGATGGTCGGTATCACGGCCCTCGCGGACTGACGCGGTCCGTAGGTGTTGAAGGGCCGCACCGTGACGACCGGAAGGCCGTACGACAGGTAGAACGACTCGGCCACCTTGTCGGCGCCGATCTTGCTGGCCGAGTAGGGCGACTGCGCCTGAAGAGGATGCTCCTCGCTGATCGGACACGACCGGGCCGTGCCGTAGACCTCGCTCGTCGAGGTGTGCACGATGCGCTCTACCCCGCGCTCGCGGGCGGCCTGGAGGATGTTGAGGATGCCGCCGATGTTGACCCGCACATAGGAGTCCGGAGCCTCATACGAATAGGGGATGGCGATAAGCGACGCCAGGTGAAAGACGGTCTCGACGGCGCCCAGCGCGCGCGCCACACTGTCGCGATCGACGATGTCGCCGCTCACGACCTCGATCTCGCCGGCGAGCGGCGAGCGGTCGAGCCAGCCCCGGGTGCCCAGGGCGTTGTAGTGCACGAGCGCGCGCACGGCGGCACCCTTTTCGACCAGCCGTTCGGCTAAGTGGCTGCCGATGAAGCCGCCGGCGCCCGTGACGAGGACTCGTCTACCGTTCCATTGCACCGCTCACAGCCTCCCGTTCTCGGCGTCCGCCTGAGCCTGCGCGTAGTCGCCGGGGCGTCCGATGTCGAGCCAGTACTCGACGATCGGAAAGCTCACCACCCGGCGGCCTTGCGCGATCGCCAAGCCGATCAGATCGTTCATCTCGAACCGTTCGCCGGCGGGGATGAGCCGCACGATCGCCGGTTCGAGCAGGTAGATGCCGGCGTTCACGAGAAACTCGAAGCGCGGCTTTTCGGTGATCCGCCGCACCTCGGCGCCCTCCGACTTGACGATCCCGTAGGGCACATCGACCGCGTAGCGGCGCACGCCCACCGTGAAGGCGGCCTGCTCGCGACGGTGAAAGCCGAGCATCGCGCGGAAGTCGACCCGCGTCAGGATGTCGCCGTTGACGACGAGCAGCGGCTCGTCACGCGCGGCGAGCAGGCCGAGGGCGCCGGCGGTGCCCAGGGGGCGGTCCTCGCTGACGTAGTCGATCGCGACGCCGAAGTCGCCACCGTCGCCGAAATGCTCGGCGATCTTGTCGTGGCGATAATGGGTCGTGACGTTCACCCGGCGGATCCCTGCCTCGCGCAGCTGGCCGATGATGTGTTCCATGAGCGGCCGGCCACCGACCAGCAGCATCGGCTTGGGGGTGTCGTCGGTGAGCGGCCTGAGCCGCAGACCGAGGCCGCCGGCCATGACGACCGCCGCGACGCCGAGGTCGCCGGGATCGGCGACCATATCGGAGCGCAGGACGAGCCCGGCAAGCCGGCCCTCGGCGTCGATCAGGGGCAGGTGATTGAGCTCGTAGGCGCGGGCCGTGTCCATGAGCTCCAGGGCGTCGGCGGCTTCGATGTCGACGGCTGCGACGAGCGGCTCGGCGGTGGCGATCTCACGGCACGGTCCGGTCAGCGGATTGCCGGCCAGCAGTGCGCGGCGCAGGTCGCCGTCGGTCAGCAGACCGGCGAGCCGGCCGGCCGCGTCGACGAGCAGCAGCACGCCCAGGCCGGCCTGGTCGAGATGCTGGATGGCATCGTTCAACGCCAGATCGGGCGCGACCGTGACCCGCGCGAGACGCTCGCCCTGATCGATGTGGCGCAGCGTCACTGGTTGCCCCCGCGCGTCCTGAGCGGTCGCGCCGGCACCCCGGCCACCGTCTCGCCGGCGGCCACGTCGTGCGTGACGACCGCCCCGGCCGCGACGACGGCGTCGTCGCCGATGGTAAGCCCCTGGAGGACGACGGCACCCGAACCCACGAGGCAGCGCGCGCCCACGCGGACGTTGCCCGACACACGCACGCCCACGTTGAGCACGCAATCGTCGCCGATGCGGGCGTCGTGGCCGATCGCCGTCTGCAGGTTGACGAGGGTCCGCGAGCCGATCCGCACGTCGGTCGTCACGATCGTCCCCGCGCACAGGATGGTCCCTTCGCCCAGAGCTACCAGCGGCCCGACCACGGCCGTCGGATGGACCAGTGAGGGGTATGTGATGTGCCCGGCCGCCGCGAGCCCGTCCGCCGCCGCCGCGATCCGGGCCGGCCAGCCGATGCCGAACACGCACGCCACCGGCGTGGGCCAGGCCAGCAGGTCGCCGTCGTCGCCCACGATCCGATGCCGGCCGTGCGGCAGGCCCACGTGTCGCTTGTCGGCATCGATGTAGCCGAGGAGGTTCCACCTCGCCACGCCGCTCGCGGCATTCACGTCGTCGATCAGCACGGCGATCTCCTTGGCGATCCCGGCCGCGCCGACGATGACGATGTCGGCTCCGGGCGCGCGGGTCACGTCATTCATCTAGGCGAGGTCGCTCCATTCGAGCTCGTGGTCTGCGGGCAGGTCACGGGCGACGCGGCGCCCGACGACGTAGCGCGTCTCGTCGGGCCCGATGCCCGTGCCGGGGCGCTTGAAGTCAAGGTCGTCGAAAGCCAGCGGCCGGCCGGCGGCAAGCGCCCGGCGCAGCACGACTCGCCGCCGGAACTGACGGCGCTTGGCGAGCTCGGCCTCGCCCACCGTGCGTTCGGTCGCGCCCAGCGCGGCCCATACGGCGCGCCCGCCGGCCGCGATGGCGGCCAGCTCGGCGGGGTCGGCGGAGATGGCGTGGTCCCAGCCCTCGAGGTCCTTGTCGAGGGTGAAGTGCTTCTCGATCACGCAGGCGCCGAGCGCTACCGCCGCGAGCGGCACGGCGACACCGATGGTGTGGTCGCTGAAGCCCACGGGCAGCGCGAACGCGCCGCGCAGGCCGTCCATGTTGCGCAGGTTGACGGTGTCGGGCTCGGGCGGGTAGATCGAGACGCAGTGCAGCAGCACCAGGTCGCTCGTGCCGGCGGCCCGCAGCGCGTCGACGGCGCGCGCCACCTCGGCCGTGGTCGCCATGCCGGTCGACAGCACCACGGGCAGTCTGGTGTGACCGACGTACTCGAGCAGCGGCAGATGAACGACGTCCATGGAGGCGATCTTGATGGCCGGCACGTCGAGGGCGACGAGCAGATCGACCTCGGCCGGACTGAAGGGCGTCGAGAGAAAGTCGACGCCGGCGGCGCGGCAGTAGGCGGCGGCCTGCTCGTGCTGGTCGGGAGTGAGCTGATAGCGCTCCACCATCTCGTGGAGCGAACCGAAGTGCTTCTTGGTGTCGCCGTAGCTTGTGTGACGGGCGTACTCGGCCGCGGAGATGAGCGACGACGCCGACCAGCTCTGGAACTTGACGGCGTCGGCGCCGGCCGCCTTGGCCTCGTCGATCAGGCGCCGGCAGAGATCCATGTCGCCGTTGTGGTTGGCACCGATCTCGGCGATGAGATACGGCGGCTCGCCCGCGCCAAGGACGCGTCCGTTGGCGAGGCGTGCGGTGGTCACTGTCTCCACAGTCCCTCCAGTTCGAGGTTCGCCACCATTGTCCACCACACCTGAGGGGGCGGCAATTCGTTCACCGCCCGCACGTAGCGGGCGAGCACGGCCGGGTCGGCGATCGCGGCGACGAAGAGCTCGAGGTCGCTGCGCGCGGCCCGCAGGG
>PMKK01000332.1 GCA_003157715.1 Actinomycetota bacterium
CTGGCGGCCATCGGTGCGTTGCCGGCACTGCTCGCGGCGGGAGTCACCTCGCTCAAGATCGAGGGCCGCATGAAAGACCCGGCCTACGTCGCCGTGACGACGGCTGTCTATCGCGCGGCGCTCGACGCGGCGCTCGCCGACCCTGCCGGGTTCACGGTGTCGCCGGCCTGGATCGAGCGCCTCGAACAGAGCTTCTCGCGCGGCTTCACGACGGCGCACCTCGAGGGTCGTCACGCCGCCGTGCGCGGTGGCGGTCGCGGCGGGCACCGGGGCGTCCAGATCGGTCGGGTCGAGGCCGTCGACGAAGCCANNTGCAGATCTACACGGTCGCGGGAGCGACCGAGCCTGCTCGGCTCGAGGCGCTGCTGGCGCCTGTGTCCGCCGGCGCGGGTCGGCTCGCCGACCGCGCACGCAACGCCGACGGCGGGCGCATCGTGCTGCGCGTGCGAGAGCGGGTGAGCGTCAAGGACAGGGTGTTTCGCACGAGCTCCGGTCGGGACGAGGCCTTTGCCGGCGACGCAGTCGCGGCGCGCGTGCTCGCCCGGCCGATCGCTCTCGCAGCCGTTCTGCGTGGTCGCCGGGGCGAGTGCCCGCGCCTGACTGTGACGGGCGATGGGGAAGAGGTCACGGTCGAGGGCGGCACACCGCTTGCCGCCGCGCGGACCGCGGGCCTGACCGCCGACAAGGCGCGACGCGCGATCGCGGCACTCGGCGGCACGCCCTACGAGCTGCGCTCCTGCGAGTTCGCCGTCGAAGAGGGCTTGTTCCTGGGGGTCGGCGAACTCAAGGAGCTGCGCCGCCTGGCCGTGGCGGCACTCGACAAGCGGCGGCTCGGGCGGTGGCGGCGGTCTGCGCCCGCCACGTCCACGTTCACCACCGCTCCGACCGCCGTCGCGCCGACGTTCACCACCGCTCCGCCCGCCACGTCGACGTTCACCACCGCCGCCGCGCCCGCCGCGCCGATTGTCTCCCCGGCTTTGCAGATCGTCTTGCGCGTGCGCCCCGGGGAGGAGCCCGTCGCGCAGGATGGCATCGACGCCCTTTGTCTGGATCTGAGGTCGGGCGACGACCTCGGCTCGATCAGCGCCGCCGTCGCTCGCGCCCGCAGTCAGGGATTGGCGTTGCGGGTCCGCGGCCCGGAGGTGCTGTTCGATAGTGACGAGCCGTGGGCGCGCGCCGTCGCGGCGATCGGCTGGGATGCCGTCTACGCCCGACACGTCGCGGCGCTGTCGTGGGCCGACACTGTGCTGCTCGAGTACCCGCTGCAAGGGCTGAACCCGCGGACGGTGCCGCTCTTCGGGGCCGCCGGCCTGGTGTGCAGCGCGGAGCTGTCACTCGACGACATCAGCCGCCTCACGACGGGCCTTTCAGCGGCGGCCGGAGGCCGAGGAGGCGCTCCCGCCGCGCCGCTTGTCGAGGCGCTTGCCTTCGGGCGTGAACAAGTACTCGTGAGCCGCGACACCCTGGGGTTGGCGGAGGGCCTGGCGGCTCCCGGCTCGCCACCGGCGGCTCCCGGCGCGCTCACGCTGACCGACACTCGCGGCTATGCGTTCCCAGTGCTGGTCGCCCCTGGTGAGACCCGCATCTTCAGCTCGAGGGTGACCAACATCTGCGGGCGGCTGGACGAGCTCGCCGCGGCGGGCGTGCGCGGCGTGATCGTCGTGCAGGCCGATCTCAACACCGACGAGCGCCGCGCCTTCGCTCGCGCCGGCCTGGCCGGCCTCGCGGCCTTCAGCGACCGCGAACGGTTCACGACGGGCCACCTTTTCCGCGGCGTCGCCTGACCGCGCGGCGGGCACCGTCGCGCGGCGGACACCCTTGCGCGGCGACAGTCGCTACGGAGAGGCGCTCGGCGCCGGCTGTGCCGCGAAGTTGAGGCGCACCAGGGCGCCGAGCTCGACGGTCGAGTCCGCGGTCGGTGTCTGGGAGACCACCAGCGCGTCGGCGCTGCCGGCTGCCACTTCGGCCCCCAGTCCGACGGCCGCCAGAGCAGCCTGGGCTGCGGCCAGCGTCAGGCCCTTCGCAGACGGCACTACGACGTTCATGGCGCTGCCGTGCACGACGATCCTGACCGTCCCCTGGCCGGACGTCCCGCCCGCCGGCTGCTGGCTGACCACCGTGCCCTGCACCCCTCCGGACACGCCGTCGTAGGCCACCGTGGCGGCAAAGCCGGCCGCCTGCAGCGTCTCCTCGGCGGCGCCCCGGAACCGTCCCACGACGTCCGGCACGATGTACAGGGGACCGCTGCCGACACGCAGCGTGACGTCGGTCCCCTGAAGGATGCTCTCGCCGGTCGATGGTGACTGGCCCACGACGAGGCCCTGCTGAGCCGGATCGCCGGGCAGGTAGGCGATCTGCCAGCCGAGCTTTTTGGCCCGCAGCTGCGCCTGGGCCGCTCCGAGGTCCAACCCTGTCAGGGCGGGCACGCTCACCCGCAGCGGGCCGTGGAACGTGCACGATTCGGTGGGCCCCTGGGCGTCGAAGAAGAAGCACTTCAGACGTTCGGGACACCACCTGGTTGCCAGGGCGCCGCTGCGGGCGCACAGAATGCGTTTCGTGACCGGCGGCACGTTGAACGGCGGGAACGCGTGGGCCGGCACACCCGCCAGGGCGCCGGCCGCGAAGCGGCTCCAGATCATCGCCGGGAAGGTGCCGCCGGCGACCTTGATGCCGCGCACGATCATCTCGCGCTGCGAGCTCGGGTAGCCCACCCACACGGCCGCCGCCAGGTCCGGCGTGTAGCCGCAGAACCAGGCGTCCGCGAAGTTTGTGGTCGTGCCTGTCTTGCCGGCGGCCGGCCGGCCGATGGCCGCCGCCTGCCCGGTGCCGCGTGCGATCACCTGCTGCAGGATCGAGGTCTCGAGGCCGGCCTGCCAGGGCAGTAGCGCGCGCGACCGCACCAGGGTGTTGCGCACCAGGGTATGGCCGCGCGCGTCGGTCACCCGGGTGATCGAGATCGGCGCCGGCACGCCGTCGGCCATCATCGTGCCGCTCAGACGCTCGCCGCCGTCGGCCAGGGTCGCGTAGGCGTTGGCCATCTCGAGCGGGC
>PMKK01000287.1 GCA_003157715.1 Actinomycetota bacterium
TCGATCTCGTCGAACAGCACCACGCTGTAGGGCCGGCGACGCACCGCCTCGGTGAGCTGTCCCCCTTCGTCGAAGCCGACGTAGCCGGGCGGCGAGCCGACCAGCCGCGAGACCGAGAACTTCTCCATGTACTCGCTCATGTCGAGCCTGATGAGAGCGCTTTCGTCGTCGAACAGAAACTCGGCGAGTGCCCGGGCGAGCTCGGTCTTGCCGACGCCGGTGGGTCCCAGAAAGATGAACGAGCCGATCGGCCGCTTGGGGTCTTTGAGACCGGCGCGCGCCCGGCGCACCGCCTCGGCCACCGCCTCGACGGCGCGGTCCTGGCCGACGAGCCGGCTGTGCAGGCTCTCCTCCATGACAAGCAGCTTGTCGGCCTCTTCCTGCAGCATGCGCTGCACCGGGACGCCGCTCCAGGAGCTCACGATGTCGGCGATCTCGTCGGCGTCGACGGTGGCGTCGGCGATGCCCTTGTCGGAGAGCCAGGCGTTCTTGGCCTCGACGAAGGTCTCCTGGATCTTGTCGGTCTGCTCCTTGAGCTGGGCGGCTTTCTCGTAGTCCTGCGCCTGCACGGCGGCCGCGCCTTCGCGGGTGAGCTCGCCGAGCCGCAGCTCCATCTCGCGCAGCTCCGGCGGCAGCATGGTGGTCTCGATGCGCAGTTTGCTGGCCGCCTCGTCGATCAGGTCGATGGCCTTGTCGGGCAGAAAGCGGTCGCTGATGTAGCGGTCGGCCAACCGGGCCGCCTCGGTCAGCGCCGCGTCGGTGATCTTCACTTTGTGGTGGGCCTCGTATTTGTCGCGCAGGCCGCGCAGGATCGCGACGGTCTCCTCGACGGTGGGCTCGGGCACGATGATGGGCTGGAAGCGCCGTTCGAGGGCCGAATCCTTCTCGATGTGTTCGCGGTACTCGTCGAGCGTAGTGGCGCCGACGCACTGCAGTTCGCCGCGCGACAGCATCGGCTTCATCAGGTTCGAGGCGTCGATCGCACCCTCCGCCGCACCGGCGCCCACGACGTTGTGCAGCTCGTCGATGAACAGCACGACGTCCTTGGCGCGCTGGACTTCGTCGAGCGCGCCCTTGAGGCGTTCCTCGAACTCNNGACGCCCGGCTCGCCGATCAGGGCGGGATTGTTCTTGGTACGGCGGCTGAGCACCTGGATGACGCGCTTGATCTCGGCGTCGCGCCCGATCACCGGATCGAGGCGGTCCTCCCGGGCCAGCGCGGTGAGGTCGCGCGTGTATTTCTTGAGCATGCTTTCGCCGGTGGCGGCGCCCTCGTAGTCGGTGCCGCCGGCGCGCAGCTCGGCCAGCGCCTGGCGAAGCTTGTCTTCGGTGGCGCCGAGGTCCTTGAGGATGGCGGCCCCGGGGCCCTCGGCCTCGAGGAAGACACCCAGCAGCAGGTGCTCGGTGCCGACGAACTCGTCGCCCAGCTTCTGGGCCTCCTGGACGGCGATGTCGATCGCCGCCTTGGCGCGCGGCGAAAGGTAGAGCATGTCGGCCGGCGGCGGCGTCGGCGGGCCGGAGCCGGCAGGCTGGTTCTGGGCGAACTGGTTGGCGCGCGTCATGGCGGCGCCCTTGTCGATGCCGACGAGGTTCAGGATCTGCTCGACGATGCCCCCCGGCAGGCTCAGCACACCGATCAGCAGGTGCTCGGTGCCCAGCATGTTGCCCGGCCCACGGCGCACCACGCCCTGAGCCGTCTCGATCGCTTCGCGTGCCCGCTCGGAGAACTTACTCACATCCATGTGGTCCTCACTCTTCTTTCATCACTTGCGCTCGTTCGTCTCGTGGGGGGCAAGTCAGCGGCGCCGCTTGCCGACGCGCACGATCGCCATGTGGGCCAGTGGCACCAGGTCGTGGCGAGACGAGCGCTCGGCCTCGCGCACCTGCTGGCGCAGGTCGTCGGCGGCGCGCGCCAGTTCGGCCCGCAGCCGGTCGAGCTGTCCGGCCATGACCGCGAGCTGGCTTTCGAGGGCCAGCACGCGTTCGACGCCGGCCAGATTGAGGCCGAAGTCGGTCAGCTCCTGAATGCGGCGCAGACGCTCGACGTCGGCCAGCGAGTACAACCGCGTGTTCTTGGCCGATCGCTGCGGCTGCAGCAGGCCGCGACGCTCGTAGACGCGCAGCGTCTGCGGATGCATCGCGGCCAGCTCGGCCGCGATCGAGATCATGAACAGCGGCCTCGTGGGATCATCGGAGTGGGCCATGGCAGATCACCGCCCGTGCCTTTCTTTGCCTACAACGCCTATAACGCGCCGAAACGCGCGGCACGCGGATCGGCCTCGGTCTTGCCGAACTCCTCGGCGAGCCTCTTCTGTTCCTTGGTGAGCTTGCCGGGCACGATCAGGCGCACGCGCGCCAGCAGGTCGCCTTTGCCGCCGCCCTTGAGGCGCGGCGCGCCCTTGCCGCGCAGTCGCAGCGTACGACCGTCGGCGCTGCCCGCCGGCACCTTGAGCGAGACCTTGCCGCCGTCGGGTGTCGGGATGCGCGCGGTCAGGCCCAGCATCGCTTCGGCCATCGTCACCGGCACCTCGATCAGAAAGTCGTCGCCGCGGCGCTCGAACAGCTCCGAGTCCTCGACGTGGGTCACCACGTAGAGGTCTCCCGCGGGGCCGCCGCCGGCGCCGCCCTCTCCTTTGCCCTTCAGGCGGATCTTGGTGCCCTCCTTGGCGCCCGGCGGGATCTTGACCGCGTAGCGGCGCGTCTGCCGCGTGTTGCCGCTGCCGTGGCAGGTCGGGCAGGGAGAATCGATCACCGTGCCGTTGCCGTGACAGCGCGGGCAGGGCACCGAGATGGCGAAGGGGCCCTGGTTTTGCGCCAGCACGCCGCGGCCGTGGCACTCCGGGCAGATCTTGGGCGAAGTGCCGGGCGCCGCTCCCGAACCGTGGCAAGCCGGACAGGGACCGCTGCTTTCGACGGGCACCCGCACCGAGGCGCCGCTGAGCGAGTCCTCGAACGAGATCGTCACGTCGGCCTGCAGGTCGGCGCCGCGCTGAGCCGCGCCGCGGCCGCCGCCGCGGCGCCCTGCGGCCTGCCCCGCGCCGCCGAAGAGGCTCGACAGGATGTCTCCGAAGTCGCCCATCTGGAACGTCTGACCGCCCTGCTGGTACATGCGCGGGTCGAAACCCTGAAAACCGCCTTGCGAGGGCCGGCCGGTGCGCGGGTCGAAGGCACCCAGCTTCAGCAGCTCGTCGTAGTGCTTGCGCTTCTCTGCGTCGGAGAGCGTCTCGTAGGCTTCGTTGGCCTCTTTGAACTTCTCTTCGGAAGCCTTGTCGCCGGGGTTCTTGTCGGGATGATACTGGCGCGCGAGCTTGCGAAAAGCCTTGCGGATCTCGTCGTGCGAAGCGCCGCGCGGCACACCCAGGGTCTGGTAGAAATCGGCCATCGACTACCTCGCCACGATCACTCTGGAGGGTCGCAGCAGCCTGCCGTGCAGCAGGTAGCCGGGCTCGAGCACGGCGATGATCGTACCCTCGTCGTAGTCGTCGTGCTCCTGCGCGACGACCGCCTCGTGGACATTCGGGTCGAACGGCAGCCCGGCCGCGGCCGGCACCTCTTCGAGTCCGTGTCCCGCCAGCACCGAGCGCAGCTGGCCCGTCACGACCTCGATGCCCTCGATGACCTGCCCTTCCTCGTGGCGCCCGGCCGCTTCGAGCGCGCGCTGCAGGTTGTCGACGACCGGCAGCAGCGATTCGATGACGCGCTCGCCGGCACGCGCCACGACGGCTTCGTTGTCGCGCTGCACGCGCTTGCGGTAATTCTCGAACTCGGCTTTCAGGCGCTGCAGGTGGTCGAGGTACTGGTCGCGTTCGGCCAACACGAACCGCAGCCGCTCGGCCAGCGCCTGCGGACTCACGTCGGGCTCGGGGGCGGCGCCCCAAGGCGTGCCCGTCGCGCCGGCATCGTGCGTCGCGTCGCCGGCGGCGGTCGTGCCGCCGGGCGCGCCCGCCGCCTTGCCGGCGGTATCGGGCGCCGGGTCCGGCTGCGCCGCGCGAGCGGCGCCGGGCGTGCCGGCGTCTCGCTTCGTCTTCGCGTGCCGGTCCTTCTTTTCGGGGGGAGTCGTCATTGGTTTAATCGCTCTCTGTCGTGATCGCCGGGTCGCCTCTGCCCTCTTGCCCTGTTCGGTCCTGGTCACCCGCGCCGGTCTGCCGGCCGCGCCTGCCGCGCATCGCCGGGGCTAGTGGCGGGCGGGGCGGCACGCCCCGCCCGCCACGAGCGGGCCCCGGTGACCGGGCTCCTTACACCCTCGCGGTCGTCGCTTCGACGGTCGTCCGCGCGGGTTTGACTTCGATGCGCTTTGGCCTCTCGGCTTCGGCCTTGGGAACGGTCACTTTGAGAACGCCGTCCTCGTAGGTAGCCTGGATCTCGTCGGTCTTCACACCCTGCGGCAGAGCGAGGCTGCGCTGAAACGTGCCGTGACGCCGCTCTATCCGGTAGTAGCGCTCCTCGTCGACCTTCTCTTCGAAGACGCGCTCGCCCTTGAGAGTGAGGACGTTGTCGTCGACTTCGATCTGGATGTCGTCGACTTTCATGCCCGGCAGCTCGGCCTTGAGCACGACGGCGTCTTGTCTGTCGAACACGTCGATCGCCGGTACCCAGCTTTCCTGACGCCCCGACCACAGCGAATCGGCGAGCCGGTTCACCTGGCTCTGCAAGCTCGTCATCTCGCGGAAGGGATCCCATCTGATGATCGCCATTGAAGTCTTCACTCCTTTCCGGTCCTGCCCGCCGGGCCCGTGTGGCCCGGCGGCAGTGGACCTCGGTTCGCTTGCGCGCTCGCCGCAATCGGCGCGAGCGCGTTACTTCTTCTCGTCGTCGTCGATGACCTCGTAGTCGCCCTCTTCGACGTTCTCGTCGCCGCCGGGCTGACCGTCGCCGGCCCCGTCGCCTGCCGACTGGGACTGCTGCTGCGCCTGCTGGTAGACTGCCTCGGCGAGCTTGTGCGAGGCCTGCATAAGGGTCTCGGTCTTGGCCTTGATGTCGTCGATGTTCTCGGTGTCGAGGGCCTTGCGCACCTCGACGGCCGCTGCCTCGATCTCGTCGCGAGTCGCCTGGTCGACACGGTCGCCCATGTCGCGCAGTGACTTCTCGGTCGAGTACACGAGGTTCTCGGCGTTGTTTTTGACCTCGGCGACCTCGCGTCCGCGGCGATCCTCTTCGGCGTGCGACTCGGCGTCTTTCATCATGCCTTCGATGTCCTGCTCGCTGAGGCCGCTCGACGCGGTGATCGTGATCTTCTGCTCGTTACCGGTGCCGAGATCCTTGGCGCTGACGTGCACGATG
>PMKK01000175.1 GCA_003157715.1 Actinomycetota bacterium
GATCGTCTGCTCGATGCTCTCGGCGGCCGGATTTGAGGTCACCGACGTGGGCTGCGACGTGGCCCCCGAGACCTTCGTGGCCAAATGCGCGGAGGTCAAGCCCGACCTGCTGCTGCTTTCCGCCCTGCTGACCACCACCATGCCCAACCAGCAGAAGACCATCGAGGCCCTGAAGGCCGCCGGTCTGCGCGAGGGCGTCAAGGTCATGATCGGCGGCGCTCCCACGACCCGCGCCTGGGCCGACGAGATCGGCGCCGACGGCTACGCCGAGGACGCCATCGAAGCCGTGACGGCCGCCAAGGGCCTGCTGGGCGTCGCCTAAGGCAGCCGCTTCAGGCGCTTGAAGGCGAGGCCGCGGTCGTCTACCGGCGGTCCGGCCGAGCTTGCGACCCGGTGGGGGGCGCGCGGCGCGCCGCAAGGCGCGCCGCGCGCCCCCTCGCCGAGGATCTCAGGACCTGCGCGTCGTCGTGCCCGCCGTTGCGGCCGACGCGGGGAGGCCATCGGATCGGGCCCCAGGTCGCCGCTTAACCGTTGGGCGCTCCCGGCAGCGAGCGCTCGAGCATCCTGGCGAAGGCCCGATACGGCGGTCCAAGATCGAACCCGGGGTTGAGCGCCGCCTGGATGGCGAGTCCGTCGATGACGGCGCTGAGCACCTGAGCGAGCCCGAGGAGGTCGGGGTCGGCCATGGGCTCGGACTCGTCCTTCAGCCCTAGCCACTCGAGCTTCACGCTCCAATACCACTGGTAGAGCCGCGCGACGCGGCGCCGTAGCACGTCGTCGCGCAGGACGTAGGGCAGGAGCTCGAAGAACACCTTGAAGTCGTCGTCGGCGGCGGCCAGGCGCCGCATCTCCGAGACGACGCGCTGGGTACGCTCGCCGGGCGCGACGTCTCTCATGCGGTCCAGCGAGACGAGGTATTCGTCGTGGATGACCGAGTCGAGGACCGCGGCGACGAGCCCGGCTTTGTTGTCGAAGTAGTAGGAGACCATGGCCTTGTTCTCGCCGGCCCGTTCGCTCACGGCCTTGAGGGTGAGGGCCTCGAAACCCTCGTCGGCGACGATCTCCTTGGCGGCGACCAGCAGCTTGCGGGCCGTCTTGGGAAGCCCCGGCAGGGGATCATCGAAGGCGAAGCGCGGGCGCGCCGGGGCTGCCGCGCGGCGGCCTGCTCCAGGTGTCCTGAACGCCGCCCTGTCGGTACTCACGAGCCCCCCTCCTTCGGCCGCGCGCCTGACCCTCGCGTGTCGGCGCACCCGACGATCGCGCCGGACCCAACGCGTAAGGGGTGCTAATTGACCGACCGATTAGCGTCCGTACGCCATCTTAGCAGACGAAGGCGCGGCCTACGAGGGGCCGCACCGATGATCGTGAGGCCGCTATGACATACTGTCGCCACCTGCCAAACCCTTCGAGGTCACGGGAGCTCCGATGACGCACATCACCGAACCATCGCGCGATACTCCGGTGCTGTGCGAGACGGAGGTGCTCGTCGTGGGCGGCGGCCCCGGCGGGCTCGCGGCGGCGCTCGCCGCCGCGCGGGCCGGCGCGCGGACCACGCTGCTCGACCGCTACGGCTGCTTCGGGGGCGTCATCTCGCAGGTGGGGGTCGACAGTATCGCCTGGTACAGGCACGAGGGCACGGTCGACCTGGAGGGCATCGGCATCGAGTTCGAGCAGCGGGCCCGGGCCATGGGCGGTACGCAGCCGGAGTCCCAGTCGCTGAGCGAGGCGCTCGACCCGGAACTCTTCAAGGTCGTGGCCGACACCCTGCTGCAGGAGGCTCGCGTCGAGCCGCTGCTGCACTGCCTGGCCACCGAGCCGATCGTCGACTCCGGCGTCGTCACGGGGGTGGTCACCGAGAGCAAGTCCGGCCGGCTGGCCGTCCTGGCGCAACGGGTCATCGACGCGACCGGCGACGCCGACATCGCCTGGCGTGCCGGGGCTCCCTGCCGCAAGACTCCGGTGGGCGAGATGATGGGTGTCACCGTCATGTTCTCGTGCTCGGGCGTCGACAAGCGGCGGTTCCTCGACTACGTCGCCGCCAGCCACCCGACCTACGGGGACTGGGGACGGTGCTGGGCCATCGAGACGACGGGCAAAGAGGACGACCTCTTCAGCCCGTACCTCCAGGAGCCGTTCGATCAGGCTCGCAGAGAGGGGATCATCCCCGAGGGCGCCGGCAGCATCGGCGGCACCTGGGGCCATATCACCGACGCCGGCGAAGCGACCTCTCTCAACATGGTGGTGATGGCGGGCTGCGATTGTACCGACGTGCGCGACAGCACGCGAGCCGAGATCGAGGGCCGCCGCCAGGCGCTGCTGGCGATCGAGGCGCTGCGGCGCTTTGCCCCAGGCTTCGAGCAGGCTCGGCTGCGCTCCTTCGGCATGACCCTCGGCACACGCGACTCGCGCAAGATCGTGGGCCGCTACGAGCTCACCGCCGGCGACGTGCGCGGCGAGGCGCGCTTCGATGATGCGGTCGGCATCTTCCCCGAGTTCATCGACGGCTACGGCATCCTGATCCTGCCCACGACGGGACGCTACTTCCAGGTGCCCTACGGGATCCTCGTACCGCGTGGGGTCGAGAACCTCCTGGTCGCGGGGCGCTGCGTGGCGGGCGACCAGATCTCGCACGCAGCGATCCGCAACCAGATGTGTTGCGCCGTGACCGGCCAGGCCGCGGGCGTGGCCGCCGCCGTGTCGCTGGCGGATGGCCGCAACGCCGGCGACGTCGACGTCCGGCGCGTCCAGGCGGCACTCAGAGACCAGGGCGTCCGGCTCGACTGAGGCCGGCTCGGCGACGGATACGCGGCAAGCGAAGGTGGGCAGCGAGGACAGCGCCGAAGACGGCGGCGCCTGAGGGCAGCGGGGCGGAGCTCGGTTCGGCGCCGCGTCCGGTTGCACATCTGTTGGCACAGCGGCATCCAAGCCGAGTATTTGGCTGTTGGGGCGAGATCGCGCAGAACAATCATCCTCTTGTCGGCGGTCATCTGCTAACTAACCGGTCAAACTCTATTGCCAGACTGTTGGCGCGTGTGTATGGTGACGGGAATCGGGACGAAGCGTCGTCGTGCAGCTCCGCCCCATTCTCATCGTTGAGCAAAGCTCTTACAGGGGGAGTCACGATATGGCTGACGAGAACTACGCACGGGAATACGGGCACCATCTGGTCGAGGAAGTCCTGAACGGCCACATGACGCGGCGCCAGCTGCTCGTCCGCGCCTCGGTCTTCGGCCTCTCGGCGACCGTCATCGCTCAGCTGCTCGCGGCCTGCGGCTCGTCGGGCGGCACGAGCGCGTCGCCGTCGGCGGCGGCCAGCGGCAGCGCCCTTCCGGCGGTCGTCACCGGCGGCACCTTGAAGGCCGTCATCCCGCCGCCGCTCAAGGCGCTCGACCCGATCACCATCTACGACCAGGGCGGTATCGTCCTCGTCTACCAGATCGCCGAGTACCTCATCGATCTCACCAACGAGAACGCGCTGAAGCCCAAACTCGCGCTGAGCTGGGCGCCCAACACCAAGGGCGACGTCTGGACCTTCAAGCTTCGCCAGGGCGTCACGTTCAACGACGGCAGCCCCTTCGAGGCGGCCGACGTCGTGGCCAGTATCGAGCGTGTCATCAACCCCAAGAGCGGTTCGGGCGCCCTCGCCGCCCTCGCCGGCATCCTG
Organism: Actinomycetota bacterium; assembly: GCA_003157715.1. Next base: position 3,665 of record PMKK01000175.1, read on the forward strand.
TCGCCCGGCGGCACGAAGGCAGTCGACACGCACACCGTCCAGTTCAACCTCGACAAGCCGTTCGCCGACTTCCCGTACCTGGTGAGCGCGTCGTCGTACAACACCGCCATCCTGCCCCGCAACTACGCCGGCAACTTCCAGAAGAAGGCAGTGGGCACGGGCCCCTGGATGCTCAAGAGCTTCGTCACCAACCAGCACGTCACGCTCGTCAAGAACCCGAACTACTGGGGCAAGGACGCCCAGGGACGCCAGCTTCCCTACCTCGACCAGCTCGAGTTCGCGCTGGTCACCGATACCTCGGCGGCCAACCTCCAGCTCCAGTCGGGCGCGGTCGACGTGCAGCCGCAGACGGTCTTCCAGGGTGGCGCCTCGGTGCTGAGCGATGCCAGCCTGAGGGTCGACGTCTACCCGTCGACCGGCATCCGCGAGCTCGCCTTCAACGTCAACAAGACTCCCTGGCAGGACAAGAAGGTCCGCCAGGCGGTCGCCTACTCGCTCGACCGCAAGGCCATCAACCAGGCGCTGTACGGCGGGCGCAGCAACCTCGGCTACGACACCTTCTGGGAGCCCACGGTCTTTCCGGGCAGCCCGACTCCGGCGGTGCGGGCCCAGGACTACACCAAGGCCAAGCAGCTCCTCTCAGACGCCGGACATGCCAGCGGCCTCGATGTCACGCTGACCGTCGCCAACTACCTCGAGAACCCGGCGTTCGCGCAGCTCATCCAGGCCCAGTGCAAGCCGGCCGGCATCAACGTCAAGATCAACGAGATCAGCTACAACGCGATCTACGCGGGCTCCAACAGCACCACGCCGTGGCTCAACGCGCCCGAGGTCATCGTCGAGTGGGGCAGCCGGCCGACGCCGGGCGTCTACGCGCAGGCCATGCTCCTGCCGACCAGCGCCTGGAGCTCTTCGCACTGGAACAACAAGGACTTCGTCACCGCCTTCAACCAGTACGAGTCGACCACCGACGAGACCAGCCGCACGACGCTGGCCACCAAGCTGTCGTCGATCCAGCAGGACGAGACGCCGATCGTGGTGGCCTTCTACATCTCCCAGCTGCGTACGCAGAAGAAGAACGTGTACAACATCCAGGGCCCGGGCTCGTTCTACTTCGACGTCAGCCAGGCCTACATGACGAAGTGACGCAGGCGCGTGACATCGAACAGAGACTGACGTAAGGGAACCCGGGATGGCGCGCCTCATCGGTCGCCGGCTGCTTCTCATGGTGCCGACGCTGATCCTCGTGTCGATCCTCGTGTTCGCCCTGGCAGAGGTTCTGCCGGGCAACGTGGGGCGCTTCATCCTCGGCCCCTACGCCACGCAATCGGCCGTCGACCGGCTCAACCACAGCCTGGGCATGGACAAGCCCATNNTTCGTCACCGGCCACTGGGGCAGCTCGTATCAGTACAGCACACCCGTCTTCGCCTTCGTCATGCGCGCCCTCGGCAACTCGCTGCTCCTGGCCGGCTTCGCGCTCGCCATCATCGTGCCCACCTCGATCTTCGTGGGCGTCTACGCCGGCCTGCGGCGCGACAGCTTCCTCGACCGGGCGATCACTATCTCGTCGCTGTCCATGACCGTCATCCCTGAGTTCGTGAGCGGCGTCATCCTCATCGTCATCTTCTCCGTCACGCTCCACTGGCTGCCGGTCAACGCCTTGCCGCCGCAGGGCTCGCCGTTCATCGACCGCTTCTACTACCTCATCCTGCCGGCCATTCCGCTCATGCTGCTCGAGCTCGGCTACATCGCGCGCATGGCTCGCGTGGGCACGGTGCAGGTGCTCAACCAGCCCTACATCCGCACGGCGGTGCTCAAGGGTCTGCCGCAGCGTCGCGTGATCTTCGGACACGTGCTGCGCAATGCCCTGGTGCCGACCGTCACCGTGATCGGCAGCCAGATCGGCTGGCTGATCGGCGGCCTCGTGGTCATCGAGACCCTGTTCGTCTATCCGGGCATCGGTTACTACATGGTACAAGCGGCGCTCAACCACGACCTGCCGCTGCTCGAGGCCTGCGTGCTCGTTGTCGCCGTGCTCTACATGCTCTCCAACCTGATCGCCGACGTCGTGGTCGCCTTCCTGAACCCGCGCATCCGCATGGGTGGCTGAGGTGGCGGCCGCCGGTACGGCTCCCGATCGCCACCTGGACGAGCTGCGGGCCGATGCCGCCGCGTCGGCCGAACAGCGCCGTCAGCGCCGCTATCTCGTCAAGGCGCTGCTGCACAGCCCGACCTTCGTGGTCGGCTGTCTCATCGTGCTGTTCTGGATCTTCATGGGCATCTTTTCGACGGCCTTCACCCAGGCTCCGGCGCTGCCGCATCCCTTCGCCATTCTGCGGTCGCCCAGCGGAGCACACTGGTTCGGCACCGACGACCTCGGCCGCGACGTCTTCGCCCGTACCATGGCCGGCGCTCACACGGTGCTCATCATCGCGCCGCTCGCCACCATGCTCGCGCTGCTGTGGGGAGGCATGGTCGGCCTGATCGCCGGCTTCTACCGGGGTCTCACCGACGACATCATCATGCGTGTCGTCGACGCGTTTCTGGCGCTGCCGATCATCATCACGTCGATCCTCATCATCTCGCTGCTCGGCAAGTCGTACGTCGTTCTCATCGTCGTCATCGGGGCGCTGTTCACGCCGGTGATCTCGCGCACCATCCGCTCGGCGGTCATCGGCGAGCGCGAGCGCGAATACGTCCTGGCGGCGCGCCTGCGTGGCGAGCGCTCGGCCTTCGTCATGGCGCGCGAGATCCTGCCCAACATCACGCAGCCGATCATCGTCGAGGGCACGGTGCGCCTGGGCTACGCCGTGTTCACCGTCGCGACGCTGTCGTTCCTCGGGTTCGGGCTCGAACCACCCTCGCCCGACTGGGGCCTTAGCGTCGCCGTCGAGAGGGTCAACCTGCAGGCCGCCCCCTGGGCAGTGCTGTTCCCGGCCCTGGCCCTGGCGTCGCTCGTGGTCGGCGTGAACCTCATCGCCGACGGCCTGAGCTCGGTCTTTTCCAAGTGAGCGCCGTCGAGTCTCGGGGCGATCCTGCCGAGCCGGCGCCGGCCGCGCTCGACGTCCGCGACCTCGAAGTGACCTTCCACCGGCGCGGACGCGACCTGCCGGTGCTGAAGGGCGTGACCCTGCGCATCGCCCGGGGCGAGGCCTACGGGCTGGTCGGCGAGTCCGGCTGCGGCAAGACGACGCTGGCCATGGCGGCCCTCCGCTACCTGGCTGCCAACGGCACGGTCGACGCCGGCGAGGTGCTCGTCGACGGTCTCGACGTCAGCACGCTCTCCGGCGAGGCGCTGCGCAAGTGGCGCGGCGAGGCCGTGGCCATGGTCTACCAGGACCCGGCCACGGCGCTCAGCCCCGCGATGCGCATCGGCGACCAGGTCGCCGAGGTCTTCCGCTATCACGAAGGCATGTCCAAACACGAGGCGCTCGAGCGCGCGCGCGAAAGCCTGCGCCGCGTCGCGCTCCCCGACCCCGACGCCACCATGCGCCGCTACCCCTTCGAGCTGTCCGGCGGACAGCAGCAGCGCGTGGTCATCGCCATGGCGCTGGCCGTCGACCCACGGCTGCTCATTCTCGACGAACCCACCACGGGCCTCGACGCGACGGTCGAAGCCGAGATCCTCGACCTTATCGAAGAGCTGCGCGGCCGCATTCACGCCTCTATCCTGCTGATCACGCACAACCTGGGGCTGGTAGCGCGGCTCTGCGAGCGCGTCGGTGTCCTGTATGCCGGCCGCGTGGTCGAAGAAGGTCCGGCGCGCGAGCTGTTCACCGATCCGCGGCACCCCTACACGATGGGCCTGCTGCGCTGCGTGCCGCGCTTCGGCATGAACAAGACCGACGCCGCGCTGCAGACGATCCCCGGGACGCTGCCCGCCCTCGGCGAGCCGCTCGAGGGCTGCGTCTACTCGGCGCGCTGTCCCATGGTCAAACCAGTCTGCATCCGCCGCGAGCCCGACCTCTACGCGTGGCCCGGCGAGGCGGGCCCGAATGGCCGCGCCGAAGCCGAGGTCATGCCGCCCGACCCGGCGGCGTTCTCGCCGCATCACGCCCAGCCGGTGGGCGAGGGGCCACGCCACGCCCGCTGCTATTTCTCGGCCGAGGTCGACGGCATGGCGCACACGACCCCGGTGCTGGCCGCGAGCCTCGAAGCGAGGGGCGCCACGTCGGGCGACGTGCTGACGATCGACGACATGGTCCGCACCTTCAAGGACGGGCGCAAGAAGCTCACCGCGGTGAGCGAGGTCTCGCTCAGCTTGCGGCGCGGCGAGACGTTCGGGCTCGTGGGCGAGTCGGGCAGCGGCAAGACCACGCTGGCGAAGTGCGTCACCGGGCTGATCGCTCCCGACTCCGGCACGGTCACCTTCGAAGGCAAGAAGCTGCGCGCCACCTCCGGGCGCCGCTCTCAGGATGCGCTGCGCGCCATCCAGATGGTCTTCCAGAACCCCGACTCGACGCTGAACCCCGCCTGGAGCACGCGCGCCATCCTCACGCGCGCGGTGCGCAAGCTGGGCGGCGGCGGCGCGGTGCGCGCCAAGGTCGACAAGCTCTCGGCCGACGTGCGCGTCGAGCCGCGCTTTCTGATCCAGAAGCCCGGCGACCTCTCCGGAGGTCAGAAACAGCGCATCGCCATCGCCCGGGCCTTCGCCGGCGATCCCACGCTGGTCGTCTGCGACGAGCCGGCGTCGGCCCTCGACGTATCGGTCCAGGCGAGCATCCTCAACCTGCTCGTCGAGCTGCAGACGAGCGCGCAGGTCTCGTATGTGTTCATCTCGCACGACCTCGCGGTGGTGCGCTACATCTCCGACCGCATCGGCGTCATGTACCTCGCCGAGCTCATCGAGGTCGGCTCCGCCGAAGAGGTGTTCAACCCGCCTCACCACCCCTACACCGAGGCGCTGCTCTCGTCGATCCCCACGGTGGAATTCGACGACCGGCGCGAGCGCATTCCGCTGCGCGGCACCATGCCGAGCCTGAGCGAGCCCCCGACGGGCTGCCGGTTCCACACACGTTGCCACCGCTTCCTCGGAGACATCTGCGTGCGGCAGGAGCCGGCGCTGCAAGAGGCCGCCGCCGGGCACACCTACAAGTGCCACATCGCGCCCGGCGAGCTGCTCGCCGCGCAGAGCTCAGGCGAGCCGGCGGCTCCCGTCGAAGCGTAAACAAGGCGCCTGGCCGCTTGCGCGTGTCGCCCGGACCGGCCGCTGGGACCGGTCGCGTGGCGCCTGGCCGCTTGCGCCGGCCTCGGCGCTAGCCGGGCGCCAAGCGCGTCGCGATGATCTTGGCCAGCTCCTCGAGCACGGCGATGCCGTCGTCAAGGACGGCGGCATCGGAGCCGGTGACGATCGGCGCCGCCCCATCGGGGTTGAGCGCCACTATGAACGCCGCCTTCTCGATGCCCCAGTAGAGGGCCGGCGCTCCCGAAGCACCCACGACGATGCACAGCAGCGGAGCGGCGCGCGTGCCCGAGATGCCGATGAGCCGGTCCATGGGAGCCCAGGCGTTCATCACGACGGGCCGGCTGGCGCCGAACCAGGCGCCCATGCGCCGGGCGGCCCGCGCGACGCGCAGCACCCCCTCGCGGCTGCCGGTGCCGTAGCCGGCGACCACCAGGAACCGGCTGCGCGCGAGGTCGCCGGTCGGCGGCGCGGCGAGGAGCTCGAGGTCTTCGAAGGGCGCCGCGTCCGCCGCATCTCGTGTCTCGCCGGCGGGTGGCGCGCTCGTCTCATCGGTGTCGGACAGGATGACGTGCTCCCGGGCGGCGGTGCCGGGCTCGTCGTTCCACGCGGCGTCGGTCGTGACACACCACGGGCGCGCCGACAGTGAGAAGCGGCCGATCAGGTGGCCGGAGTAGACGTTCCTGCGGCCGTGGAGCCGCCCTGCGCGCAGCTCGATGCTCAGCGCGTCGGTCAGGACCGCGCCGCCGGCACGGCAGGCCAGGCGCGTGGCAAGCTCCGTTCCGGTGGCTCCTCCCGCGGCGACAAAGAGCGCGATCTCGCCGTCTCGCGCCCGCGCGGCGAGGGCGGCGACCATCTGGTCCGGCCGGTGCGCCGGGACCTTGACGAGTCGCACGTCGCCGGTCGGTGCGAGGTCGACGAGCCGCTGCCGCTCGTGGTCGTCGGCATAGAAGACGAGGGTCTCTCCGGCAAGGCCGCCGCCGGCTTCGTCACCTTCGCCGTTCGCGCCGGCGACAGCGCCGCTCGCGCCGGCGCGAGCGCCGCACCCGCCGCTCAAGCCGTCGCGCAGAAAACCGGCCAGCGCTCGCGCCTGCCGCTCGGCCGTGGCCGCCGTGCCGTCGATGATCGCGACGAATCTCACGGCGTCACCGCCGACGGCGTCACTGTTCGCGCCGGCAGCGGTCACGGCGGTCACAGCGTCTCGATCACGTTGGCAAGGCAAGAGTCGAACAGGACCCGCGCCTTGTCGCGCGGCGACCCCCCTTCGATGACAAGGCGCCGGCGACCGCGGTCGATCGTCTCGAGTCCGGTCAGACGGCAGGTCTCGCGGCGCCGCAGGGCGGCGACGTCGACGCCCAGCTCGGCGGCCGTGAGGACCTCGACGGGTCGCTCGCGCCGGGCGAGCCGCTCTTTCAGCGTCGGCACGCGCAGGCGCGACACTACCGCGTTGCCGACGGCCAGCACGCAAGGGCCGCGCAGCGTCAGACGCAGCGGCCCGTCGTCGGTCGTGCAGGAGACGCGCAGGCGCCCGGTGCTCAGCGGGTCGATCGCGGTCACCTGCGTCAGGCAGGGCCAGCCGAGCGCTTCGGCGACCCGGAACGGCACCGTGCCGCTGTCGCCGGGACCGCTGCGCCAGCCGAGCACGACCAGGTCGCTGCGGGCGGCGCGCCGCGCGCACGCCGCGATGATCGAGGCGACGACCCCGGGGGCGAAGTCGAGCCCGGGGTCGGCCACGTCGGCCTCGCGTGCGTCGCCGGCGTCGAGGGACACCCGGGTCGCGCGCTCGTAGCCGAGCGCGACGAGCGTCTTCAGGAACGGCTCGGTCTCGCGGCCGCCGATCGACAGCGCGTCGAGGTCGACCGCGTCGCCGAACCGCGCCGCCCTCTCGGACAGACGCAGGACGAGCTCGAGAACGCTCTCGTCGAAGCAGTTGAGGACGCGGCGCACGTAGCGCGTCTCGACCCCGCCGCGCGCCGTCGCGCCGGCCCAGTCGGGTTCGCGCAGCGCCTCGAAGTCGGGCGTCACCTTGAAACAGGCGAGGACCCTCAAGCCGCTCGCCGACAAGCGGCCCGCCTGAGAACGATCACGCCTGTGCCCGCGAGGCTCACAGGGGGAAGATGGTGCCCTTGTTCATGATGCCCTCGGGATCGAAGGCTTGCTTGAGCGTCTCGAGGATGTAGTAGGAGGAGCCGTATTCGTCCCTGACCCAGGGGGCTCGCGCCTTGCCGATCCCGTGATGGTGGACGATGGAGCCGCCGCGCTTGAGGGTCTCCTCGCAGATGATGCCGATGATGGGAAGGTAGTACTTGGTGGTCTCTTCCTCGGGTCCCACGCCCACGACGTTGAAGAAGTAGTTGAAGTACATGTTGGTGCCGTTGATGTAGCTGTGGGAGGAGTGCCCGCCCATCATCGTGATGTCGGGGATCTCCTCGATGATGCGGGCTCGCGCCGCCTGGTAGATGTCGTTGATCGAGCTCCAGTCGGCCGAGATCTCGGTCGTGCGGTTGACGTTGTGCGTCTGGCGGATGCGTTCGTCTTCGGCGGTGATCTTGTCGGGGCCCCAGCACAGGTCGTTGAACCAGGTCTCGATGTAGGCGCTGTCGACCTTGACGCACTCGGGAAAGCCGGCCGCGACGGTCTCGATGCCGGCGGCCGTGGCGGCGGCGATCCCGGCCGGCCCCTCGGCCATGAAGAGCAGCACGCAGTCGTCGTCGGCGGCGAAGTGCGCGAAGTGCAGGCCGGCGTCGCCGGGGTCGTAGACGCGCGCCACCGACGGCTTGTAGCCGTTTACCATGACCGCGCGCAGGGCCTCGAAGCCGGTCTTCATGTCCTTCAGCGTGTAGCCGAGGAAAACGTTGTTCTCGGGGAAGTACGGAAAGAGCTTCACCGTGACCTCGGTGATGAAGCACAGCGCGCCCTCGTTGCCGATGACGACGTGACGGATGTCGGGCCCGGCGGCGCGGCGCGGCACGTTCTTGATGCGTGCCACCTGACCATTGGGAAAGACCGCTTCGAGACCCACGACCATGTCCTCGATGCCGCCGTAGAGCGTCGAGAACTGGCCGATGCTGCGGGTCGCGACGAGGCCGCCCATGTGGGCCACGGGCTTCGACTGGGGGGAGTGTCCCGTGGTCAGGCCGAGCTCGCGCACGCGGTCTTCGAGGACCTGCAGCGGCACGCCGCACTGGCAGGTGGCCTGCATGTTGTAGGCGTCGATGCCGACGATCTCGTTCATCGCCGAGCCGTCGATCACGATCGAGTCGGGCACGGCGCTCTCGAGGCCGCCCTCGGTGGCCGTGCCGCCGGTGCGCGGGATGACGTTGATGCCGTGCTCAACGGCGAAGCGCAGGATCGCGGCGACCTGCTCGGCGCTGCGCACCAGGGCGATCGCGGCCGGTACCGGCATGGTGTGCACGTCGAAGATGTTCTGCAGCTTGCGGAAGTTGTCGACGCTGCTTTCGATGAGGATCTTCTCGTCGGTGACGACGTCGCCGGGCTCGACGATGCGCCGCAGGCCCCCGACTATGTCCTCTCTGCTCAGGTCCATGGTGGCGATCCTTTGTCTACTCGCGGGTTGCGTCGGACTTCTTCGATGGCTGCCTCACGGGCCGCTTCACCGGTCGCTTCGCGGGTCCCTTCACAGGCCGCTTTCAGTGGAAGATCGGGTAGGAGCGCTTGAGGACCTCGTCGGTGGCGTCGCGTATGGTCCGGTAGACCGTTTCGTTCAGGCGCTCGTACACGTCGACGTTCGCCGGGTCGGGGGCAAACGATTCGCGGTCCTTCGTCATGGCGGTTACGGCGGTCTCGAAGTCGGCGAATTCGCCCGTCGCCACCGCCGCGCAGACGGCCGCGCCGAGGCTGGCGCCGCCGCTTGCCACGCCGCGCGCCGAGGGGATCCCGAACACGTCCGCGAAGATGCGCATGAACAGCGGGCTGCTCGCCCCGCCTCCCGAGACGACGATCGAATCGAGGGAGATCGCAAGCTCGGCGCACATCGCATCGACCCTCTGCTTCATGGTCAGCGCGATGGCTTCGAGGATCGAGCGGTACACGTGGGCTCTGGTGTGCCGGGCGTCGAAGCCGATCATCAGGCCCTTGCGAAAGGGGTGCTCGCTCGGCGCGAGCCAGTCGAGCACGGTCATCAGGCCGTCGCTGCCGGCCGGTACCTCCTGGGCTTCGCGCTCGAGGTACTCCTCGCGAGAGATCCCGAGCGACTCGGCCGACCGGGCGAAGTCGTCGCCGAGAAGGCCGAGAAACCAGCTCAGCGTCCACATGCCGCGGCGAATGCCGTGGCTTTCGTAGAGGTAGCGGTGAGGCACGCAGGCGAAGTTCGTCCAGAACTCGCTCGGCGCCTTGACGTTCTCGCGCCCGTGTACCATGGAGGCGATGTAGGTGCCCAGCGAGATGAGGGCCGTCGATTCGCCGAGCGAGCCGGAGCCCAGGGCCTCGACCGCCTTGTCGTTGGCGGTCGTTACGACGGGGATCCCCGCGGGGATGCCGCACGCGGCGGCGGCTTCAGGGGTCACGTAGCCCGCGACGTCGCCGGGCAGCTGCAGCTCGACCAGCATCTCGCGGGGGATGTTCCAGGCCGACAGGACCGCCGGGTCGTCGCTCCACTGCCAGGTGTCGGTGTCGATCGGCCACTGGCCCTCGATGTTGTTGGCGGCGCTGTCGCGAAAGCGGCCCGTGAAACGGTGGGTGATGTAGCCCGACGACGTGGTCACGTAGGCTGTCTCGGAGTCGTCGTGCACGTAGGGCTCGTAGGCCCGGACGTCCATCCAGCTCATGACCGGCGCGGCCAGCGAGCCGTCCTTCTTAAGAAAGGCGCGCTCGCAGCGGATCGTGCAGAGACCCAGGCCGACGATCTCGCGGGGATCGCCGCCGAAGTGCGCCATCGCCTGCCGGCTCGCCGAGGTGATCGAATCCCAGAGGTCGTCGTCGGGGTGCTCGACGATGCCGTTGCGGGGGCGGCTCATGGGCCGCAGGACCTGGCGGCCTTCGCAGACGGCGTTGCCCTCGAGGTCGAAGACGACGACCTTGGAGCTCTGCGAGCCCCCGTCGACGCCGATCAGGTACTTGCCCGACACCTTTTGAGTCCTGCCTTCCCTTCAGTCGCTGCCGCGGCCGGTCGTGCGGCTCGCGGCCAGCCTAACGGACGAGGTAGCCGCCATCCACTGTGAGGACGTGGCCGTTGACGTAGTCCGACGCCCGGCCGGCCAGAAAGACGACGGCGCCCATGAGGTCGACCGGCTCGCCCCAGCGACCCGTCGGGATGTGGTCGAGGACACGCTGGTTGGTGACCGGGTCACTGCGCGTCTGCGTCGTGATCTCGGTCGCGTAGTAGCCGGGCGCGATGCCGTTGACCTGGATGTTGTGCTGGGCGAGCTCGTCGCAGTAGGCCTTGGTGAGCCCGGCGATGCCGTGTTTGCTGGCGGCGTACGCCGACGACCACTGTCCGCCCAGGTAGGTGAAGACCGAGCAGATGTTGATGATCTTGCCGCTGCGCTGGGGGACCATGAGCTTGGCCGCCTCGTAGCTCATCTCGAAGGCGGCCGTAAGGTTGACCGCGATGGTGGCGTCCCACTGCGGCCGTCCGAACTCGAGCACCTCGGCGAGCGGGCAGACGCCCGCGCTGTTGACCAGGATGTCCAGCGAGCCCAACCGGGTGACGCACGCCTCGACCACTTGTCGCGGGATGCCCGGCGCCGTGATGTCGGCCTTCATGAACTCGTAGCGGCCGCCCGCAGCCTCGATCAGCGCCCCGGTGGAACCGTCGTCGTCGACGATGCTCGGCACCATGACGTCGGCGCCGCCCTTGGCGAGCGCCACGGCAAAGGCCTTCCCCAGTCCCGTGTTGCCGCCCGTCACGACGGCGTGCTTGCCTTTGAGACTGAAGAAGTCCATCGCGAAGTCGTTGATCTCCATCGTGGTCATCTCTCCTTCGGATCCATGAAGTCCCCTCGCGCGCGCGTCGAGCCAAACGCCGGGAGACTTCTGAGTATTCGGCGACAAGTTCGCCGAGTCAAGCCTTTCGAAGAACGTTCTGCCGTCGCGAACCTCGGCAACGACATTGTTCGTCTTCGAACGGCGCTGAACACGAGCACTTGTTCTTCGCGACCGGAGCGGCGGGTGGCTTGACGGTCTCCTGCAAGCAAAGTCCGGTCGCCGGGGGTAGACTGAGGTCGCCATGGGTACCCGTGCCGAGATGCGCGAGCGACTGCTCATCCAGGCCGCCGACGTCGCGGCGGTCAACGCGTTCCTGGCGAGCCCCGATAACCCCTTCGTCAACTCGCTGTTCGAGGTCGTCGACAAGTACGGCGGCGTCGAGCAGATCAACCGCGCCGCCGACGAAGCCGGCCGCCTCGAGACCAGGCTCGAGCGCCTGCGCGAGGAGCACTCGCCCTACCTGGCCGACGTCGAGTGGCTCGCGGCGCAGCGCGACGCCGGCGCCTTCGTCACGCTGCCCGAGTATCGGCGCGCCGTGCTGGGCGACGCCGCCGACACCACGGTCGTCGACGAAGAAAGCGCCGTCACCCTCGAGATCTCGGCGCTGCAGTTCTTCCCCTGGCTGATCGCCGAAGCCCGGCAGGCGATCGAGAAGCGCGAGCTCATGCCCGGCCGCTTCATCCGCGAGCGCAACATGGCCGAGCAGTCGAAGCCTGGTGGCGACCTGCTCGCGGTCTGCGCCGCCATGCAGATCATCGGGGCGACCCACGTCGAGAGCCTCGACACGCGCGGTATCGATGGCGCCAACCTCATGGTCGGTCTCGAGACCATCACCGGCTACTTCGGCGGCATCGGCGAGCCCAACCAGCACGTCCTGCGCTACGTCGACGAGCACCTCCACTACCTCACCGAGTACGGCGTCCGCGAGGTGCTCAACTTCAACATCGGCACCATCCTCGCGGCGTTCGTGCTGCGCAAGCTCGGGGTGCGCAACGAGTTCAAGGTCTCGGTCTTCATGGGCATCGATAACCCCTGGTCGGTGCTCTGGCTGCTGATCGGCGCGCGCCTGGTGGGCGGCTCCGGAGGCGCCACCAGCCTGAGCGGCATCAACTTCTCGAACTCGGCCGACTCCGACACCCTGCGGGCGGCCGCCGCGGCGCGCGAGGCCCTGGGCCTGGGCGAGACGGTGCGCTTCGAACACCATGTGACCGAAGCCTACAAGTCGATCGTGCGCCAGCCCTACGAGCGTCGCGCCGAGGTCGTCGAGATCGCTGCCGAGGTGCCCAACATCTCCGCCGAGCACGAGGGCGGCGACCCCGATGTCGAGGCCGGCCGCAAGCATCGCAGCGACATCCTCGACTACTTCATCTCTGAGAACGTGATCGAGGCGGCCGGCGCCATGGAGGCCCTCGAGCGCAACTACCTGGACAAGCACGCCGCCCTGAACCACACCGCCGCCGACCTCATCAGGGCCGGCATCGGCGTCAAGGCGGCGAGCCTGCTGCACTAGGCGCGCAACGCAGCCGCGCNNCGACGAAGTCGATCGACGGACTGACCGTCGACCACGGACCTTAAGGAGCGACCCGATGACCGAGACCGATCAGCCCGCCGGTCACGTTGCCCGCAACCGGGCGGCGTGGAACCAGTGGGCGGCCGACTTCGTGTCGGAGGGCGAGCGCAACTGGGCGAGCGACGAGCCCAACTGGGGCATCTGGGGCATTCCGGAGTCCGAGCTCCACGTCTTTCCCGACGAACTCGACAGCATCGACGCGGTCGAGCTCGGCTGTGGTACCGCCTACGTCTCGGCCTGGCTGGCGCGGCGCGGCGCCCGGCCGGTCGGCATCGACCTCTCGCGCGAGCAGCTCGCCACCGCGCGCCGGCTCCAGGAGCGTCACGGCCTGGCGTTTCCGTTGCACGAGGGCAATGCCGAGCGGCTGCCCTTCGCCGACGAGAGCTTCGACCTGGCGATCTCGGAGTACGGCGCGTGCCTGTGGGCCGACCCGCGGCTCTGGGTGCCCGAGGCCGCCCGGGTGCTGCGCCCCGGCGGGCGGCTCACCTTTCTGACCAACGGCACGATCCTGATGCTCTGCGAGCCCGACGCCGAGGACGAGCTGGCCTCCGACCGCCTGTTGCGCGACTACTTCGGCATGCACCGCTTTGAGTGGCCCGGCGCACCGGAGGTCGAGTTCCACCTGGGCTACGGCGACTGGATCCGCCTGCTGCGCGCCCACGGGTTCGAGGTCGAGGATCTCATAGAGTTGCGGCCGGCGGCCGGCGCGCGGCCGGTCCCGCTCTTCAGCGGGATCGTCGGGCTCGAGTGGGCGCGGCGCTGGCCCTGCGAGGAGCTCTGGAAGGCGCGCAAGCGCGCCTGAGAAGGCCGGCCAAGGCGCGTCTCGCCGAGCCGGGTCCGGCCGGACGGGGTCAAGCCGAGCCGCGTCGAGCCGGGTCCAGCCGGACGGGGGTCTAGCCGAGCCGGCTTAGCAGTTCGTCGGTGGTGACGATCTCGGCAAAGCCTGAGCCAAGTGCCGTGAGCGTGGCGCGCAGCACGGCGTCGTGAGGGACCGCTTCGCCGCCGGGCCCCTCGAGGTCTGGCCCCTCGTTCGCGTCGGCGACGAACAGCACCTCGTAATCGCGGCCGTGGGCGTCGCGCGCCGTGGTCTCGCAGCAGAAGCTTGTCATCAGGCCGGTCACCGCTACCGCCCTCGTCCCGGCCGTATGCAGGATGGCTTCGAGGTCGGTCCCCAGAAACCCGCTGTAGCGGCGCTTGACGACCACGTCGTCGCCGGCCAGGACGTGCAGTTCGGGGATGAGCTCGACGCGCTCGGTGCCCTCGACGAACGAGTCCTCTTCGCCGGGCGCCGAGAAGTCGCCCATGCGCCCGGCGTCGCTGCCGTCGGCGCGGTTCATGTGCTTGAGAAAGACCAGCGGCAGACCGTGCTCGCGGAAGGCGTCGATCAAGCGGTTGACGTTGGCCACGATGTCGGCGGCGTGCTCCACGAAGGCGGGACCCGCGCGGTCGAAGTACTCGCGTTGCAGGTCGATCGCCAGCAGGGCGGTGCGTCCGTGGCTGAGGTCGTAGATCACGGCCTCGTCAGGCTTTGGGCGCCGTCGCCGTCTCGTCTGGGGCGGGCTCGGCGGCCGCGGGCGGCATCGCACGGCGCGCTTCGTGCTGGGTGACCTCGATGATATGCCGGTAGATCTCGCGCAGCGCTTCGGTGGTGAGCGGCCCCCGGTTGGCGCGGGCGGCGTAGGTCACAAGCCAGTCCTCGCGCGCCGGCTCATAGACCTCGACGTGCTGCTCGTGCTTGTAGGTCCACAGCTGCGTGACGAGCTTGATGCGCTTGTTGATGAGCTCGAGTGTCTTGAGATCGATGTCGGAGATCTGCTCGCGGAACTGCTTGATGACGGGGTCATTGTCGACGGCCATGGGGCTCTCTCGAACTAGTCGGTCGGCTCGTCGTCGAGCTCGTCGTCGTCTTCGTCGGTCTCGTCGCGCGTGTCTTCGTCGCCCGGTTCGGCGCGAAAGTCGTCGGGGGTCACCTGGTCGAGGAAGTCGCGGAACCGTTCGACGATCTCTTCGGTGTCGTCGACCTCGTGCTCGAACTCGATGGCGTTCTCTTCGATCAGGTCTTCGGAGGCGAAGATGGGTGCGTCGGTGCGCACCGCCAGCGCGAGCGCGTCGCTGGGCCGCGAGTCGACCTCGATGTCCTCGCCGTCGCGCGAGAGCGTGAGCAGCGCGTAGAAGGTGTTGTCGCGCAGGGCCGTGACGGTGATGCGCTTGACCTCGGCGTTGAACTGCTCGATCAGCGCCGTCATGAGGTCGTGGGTCATGGGCCGCGGCAGCTCGGTGCCCTGCAGTTTTATGAGGATGGCGGCCGCCTCGGGGTGACCGATCCAGATCGGCAGGAACTTGTTGCCGTCGACCGTCTTGAGCAGCACGATGGGCTGCTTGCCGATGACGTCGAAGCTCACGCCGTAGATGACCATTTCGTGCACGTCGTCCATGACGCAAGTATACGCCGCCCGCGGGCGTTGCGGGCCGGTGTCAGGAACCGCGTCCCGGACCAGTCCACCGTGGAGATCCCTCCGATCACGGGAAATTCTTTTTCGGGGGCGACGAAAACGGTTTCGCGCTCAAAGGTTTCGGGAGACAGCCGCTTGATCGTGTGCCCTACGGAATAGTAGAACCAGCGTCCGTCCGGGGTGATGATCGGCGCGGCGGCACCCGCTTCGTCCGTCACCTGGCGGATACGCAGGAGGTCGAGATCGGCGATCCAGAACGTCGTCTTCGCCTCCAGGAGGCTGCGGCGGGCGAAAATGAACCGCTTCCCGTCGGGCGTGCTGACCGGGGTCTCGGGGTAGATATGGTGGTTGACGCAGGGCTCGGATGTCAGCCGGAGGACCTGGATCCCCGTCTCGGGGTCGGAGAACCGCTCCTGGAAAGAGACTTCCTCATCGACCACCTTGTTGCTTTCGCGGAGCCAGGCCGTCGTCGCCGGCCCCTCCTTCGTCTTCGCCGGAAGCGGGGCCGGCCAGGCGCTGCGGGCCGGGTGCCACTCGGTCGGGGCGGCCGCGAGGGGCAGGGCCGCGGCGCTTCCGACGGCGTTCATGAAAGCCCTTCGCTTCATGGTCTTCCCCCCGGATGGAAATTTGTCAGCGTTTCGCCGCGGCGGCCGCCGCCCGCATGACCCGCAGGAAATTTCCGCCCCAGAATTTCAGGATCGACTCCTCCTTAAATCCCCGGCCGAGGAGAATCTCCGTCAATTTGGGCATGTCCGCGTAGGACGGCAGGACGCCGGCGACCTTCATCCCGTCGTAATCGGAACCGAACCCGACATGGTCGTCGCCGACCGCCTCGCATACCGCCTCGACGTGGTCGGCGAAACGGTCCAGGCTGCGCCGGGCCGGGTCCGCGTCGACAAACTCGGGATACGTGGCGATCCCGATGACGCCGCCGTTTTGGGCCAGGAGCTTGAGCTGATCGCCGGTGAGGTTCCGCCAGTGCGGGCAGACGGAAAAGATGTTCCCGTGGGAGTATTCCACGGGCGCGGCCGTGAGCTCGAGGGCCTCGTAGAAGGACCGGTCGTTGGCGTGGGCCAGGTCGAGGACAATCCCCAGCCGGTTCATCTCGCGGATGGCGGCGCGGCCGAACTCGGTGAGGCCCGTCTGCTCCTTGCGGGCCCGTTCACGTTCGGCGGCCGTGGAGTAGCCGAAGGACGACGGCGTGACCTGGAGGTCGTTCGGCCCGCCCCCTTCGCCGTGGGCAATGCAGGCGACGCGCAGGCCCAGCTCGAAAAGGACGTTGAGGACGCGCAGGCTCCGGCCCAGGAACCGCCCGCCCTCGAGCTGCGGGATCCAGCCGATGCGGCCTTCTTTGCGTGTCTTGATCAGATCATTCGACATGACATCCTCCCTCATCGGCTAGGTGACACCGTGCAATCCATAGGGCCTGTCCACGCTGAAGTGTAACCACAGGAATGTCAGTCGGCTCACTTCCCGGCCGTGAACACCACGCCCGGATAGCTCACGAAGTGGTACAGATTTGCTGGAGCCGTGGCACCCATGCCGAGGGGCTTCACGGGCAGTTCG
>PMKK01000313.1 GCA_003157715.1 Actinomycetota bacterium
CACGCACAAGCGGCTCATCGACATTCATCAGCCGACCCCGAAGACCGTCGACCAGCTCATGCGACTCGACCTTCCGGCGGGCGTCCACATCGAGATCAAGCTGTAGGGGCATGACGGGCATTATCGGTAAAAAAATAGGTATGACACAGCTGTTCGACGACAACGGCAACCGCGTCGCGGTGACCGTCGTCGAAGCAGGTCCCTGTACGGTCACGCAGGTGCGCACCAGCGAGACCGACGGGTACGCGGCGGTCCAGTTGGCGTTCGAGGACTGCAAGGACAAGCAGCTCACGAAGGCCGAGCTGGGCCATCTCAAAAAGGCCGGCCTCAAGCACGGCAAGCGCCACCTGGTCGAGTTCCGCGACATGGCCGACCTCAAGGTGGGCGACACCGTCACGGTCGAGGCCTTCGAAGACGGCCAACACGTGAGCGTCACGGGCGTGTCCAAGGGCAAGGGTTTTCAAGGCACGATCAAGCGCCACAACTTCGGGCGCGGTCCGGTGACTCACGGCTCGCACAACATCCGCCAGCCCGGGTCGATCGGCGCGAGCGCCTACCCGAGCCGGGTCTTCAAGGGCAAGCGCATGTCCGGGCACATGGGCGACGAGCGCGTCACCCAGCTGGGCCTGCGGGTCGTGGCGCGCGATCCCGAGAACAACCTGCTGCTCATCAAGGGCGCCGTCCCGGGAGCAAAGAACTCCGTCGTCATCGTCAAGGGTAGCAAGTAGTGGCCGACGAAACAGACAAGACACAGACCGCCGCCGACAGCGGCAGCGAGGGCGGCGACAAGGCCGACAAGCCTAAGCGCGCCCCCCGCAAGCCGGCCGCCAAGCCGGCCGCCGCCGCAACGCCGGCCGCCGACGCCGAGAGCGCCGGCCCCGAGACCGCAGAGGCCGTGGGCGAAGTGGCCAAGCCCGACAAGGCGCCTGCCGCCAAGCCGGCCCGCCGCCGCTCCAAGCCGGCCGCCGATACCGAGGCCGCGGTCGCGGAGACCGCCGACGCCGGCGTCAAGGCCGAGCCCGTCGCAAAGGCAAAGCCCGCTCGCAAGAGGGCCGCGAAGGCCGTCAAGCCGGCCGCCGGCAAGGCAGCGCCGGCCAAGGGCGCCGAGAAGGCGGAACCAGTTGCGGCAGACAAGGCGACCAGGGCCGTCAAGCCGGCGCGCAAGGCCAAAGAGCAGAAGCCTGCCAGGGTCGTGGTCGATCGCGCTCCCGACGAACGTGTCGCGGCGGTCGTCGACGCCGACGGCAAGCAGGTCGAAGAGATCAAACTGAGCGTGGAGCGGTTCGGGCTCGCGCCCGACATCAACCTGTTGCATCTCGCGGTGCGGGCCGAGCAGGCCGCGCGTCGCAGGGGCAGCGCTTCCACCAAGACACGCGGCGAGATCTCCGGCTCGACCGCCAAGCTGTACCGCCAGAAGGGCACCGGCCGGGCACGTGCCGGCTCGGTCAAGTCGCCGACGCGTTCGGGCGGCGGCACGGCTTTCGGGCCTAGGCCGCGCTCTTACGAGATGAAGCTCAACCGCAAGGCTGTGCGCAGGGCACTCGACATGGCGCTCTCCGACCGGGCCGAGGGCGGCGACATCTACGTCGCCCGCGGACTCGACCTCAAGGCGCCCTCGACCGCGACCGTCAACGATCTGCTGATCGCGCTCGACATCGCGGCCCCCGTGCTGATCGTCACGGACGACGAGCCGGTGGTGGCCAAGTCTGCACGCAATCTTTCGTATGCCGAGACCGGCGAGATCGGCCGGCTGTCGGTCGAGCAGGTGCTTCGCAACCGCTCGATCGTGCTCACCGAGAAGGCGTTCTCCGTCCTGACTGGAGCAAGCCAATGATCGAGGCCGAAAAGATCGTCATCAAGCCGATCATCTCAGAGAAGAGCTACGCCCAGATCGACCATCACAGGTACACCTTCCAGGTGCACCCCAAGGCCCACAAGACAGCGATCGCGCAAGCGGTCGAGCAACTGTTCGGAGTCAAGGTCCTGGGCGTCGCGACCTGTAACGTGCGACCCAAGCCCAAGCGGCGCGGCTGGAGTGCCGGGCACACCACTGCCTGGAAGAAAGCGGTCGTGCAGTTGTCGCCGACCGACAAGATCGAATTCTTCGAGGGCAGGTAAGTGGGCATCAAGAAGTACAAGCCGACCTCCCCCGGTCGTCGCTTCATGACGACCGAGACGTTCGAGGACATCACGCGCACCGAACCGGAGCGCTCGCTGGTCGAGCCCGTCACGCGCAAGGGCGGCCGCAACAACAACGGCCGCATCACGACGCGCCATCAGGGCGGCGGCCACAAGCGGCGCTACCGGGTGATCGACTTCAAGCGTGACAAGGACGGCGTGCCGGCCAAGGTGGCCCACATCGAATACGACCCGAACCGCTCGGCGCGCATCGCTTTGCTGCACTATGCGGACGGCGAGAAGCGCTACATCGTCGCCCCGCAGGGTCTCAAGGTGGGCGACACGGTCGAGTCGGGCGCCAAGGCCGACATCAAGGTGGGCAACGCCCTGCCGCTCGAATCCATTCCGACCGGCACGACCATCCACAACATCGAGCTTTACCCGGGTCGCGGCGCCCAGTTCGTGCGCAGCGCCGGCACCAGCGCCCAGCTGCAGGCCAAAGAGAAGGGCTACGGCGTCATCCGCATGCCCTCCAGCGAACTGCGGCGTATCAGCCTGGCGTGCAGGGCGACGGTCGGCGAGGTCGGCAACTCAGACCATTCGAACACCGACGGCGGCAAGGCCGGGCGTACGCGCTGGCGTGGTGTCCGTCCGACCGTGCGCGGCACGGCCATGAACCCGGTCGACCACCCGCACGGCGGCGGCGAGGGCAAGACCACGGCCGGACGTCATCCGGTCACGCCCTGGGGCGTGCCGACGCTCGGCTATCGCACCAGGTCAAAGACAAAGCGTTCCGATTCGTTAATCATCCGTGGCCGCAAGCGCGGCAAGCATTCGTGAGGCAGGAGGAAGCCTCTTGAGCAGGTCAGCCAAGAAGGGTCCGTTCGTCGATGGGCGTCTGTTGCGACGCATAAAAGAGATGAATCAGGCCGGTCAGAAGCGGATGGTCAAGACGTGGTCACGCGCCTCGACGATCTTCCCCGACATGGTCGGTCATACGATCGCCGTCCACGACGGTCGTAAGCATGTCCCCATCTTCATCAGCGAATCGATGGTCGGCCACAAGCTTGGCGAATTCGCTCTTACGCGCACGTTCCGCGGTCACATCAAAAGCGACAGATCGGCCAGAAGGTAGCGATGGCTGTCAAGGCACAAGCAAAATACGTTCGCATGTCCCCGCGCAAGGTGCGCGAGGTCGTCGACCTCATCCGCGGCAAGTCGGTGACCGACGCGCGCACTACGCTGGTGTTCGCCAACCGCAGTGCGTCGGGCATCGTCGCCAAGGTCCTGAACTCGGCCGTGGCCAATGCCGAGAACAACAACAATCTGGCTGCCGACGACCTGTACGTCAAAGAGGCGTTCGTCGACGAAGGCCCCACCCTGAAGCGCTGGAAG
>PMKK01000346.1 GCA_003157715.1 Actinomycetota bacterium
CGGGCGTCGCGACGGTCTCAGGTGACTCGTGACCGGCCGGCCCCGCGGCGCCCGGAACCGCCGGGCCGGCCGGCGGCGGGCTCGAAGGCGGCGGCGAAGCCTGCGGCGGCGTCTGCGCCCAGGGGGGTGCCTGCACCCACGGCGGCGCCACGGCCGGAGCGTTCAGCCATGGCTGCGCCTGAGGCGTCGGCCCGCCGGCCGGCGGCCCGTAGCCCGGCGAGGAGCCGGCCGGCGGCGCATGACCCGGCCGGGGACCGGCCGGCGGTGCGTAACCGGGCGGCGGCGGTGCGTAACCGGGCGGCGGCGGTGCGTAACCGGGCGGGGAACCGTAGGGGCCGGCCGGAGGATACCCGGCAGGCGGGTACGGGTCGCCCGGCCGGCCGTAGGCTGCCGATCCTCCCTGCCAGCCCGCCGACGGGCCCCCGACTGCCGAGGGCAGCAGGCCGCTCTCGCCCGTGGCCTGCAAGTACATCGCCGTGTAGGCCGCGAACTGCCACGGCGTCGCGACAAACGCGAGCAGGCCGCCGATGCCGAACGTGACGGCGCTGACGCCGTTCACCACCACGCTCACGAGTACGGCGACCACGACGATGACGAGAAAGGTCATCCAGAAGCCGCTCTGAGCGACGATCGCGCGGCTCTCCTTGAGGGCTTCTGTCACGGAGCGCCGCCTGTCGACCATGACGAGCATCCAGTAGACCCAGACGGTCGCCAGGTAGGCGCCGACCACGCCTACGGCGAACAGGGCGAGTCCGAACAGGACGAAGCCGAAAGCGCGCGCGCCCGAATGGCCCACGACGAGCAGCAGGAACGGCGGCAGGACCACCGCCGCGACGGCGAGCCCGCACGCGAGGAACAGCAGGTAGGCGACAACGTAGGCGCCCAGGCGGTCGAAGCAGCCGAACACGTCGCCCACCTGGGCCGGACGACCTTCGCGGACGCGACGCAGGATCATCAGATAGACGCCGGCCGTCAGCGGTACGGACAGGATGCCGAGCGTGAGGACGCCCAGGACGGCCGTGATGAGCGACGCGACGACCAGCGCTCCCCAGTCCTTCACGAAGATGGTCCACGAATCCTTGAGAATCCGGCCGATGTCCATGCCACCCCCCGCGTCTCGGCGAGCGACTCCCACGGCCGCTCGCCGCTAAGGCTACACCAGCGCCCCACCGGACCGCAGCCCGGATGGAGGGGCGCACGGCGGCCCGCAAGCAGGGCGGGACCGCGGGCGGCGGCCCGCGGGAAAGCCGCGATCCTGGTCAGCGCGCCGCGAGCAGCACCCGCAGGTTACGCGCCAGCGCGACTCCGAGGAACTCGTCGTCGTACCCCAGCAGCCCCAACTCGCCGAGCTTGGCGCATAAGCCCGGCTCGCGCGCGAGCAGTTCGCGATCGATCCCCGCGGTGAGCAGACTCGTCTCGCGCTCGTCGAAGGCGGCCGTCTCGGCGACCTGATCGCGCCCGGCGAGGTCTTCGGGACACACCTTCTGGCAGCGCAGGCAGCCCACCAGGCAGTCGTGCCAGGCCGGCTCGATCCAGCCGGGCAACGGCTGCTCGCTTTCGTTGTGGAGTGTCAGGCAGAGCTCGCAGTGCGCCAGAAAGCGGTCCTCGCCGATGGCGCCGGTCGGGCAGGCTCGCCGGCAGGCCTCACAGGTGGCGCAACGAGGAAGCGCCAGCGGACCGGTCCAGGAGTCGGCACCCGGAGCGAGGTCCGAGACGCACGTCGCAAGCTCGACGAAGCTGCCCCAGCCATCGACGTAGGCGACGTTGTTGCGACCGTAGCGAGCCAGGCCGGCACAGACGGCCAGCAGCTTCTCGGGCAGCGGCATGGGAGCGGCGCTCAAGGCGGCCGGCGAGAGGCTCGTGACGACGGCGCGAGTCACCTCGGCCTTGATCTCGTCGTGGTGGCAGTAGGTGGTGGGGATCGGCACGCTCACGGTCTCTCCGGCCACCACCACGGTGACTCGCGCGCAGGCGTGCGGCACCGCGACCACGATGAGCGAGCGCGGCACGGCGACCGCGGCGGGCGCCGTGAAGCAGAGGTTGCGATCGACGACCGCCATGACGGCGGGCGCGATCTGGGGTCGCCGGCGTTCGATCTCGGCCTGCAGATCGGCGAGCCGGCCGGCCGGCACCACCGCCGCGCGCCAGCCCCGGGCTTCGAGGGCGCGCAGCAAGTCAGCACTCGTCATCCCCTGACCCCGGCGTCGCGACCTACTCGTCATCGCCGGACCTCGCGCCGCCTCACGTCGTCGGCCATCGCCCGCTCCTGACACCTCGAGACATCGTTCCACGTTGTGCTCAGGGTAGCCGTTTCGCGGGCACTCGGTAAACCTCGGGCGCCTTGCCGCCGATATCGCACTGTGACCGGTATGCCGGCGGACAAGCCGCCGGCCACCGGCAAGACAGGGGTGCACCGATGCACAGGTTCTTTCGCCATCTGGCTGTCGCGAGCTTGCTGTGCGTGGCCGTCGCGACCGTCGCGACCGTGGCGGGCTGCGGCCTGACATCCGTCTCAGGCGGCGAGGGCAGCAAGAACGTCGACGTCACCATGGGCGGTCACACGACCACCGACAGCACGCTCGACTTCAAGGCCGTCGGCTACAGCAACTCTCAGCTCCAGATCGAGAACACGGCGAGCGCCCACAACCTCGACATCGGCCCCGGCACGCCCATCACCACGGGCGACGGCACGGTGGTCGCCAAGGTGGTCGGCGTGGCGATCAGCATCGCTCCGGGCAAGGCCGGCATCCTCGCTCTCGACGCCGCGCTGACGCCGTCGCAGGAGTACTACCTCGGCGCCAGCTCGTCCGGCACGCCCAGCATCCGTCAGATGTTCATGTGCCCCGGAGACGCAGCGGCAGGCCAGAGCGTGCCCGACGCCACCGAATCGCTGCCCAGCGACTGAGAGGACGGCCGGCGGCATAAGGCCGGGACGGCCGGCGCCGCCACAGGGCCGCCGAGCGCCTGAGCGGCGACCCGACCCGCGGGCACGGACACACGCCGGAGCCGCGGTCAGCTCCTCGCCTCTGTATACTGGTCGCCCGTGACCATCGTCTCCTTCGACAACGTCTCCAAATCGTTCGGCGGCCAGGAACTGTTCGCCGGTGTCTCGTTCGCCCTCGACGAGCGCGACCACGCCGTGCTCGTCGGGCGCAACGGCAGCGGCAAGACGACTTTGCTGCGGCTCATGGCCGGCGGCGAGCACGCCGACGCGGGCCGGGTATCGCGCACGCGGGCGCGCCGCATCTGGCTGCACGAACAGACGCCCGAACTGACCCGTGACCGGCCGGTCCGCGACTACCTCATGGAGGCCTTCTCCGAGCTGCTCGGTCTCGAGGCTTCGTTGCGTACCGCCGAGCAGACGCTGGAGCGGCTCGATGAACACAGCCCCGATCTGCCGGCGGCGATGAAGGACTACCAGCATCTCCAGCATCGCTTCGAGCTCATGGGCGGCTACCACTACCGTACCGACCTGGCCGGTGTGCTCGAGGGTCTGGGACTGCCGGCCGACCTGCTCGACCGGCCGCTGCTCACGACCTCGGGCGGCGAGCTGACCCGCGTCACGCTGGCCCGCGCCCTGCTTGCCGACGCCGACCTGCTGCTGCTCGACGAGCCGACCAACCATCTCGACATCGACTCGGTCGAGTGGCTCGAACAGTTCTTGCTCGACTACCCCAAGGCCTACGTCCTGGTGACCCACGACCGCCGCCTTCTGGAGCGCGTCGGCTCACGCGTGCTGGCCCTCGAGAACCGCGTCGTGGCGACGGTGAGCGGCGACTTCTCGACCTACATACGCGAACGCTCCGCCGGCAACGATCTCATCGCCCGCCGCTACGAGCAGGACAAAGAGAAGATCGAGCAGCTCCAGCGGTTCTACGACCGGTTTCACGCCAAGAAGCTCAAGGCCAAGCAGGCCAAGTCGAAACTCACGCAGATCGAGCGCATCAAGCGCGACATGCAGGCCCCGGCGCGCGACGCGCGCCGGCTGCACCTCGGACTGCCGCAGCCGGCGCCGTCGGCGCGCGTCGTGCTCGAGATGAAGACGCGCGCGGTGAGCGTCGGGTCGGGCGCGGCGGCCAAGACCCTCGTGCGCGGCGTCGACGTGGTCATCGAACGCGGCGAGAAGGTCGCCCTGCTCGGGCCCAACGGCTCGGGCAAGACGACGCTGGCCGAGACTATCGTCGGCCTGCGCACCCTGGCGGAGGGCGTGGCCTACCTCGGCCACAACGTGCGCCTGGCCTACTTCTCGCAGCAGGGCCGCGAGCTCGACGAAGGCGCCACGGCGCTCGAGTCGGTGCTGCCCCTCACCGGGCACGACGAGCAGGTCGCGCGCGGGCTGCTCGGCCGGTTCCTGTTCACTGCCGATGAGGTCCACAAGACCGTCGCTCAGCTCTCAGGGGGCGAGCGCAGCCGTCTGCGCCTGCTCAGGCTGCTCACCGGCGACGCCAACTTCCTCGTACTGGACGAGCCGACCAACCACCTCGACGTCGACTCCGTCGAGGCGCTGGCGGCGGCGCTGACCGACTACATCGGCACCGTGCTGCTGATCACCCACGACCGCCACCTCATCGAGAGCGTCGCCACGCGCGTGCTCGAGATCCACGACGGCAGACTGGTCAATCATCTCTCCGCCGGACGCTACTGGGAGGCGCGGGCGGCGCGGCGCGAGCCCCCCGACACGGCCACCGCGAAGCAGACCGGCGCGAAGCAGACCGCGGCCGGCACGCGCCGGCCGAACGCGCCAGACGCGGCCCCAGAGACGCCCGGCCGGCAAGCCGCCGAAGAGGTCCGCCGGCGGCGCGCCCGCCAGCGCGCCCTCGAAGCCGACATCCTGCGCACCGAAAAGCAGCTCGGCGAGATCGACGCCCGGCTGGCCGACCCCCACACCTACGACGACCGCGCCGGCGCGGCCGATCTCGCCGGCGAGCGCGAACGTACCGAACAGCGGCTCGAGAAACTCTACCTGGCATGGGACGAGACGGCCGAGTGAGGCGCCCCGGCGGACCGTCCCCCGCGTTGCCGGCGACGATCGCTCCCGGCGCGGCCGGTCGCCTCCAGCACGACCTGTTCGACTGGTATGCGACCCATCGGCGTGAGCTGCCCTGGCGCGTTACGACCGACCCCTGGGCCATCCTTGTCAGCGAGATCATGCTGCAGCAGACGCAGGTCTCGCGCGTGGTGCCGAAGTTCGTCGCCTTTCTCGACCGCTTCCCAACCCCGGCGAGCCTCGCCGCCGCACCGCTTTCCGACGCTCTGACCGCCTGGCTGGGTCTCGGCTATAACAACCGCGCCGTACGTCTCAAGCGCTGCGCGGAGGCCGTCCCCGACGGCCTGCCGAGCGACCTCGAGGGCCTGCGAGCGCTGCCCGGAGTGGGGCCCTACACGGCCCGCGCCGTACTGATCTTCGCCGCCAACGCCGACCTCGCGGCCGTCGATGCCAACGTCAGGCGGGTGCTGACCCACGAGCTCGATCTGCCCCACGACCTGAGCCCCGCCGCCCTTCAGGCGGCGGCCGAAGCCGTGCTGCCGCACGGCCGCGCCCGCGACTGGCACAACGCCCTCATGGATTACGGCTCTCTCGTGCTTACCTCACAGGCGACCGGCATCGCGCCGCTCAAGCGCCAGTCTCCGTTTCCCGGCTCCCACCGGCAGCGCCGCGCGCGCCTGCTGCGCCTGCTTCTCGAGCAAGGCCCGCAGTCGTGGGCCGACGCCGCCGCCGCGCTCGAGCTGTCGCCGCGCGACTGCCGCGAGGTCGCCGAGAGCCTTGCCGCCGACGGCCTGGTCGTGGCGCGCGACGACCGGGTGATGCTGCGCCGCTAGCGCTCCTAGTGTGCGAAAGTCAGCGGGATGCTGACGGTGTGCAGCGAAGCGCCGTTTTCGGCTGAGGCATCGAAGCAGACGAGCCTGCCCGCGGCGGCGCTGCCGCCGACCGCGAGACTGAACGAGAAGCTGCCGCGCGTGCCGCTGCCCGAGGTCGCGGTCACCGTGCCGCCGGCGAGCCTGCGAGCCGCCGCATCGAACAGCCTCGACTGGAAGGTCGCCTCGAAGACGTCGGCCGTGCCCACGACCTTGATGGGGCTTCTCACCACGTCGAACGGCGCCGGGTCTTCGACGAAGATAGGCGGCGTGACCGACTCGTAGTCGGCGCGCTTGCGAGCCGCCCGGCTGCCGTCCACCGCGAACGCCGCGCCGTTCACCTCGATGATCACGCCCCTGCCGACGGTGGGGAACCTGGTCAGGGTGTAACACAGCTGAGCCGCGGCACTGGTCGCCGCCGCCGCCGGCGCGAAGGCGCCGGACAGATCGACCGTCGCCACGCCGGCGCTGATCACCAGGCTTCGCAAGGTGGTACCGGCCGGGATCGCGCTCGTCATGCCGATGGCTCTCTCCCTGGCCGTAGGGCCCGCCAGCAGCGCCTTCACGGCCGCCGTGGCCGGCGCCTTGGTGGCCGCCACAAGCCGATGCGCGGTAGCGATGAACGGCCCGCGACCGGGCTGTGAGCCACCTATCGGCCGCAGGAAGTAGACCGAAAGGGTCGCCGTCGGCGCGCCGCCCGCGGAGCCCGAGTCGGAGACAGAGGGCGCCGCCGACGGCGAGTGCGACTGGGCCGTCGCCGGGGCCGTCACCGCCGCTGCCGGCGTGGCCGGCGTGGCGGGCGCAGCCGCCGAACCCGCGCACGCCGCCACGGCGGCCAGCGCCGTCACGACGGCCGCCGCCAGGGCGATACGCAGAGTCATCCTTCCCCAACCACCCGTGCTCCGCCTCGTCTCACGCATCGCAAACCCCTTTATCGTCGTCGCCCCGCCGAGACCGCGGGACGCCCCCCGCCGAAATCGCGAGGAGGCACCTCAGGTGCGAAACATGGTGAGCAGGAAGACGAGGTCGTCCCGCGCCTGGATCGCGTGCCTGAGCTCGGCCGGCATGTAGTACAGCATTCCCGGCCGCGCCTCGTGCTCCTGCCCCGCGAGCGTGATCGTGCCGACGCCGCTCACGACGTGGATCGAAGCGGCCACGCTCGCGGCATGCTCGGAAAGCTCCTGTCCGGCGGCCAGCGCGAACAGGATGATCTTGTGGTGATCGTTCTCTACGACGCTCTTGCTGACGATCCCGTCGCGGGCAAACTCGCTCATCGCCGCGAGATCCGCCTTCACCGGCTCCAGCCCGCTTCTGTCATCATCCATGCCAGCGTCCCTTCACCCGCCTGCAGCCCTCAGCATACCTCGCGGAACCGGCGGGCCCTTTTTGCCGGCGCTCGGCGGCGTTTCGGCGCTGGCTGCCCGTGGAATATTGTGATACACTGCACAATGTAACGATTTTTAGAAACCCGAAGGAGGGTTGCCATGAACCACCGTGTCCTGCTTCTTCTCAACCGCATCCTCGACGACACCGGCGAAGCCGTGCGCACGCCCTCCGGCGTCAACGTCGACCTGCTGCGCGCCTACGGACGCCACGGCAAGAGCGGCTTGCCGCACTACTACGGCAACGAGATCCCCTCGCGCCGCGACGGCTGAGCGGTCCCGCCGAGCGGTCTGACAGACAGAGAACGAGCCTTCCGCGGAGAGGGCGGCGGCGCCAAAGCGCCGCCGCCCTCTCCTTCTTTTCGGAGGGAGTCCGCACCCCGCGGTGCCGCTTGCCGCTCAGGGACGTAAGCGCGCCCGGCGCGGCGGACAAGACGAGCCGGCGGCCCAGACGGCCGGCGGGCGGCCTACGCGGACGGGCCGGCGGCCTCAAAGACCGCCGGATACCGCCGCACCGGCTTTTTGCGGCGCTGATACGTGCGCGCGAGCTCGAGGAAGATGCCGATATCGCGCTCCATGTCGCTCTGCGTGCCGTCGAAGTAGAAGGTGCGGATCGGCAGGCCGTCGTAGTCGCGGCTGACCACCGGATAGATGGCTTCGGTGACGATCCCGTTCATGCAGGTGAACGGGCTCACGTCGATGATCCCGTCGGCGCCCTTGCCCTGCAGGTAGATCGCCTTCCCCGTGCTCAGCACCATCTCGCCGAGCGCGCCGTCGAAAGGCAGGTACGGGTAGCTCAAGTCGAGCACCTCGCGCACCGAGTGCGCCTCTTCGTAGCCCACGAAATCGTCGGCGAAGGGCGAGAGCACGGCGTGCTCGTCGCGCTGCTGGACCTTTGCCTGGATCTTTCGCACCAGGTTCTCTTTGGAGACGCTGCGGCCTTCTTCGGCGAGCCGCCGGCCGTGCTCGTCGTCGACATACCAGACCCACTCGGCGATATCGGCCAGCCAGCACTCCCCGCCCTGCTCCTCGACCAGACGGATGAGATCGGCGTTGGCGAACTGGTTCAGCCGGCAGAAGATCTCGCCGACCACGCCGATCAGCGGGCGCGACCGATCGTAGCGCGCCGGCACGGCGCGGAACCGGTCGCGCGTCTCGGTCATCGCCTTCACCGTCGCGGCGAGCCGCTCCTTATGCGAGGCATCGCGCAGAGACAGCGCCTTACCGACGTCGCGCAGCCCATCGAGATAGACCTGATCGGCGCGGCCGCGCTCGAGCTCGTACGGCCGCGTGCGCAGCAGCATCTTCATGAGCGCGTCGTGCGCCAGCACGGCCCGCCAGGCCGTGCGGATGAGGTCCTGTGAATACTGCCCGATCGACGAGTAGCCGTCGTTCGAAGTGATCGTGATGACCGGCACGTCGGCGTAGCCGAGGTCGTCGAGCGTGCGCCTGATGAGATGCCGGTACTGGCCGAAGCGGCAGGGCCCGTTGGCTTCGGGCATGAGAAAGGCGACCTTGTCGCGGCCGAAGTCGTCGATCATGCACAGGAAGTCGCCCACCGTGATCTTCTGCGGATAACACTCCTCACCGGAGGTGACCTTGCCGCCCATCTCGAGGGTGCGGGAGTCGGAGTGCGTCGTGGGCCAGCAGTCGAAGCCGATAGAGCGGATCGCGGCGGCCAGCAGGTAGCTGCCTCCGTAGGGCATGTGCGGCAGAAACAGGGTGCGACCCTCGAGACCGAAATCACTGATGGCCTTGATGACCTTGGGATCGGTCGGCGGCGCCGGCGGCGCCTCGCGCCCGTCGCCCGTCACCACGAGTGAGCCGTACTCCACCACTCTCGCGCCCCTAAGCCCGCACCGGATCGCCGGGCAGGGCGCTCGCGGAGGGCTCGCGCTCGACCGGCAGCCGTTCGTCGCCGCCCTGTGACCACCAGCGCAGGAAGCCCTTGCTGTCGAGATAGGCCTCGCAGCGGGTCATCGCCCCGGCATCGTTCTGGTGCTCGTCGAACTGCAGCGTGAGGAAGGGCTTGCTCGAGGCCGCCCGGATGTAGTGCTTGATGTACGAGTCGGGGCCGCACTTGAAGTTCGTCAGGTAGATGATGTGCAGCCGCTCCTGCCGGCCGACGAACTTGCCCGCCTGCAGGATCTTGCGCCCGTAGTTCCAGTACATGTTCTCGACGACGTCGCGCACGTCGATCCCCTTGAGCGGCAGGAAGTCCATGGGGATGAGGTTGACGCCGTAGAAGCTGCGCAGCTTGCGGGGGATGTCCATGTTGACGCCCTTGTCGTACATGTTGTACGGCCGCCCGATGATCACGATGCCGAGCTCGCCCGAGGCTTCGAGGTCGGCCAGTGCCTTGCGCCCGGCCGCCGCGAGAGCGTCGCGGAAGACCTGCTGGGCGGCGTTGCCGGCGACCACCGCGTCGTGAAGCTGAGAGCGCGCCACGCCGAAGTTCTCGGCCAGCGGCCGCAAGTCGCACTCGAGCTGTTCGGCCCCGAGCCGGAAGCGCACCCGGGGGGTGAGCAGTCGGTCGCGGAACCGCTCGAGGCGAGGCGCCGTGCGGATCACGAAGGGCAGCGTCTGACCCCAGGGGCAGGCGTGCGAGTTGACCTCGGGAAACTCGGTCTCCTCGTTTAGGACGTTGGGCAGAAAGACGTAGTCGGCGCCGTCGTGGAAGAGCGCCTCGACGTGACCGTGAGCGACCCTGATCGGAAAGCACGGCTCGGCCACGGTCATGTCGACGCCGTTTTCGCGGATACCCTTGTCGGTGTCGCGCGAAAGGACGGGACGCACGCCCAGATGGGCGAAGAAGGTCGCCCAGAACGGCAGCCGGTCGAAGGTGTACATGGTGCGCGGGATGCCGACCGTGCGGGGGGCCGACGCGGCCCTCTGCTCCGCCGCCTCGAACGGCTCGAGCAGCAGCCGCTCGCGCAGCGCCACGAGATCGTCGATCACCGGCTTCTTGTCGACCTTGGCGCGCTTGCGGTAGCGGTCGGAGCACTTGTCGCCCCAGTAGGTCTTCTCGCCTTCGATGGTGAACTGGCGGATATCGCACTCGTTGGTGCAGTGTTTGCAGACGAAATCCTTGACCGTGTAGTCGACGGCCGAAAGGTCCCAGCCGCGAAACGACGTGACCTCGCCGGTACGCCCCATGCGTTCGCGAGCCAGCAGCGCCATGCCGATGGCGCCCATGACGCCGTTGTGCGGCGGCACGATGATCTCTTTGCCGAGGATNNGATGCAGTCGCCGATCTTGCGCTCGCGCACCAGGCGGTTCAGATAGTTGTAGGCGATCGAGTAGGCCAGGCCGGCGACAAGATCTTTGCGGGCCGCGCCGCGCGACTGGTAGCTCATCACGTCGCGTTCCATGAACACAGTGCAGCGCTCGCCCAGCTTGATCGGCGCCGTCGACTGCAGAGCCAGGTCGGCGAACTCGCCCACGATGTCGATGTCGAGCTTCTCGGCCTGCTCTTCGAGGAACGAGCCGGTGCCGGCCGCGCA
>PMKK01000165.1 GCA_003157715.1 Actinomycetota bacterium
CCGGACGACGCGCCGGACGACGCGTGCCCGGTCGCCACGCCGGCGACCGCTCCTCGCGAGGCCCATGTCTGCCCGCTGTGCGGGTCGCGGCTCGTGCACCCGACCGACTGGCAGCGCACCGGCGCGGCCTGCTGGCGGGTCACCCTGCGCTGCCCCAACTGCGAGACGGTGCGCACGATCACGCTCGCCCGTGAGGAAGTCGAGCGACTGAACCGGGCGCTCTATGAGGGCACCGAGCGACTCGCTCGCCAGGCCGACCGGCTCGTGCGCCACCATTTCGAGGAGGAGACGGCCAAGTTCGTAGCCGCCCTCGACGCCGACCTCATTCTGCCGATCGACTTCTGAGCCCCGCCGCCGGCGCCGCGCGCCCGGGCCTTGGCGCTCTCGGACCTTCGCGCCGTCAGACCGTGAGGCTCTCGGGCCTGCGCGCGCCCGGGTCGTGAGGCTCTCGGGCTACATGCTTTGTGCCATGTGCGTGGTCAGCTCGCCGAGTCGCTGGGTGTAGCTGCCCATCTCGTTGTCGTACCAGCCGAAGATCTTCACGTGCGTGAGCGGCACGCGCAAGGTCTGTCGTGGCGGCCCTTCCCCACCCGGCCGCGCGGGGACCTTGAGGTCGATGAAGCCGGTGCGAGTGTGAGTCTCGACGCCTTCTATGACCACGGCGGCGTTCTCGCCCAGCATGTCCGCCGAGACGTTCTGCTCGTCACTGAAGACCAGCAGACCCCGGGCTTCGCCCTGCGCCGCGTCTCGGTAGATGCCGTTCACGACCTCGCGCTCCACGTCGACCGTGCCGTCGGGCAGCGTCTCACTCTGGAAGGTCACATTGAGGATGATGAGGCTCACGCTGGCCGTGGGTATGCGCACCGAATCGGCCATGAACCCGATGCGCGCGATCTCGGGCATCACCTGCTCCAGGGCGGCGGCCGCGTTGGTCGAGGTGAGCACCACGTTGTTCAGGGCGCTGCGGGTCTTGCGCAGATCGCCGGCCCCGGCCCCCGGCACCGCGTCGAGCACAGGTTGTGAGTTGGTGGTCGCGTGTACCGTGCTCATGCCGGCCGTGATCATGTTGCGCGTAAGATCGCGTTCGAGCAGCGGCCGCAGCATGTGGGCCAGCGCCGTGGTCGTGCACGACGCCGCCGAGACCAGCCTGTGCCTGGCAGGGTCGAACTGATAGTCGTTGATGCCGTGGATGAGGATGGCCGCGTCGTCGGGCAGCGGGGTGCCCTGCTGGCCGCTCTTGAACGGCGAGCTCTGCACCACGGCCCAGGCGCCGGCGGCCAGATGGCCGCGCAGGGCGCCCTTGGGTGAATCGGCCTCGGCGTAGGGGTCGCGAAAGCGGCCGGTGCACTCCACCACGAGCGATACCCCGGCGTCCTTCCAGGGGATGTCCTTCGGGTCGCGCGCCTCGCGCAGCACGACGATCTCTTTGCCGTAGGCGGAGATCAGGCCGCGCTGCTCGTCGACGACCCGCACGTCGCGCACGCCGGCCTGCCCGTGCAGGTAGCGGTGCAGCGGACCGTAGGTGCTGTCCTTGGCGATGTACTGGACGACCGCGTCGAGCGACGTCCCCACCGGCCGGCCCACGTTCACCACGATGCGCTCGAACTCGTCGCGCCCCAGGTGGTACCAGAGCACGAGCTTGCCGATGCGGCCGAGTCCGTTGATGCCGAGCGTCCGCTGTACACCCATCGCCTGATCGCCTCCTGTCGGCGGACGGCCCCGGAGCGTCCGCGTCTCGCGTCCGATGGTGACCGCGACCGCCTGCCGGCCAGTCGCTTACCCGAGTCGCTCACCGCCATCCTAGAGGCTACCGTCGCGATGCGGCAACGAGGGTGTCGGCGTCTTGGCCGGCGATACTGCTGAGGTATCATGCGAGTCATCATGGACACGGCGCAAGTACCCTTCGATTCCGACGCCCTGCGGGCCAATATCGCCAGCACCGCCCAGACCGTCGTGATCCCCGACCGCTACCTGCCGCTGATCTCGGCGGTCGCCGAGTTCTACGGCGTGCGCTCCTCTCTCACGGAGACGGTCGGCGAGTACTTCCACACGTTCCGCAACGTCGACCTGCTGATCGAGGGCTTCCAGGTCATCCTGCTGCGCAACTGGAGCTACTTCGAGCGCTCCGACGAGCGCGCCACGCTGTTCGGAC
Organism: Actinomycetota bacterium; assembly: GCA_003157715.1. The sequence continues at coordinate 2,153 of PMKK01000165.1, forward strand.
TGCTCGCCGAGCTCGTGCTCGAGCTACTCCACGCCCGGTTGAGCGACGCCCAGTTCTCGCTGCTGCTGCGCGGACTGCTGACCTGGTCCACGGCCGCCCTGAACGGCCCCAACGCCGCGGTCTACGACGAGTCGCTCAAGACCATCGGCGAGACCCTGACCCGCCTGCTGCCGGGGCAGCGCTCGGCGTTTCTGGAGCGCGACGCGCTGCTGCGCGGCCTCGTCTCCAGAGCGGCCCGCCGGCCCGCCCTGGCGCCGGTCTACACCGAGCTCTACCGCGCCCTGCTGCTGACGGGCTATCGCCGCATCGAAGAGCGTCTCGACGTGCCCGGCTGGGCCCTGGCCCAGGGCGCCGGTCTCACCGACCCGGCGGCCATCGCCAGGCGTTTCACCTTTCTTGCCAAACGGCACCTCGCCGGCCTTCTCGCCGACGCCGAGACCGCCACCGGCGAACTGCTGCCGCGGCCCGGTCTTCCCGTGTTCTCCGACATCCTCGGGCGGGCGATCGACCAGCTCTTCCATGTGGAGAACCTCGAGGACCGCTTCGCCGTCTGCCTCTTCTTTCTCAGGGACGACACGCTGGGCTATCGCCAGGACGAAGTCATGGTCGACCTGCTGGGCGTCGTCAAACAGCTGATGCGCCCCGACGGGCACATGGACGTCGACACGATCCTGAGCCGCCTCACGTCGTTCTTCCGCGATCGCGACAATCAGTTCCTGCTGATGCGCTTCAAGTGCTACGAGGCCATCGGGGTCGCGATCGGCGAGGCCTGCAACATCGAGGCCGCCGACCATCTCCTCGAGGACATCCTGTCGTGGCATTTCCAGTATCCGGAGATCCGCGGGTCCACCGACGAGTGGGAGACGGTGGTCAATCCCTACCACCTGCCCAAGATCCGCTGCTGGATGCATATCATCGAGTCCAACCCCGCCCTCTACGAGCGCCTCGCGGCGGCGCTCAACGTGCAGCTTCGGCTGGGCGGCGTGTACATCGCCGACACCGACCTCTTCCAGCGCGACGTCACTCGCTTCCTGAACGCCGACATACGGCCCATCTACTTCGTCGCCAAGCAGCTTCTACGCACCCTGCCTGTGTTCTTCAGCGAGGTCGGAGCCGAGGGCGAGTTTCGCGCCGTCTCCACCGAGGTCGACGAGATGTGCTGGCGCGGCGACACCCTCATGCACTTCCTGCGCAAGCAGTCGCACGCGGAGTCGTCGAACAGGCTGGTGGCCTTCAGCCGCGCCGTGCTGCATTACTGGATGACCCTCGACGCCTCGCTGCTCTCGCCCTTCCTGTCGGCCAACACGCTGGCGGCGGTGCGCGGCGAGCTGGAGTGGGCCCGGGGTCCGCACGAGACGCTCCTGACACTGCAGGCGCAGTGCGCCGGCCGGTGGGCGCCCGCGACGCAAGAGCCGCTCCCGCCGGCGGCCCGCGACGAAGCCTTCATCGAGTGGCTGCTGGCGCTGACCCCGGCGGCGCTCGAGGCACGGCTCGTCACGGTCGCGCCGGAACGGACGCCGGGCGGGAACGCCGGCGAGAGCCAGGACCCGGGCAGCGTCGACGACCGGCGCCGCGTGGCGCTCATGGTGCGCGTCTATCAGCTGCTCGCCCAGAAGTACTCGCTGTCGGCCGACGAGGTGGGCGCCGCCGTCGGCAAGCACTTGCGGCTGGCCGACAAGGTGCGGCGCCGGTTCGAGCGCGCGCTGCACGCCTGGCAGACAGGTCCCAGCCCGGCACGCCGCGATCGTCTGCTCGACACCGGCCTCAGCGTGCTCGAGGAGCTGAAGACCATCGTCCTCTCCCCTACGGCTTCGGCCGCCACCGAGAACCTCTACCAGAAGCGCCACGTCGCGGCGGGCATCCCCTCGATCTACGGCAACTACAGCGAGCCCAAGTTCGACGCCCTGGGCCTGTCGTTTCGGGTCGAGAACCTGGTGGGCCGGCTGCTCGACGACCTGGTCGCGGAGGGCATCGAGCCTTTCGTGACGCGGGGCTCGCTGCGCCGCATGTTCGCGGTCATCGAGCGCTTCGAGCGGGCTCTGGCCATCGACGGCGTCGACTCCCGGGCTCTGGCCGCCAACCTGAGCATGCTGAAGGGCAGCTTCGCCAGCCGCACCTTCACGTTCCGCCAGTATCAGAACGTCTTCCAGACGCTCGTCACCAGCGTCACCGGTCTCTCGGCGGGCTCGATCCTGAGTCACGACCAGGTGCTGCACACCGTGCTCGTCAACGACCCGCGCCAGTGCGAGGCGCGCTCGCTGTCGGTCGACGCGGTCGCCGAGATGGTACTGCGCGAGGTGCTGGTCTCGGCGCTGGGCATGCAGGCCGTCGATCGCTACGTGGCGGCCGCCTTGCGCCAGATCTCGACCCTGAACAAGCGCCTCGGCGGCCAGGCCCTGAGCCGCATGATGAACTACGACGAGGACCGCCTGATCAGCCCCATCCACAAGCCCCGGCCCGGCACCGACGACCAGACCACGCTGGGCTTCAAGGGCCTCGGGCTCAAGCAGATGGCATCCTACGGGCACCGGGTGCCCGAGGGCTTCATCATCACCACCGAACTGGCCGGCGCCCAGCCGGCGATGTCCTACCGGCCCCTCTACGACGACACCATCAGGCGCATCGGCAACGCCGTGGGCCGCCTCGAGAAGCTGACGGGCCTGCGCCTGGGCGACCCGGCGCACGCCCTGCTGCTGTCGGTGCGCTCGGGAGCGGCGATCTCCATGCCCGGTCTGATGACCACCTTCGTCAACGTGGGGCTGAACGACGAGCTGGCCGACGCGCTGTCGACCGAGCCGCGGCTCGGCTGGGCGGCCTGGGACTGCTACCGGCGCTTT
>PMKK01000095.1 GCA_003157715.1 Actinomycetota bacterium
TCTCTTACGGAACGCGACACTAGGTGGTCCACGGTCAGCTCCTCGTCAGCCGGTCATGCCGCACCCAGCGGACCGCACGACCTGTGCCCGGGGGTCACTCCCGGCACTTGCGTAACCGCCGCCGCGGCCTGCGCCTTTCGGCGCCCATCGTTCACCCCGTCAGGCGCGCCAGCCACGCCCTCACGTCGGCGGCGACCTGCTCGTGGCCGAGATCGTTATGCGGCTCGTGGTGGACGCCGGGATAGATCCGGAGGGTCTTCTCCTGGCTGGCCACCGTCTCGAACAGCGCCTGCGCCCCCGCGAGACGGTTGAGGGGGTCGGCCCCTCCGTGCAGCACGAGCAAGGGCAGGTCGATGGCCGCCATGTCTTCTCTCACGCGCCGCACGACGGCGAGACTCTCGGCCCCCCAGCGCACGGTCGCGCGCGACGTGAGCATGGGGTCGGCTCGCGCCGCCGCAAGTGCCTGAGGGTCGCGCGTCAGAGAGCCGCCGGCGATCCCCAGGTCCACCGTGAGCCGCGGCGCCACGCGCGACAGGACCCGCGCCAGGACCACCTGATAGGGCTTGCCGACTCCCGCTGGCTGCAGGGCCACACCGCTGACGATGGCGCCGGCTACCCCTTCGGAATGTTCCAGCAGGTAGTCGAGCACGACCAACGAGCCCATGCTGTGCCCGTAGACCACGATCGGCAGGTCGGGCGCCTGTTCGGCGACCGTGCCGAGAAAGGCGTGAAGGTCCTCCCGATAGTCGGCCCAGCGGTCGACGTATACCCGCCGGCCCGGCGAGCGACCGTGGCCGCGCTGGTCGTAGGCACAGACCACGTAGCCGTCGTCGACCAGCAGGGCCACGAGGTTCATGTACCGGCCGCTATGCTCGCCGACACCGTGGACCAGAGCGACCACGGCCCGCGGTGACGACGCCGGCGGTGTGAACGCTCGCGGTGCGGACGCCCCCGGTGACGACGCCTCCGGTGACGACGACGGTGGTGACGACGCCGATCGTGACGACGCCCCCGGCGCCGACGCCGGTTGACCGTCCGGTCGCCAGCACTGCCGGTAGAGCTCCAGACCGCGAACCCCGGCAAAACGGCCTTCCGCGTGCTGCATGGTGTGACCCCCACTGACGACCCGCGCGGCTGCGCCCGGCGCCGTCAAGCCTACGCCTTCGGCGAGGGCGGTTCACGACGCCGGCGGGAGATCGGGCAAGCCGTCACGGTGACGGCAAGCGTCCCAGTCGGCGAGGCGCTCGAGGCGGCTCCGGGAGAAGACGGAAGGCATGAAGTCCGCCCCGGTGAGCCGGTATGCTGACTCGAACCGGTTCCGGAGCACCGCGCATCCAGCCAGAGGAGAAACCTCATGGGAAAGCTCATCGTCTTCAATCAGATCTCGCTGGACGGCTACTTCGTCGACGCGCACGGCGACATGAGCTGGGCCCACAACCCGGGCGAGGACGAGGAGTGGTACGAGTTCGTGGCGAGCAACGCCAGCGGCGGAGGACTGCTCGTGTTCGGCCGCGTCACCTACGAGCTCATGGAGAGCTACTGGCCGACCCCGGCCGCCATGAAGAACGACCCCGTGGTGGCCGAGCGCATGAACAACCTGCCGAAGCTGGTGTTCTCGAGGACGCTGGGCAAGGCGTCGTGGCACCGCACGCGGCTGGTGAAGGACGGCATGGCGGCCGAGATGCGGCGGCTGAAGAGCGAACCCGGCAACGACATGGCGATCATGGGCAGCGGCAGCATCGTCTCGCAGCTCACCCAGGAGCGCCTGATCGACGAGTACCAGATCGTGGTCGTACCCGTCGTGCTCGGCGCCGGCAGGACGATGTTCGACGGTGTGAAAGGCAAGTTCGGACTGGCGCTGACCGAGACCCGCGGCTTTCGCAACGGGAACGTGCTGCTGCGCTACGAGCCGCTCGAGTAGCGATGGAACCGGCCGGGCTCACCCGGTGGAGGAGCGCCTCAAGAAAGCCAGCGTTCGATCCCACGCCAGGCTCGCTGCCGCCTGATCGAATGCGTCCGAGCGGTCGGGCTCGAAGAACCAGTGGCCCGTGCCGGGGTAGCGGTAGAAGGTCACCGGACGGCCGGCACGCCGCAAGGATTCCTCCAGGTGGTCGACGCCGGCTTGCGGCTCGAACTCGTCGTTGTCGGCAAAGTGGCCGAGGTAGGCTGCCTTCGAGCCGCTGAAGTCGTCGGCCCCGGTGCCGTAGAAGACGACGACGGAGCGGATCAGCTCGGCAGCGCCGACCGACAGATCCAGCGCGAAGTAGGCGCCCAGCGAGAAGCCGATGACCGCAAGGCCGCCGCCGGTCTGGCCGGCGCGTTCGTTCAGGAACCTTGCCGCCTCGGCGGTCTCGGCCTCGGCCCGCAGGTGGTCGGCGCCGAGTGCCTTGGCGAGAGCTTCGGCGCCGGCGATGGTGTCCGCGACCTTGCCGTGGTAGAGATCCGGGGCGAAGGCGACAAAACCGGCGTCGGCCAGTCGCGCGCAGAAAGACTTCACCGTGTCGTTCAGCCCCCACCAGGCGTGCAGGACCAGCACGGGGCTGCCTGCTCCGAAGGCGGGAACGGCGAGGTAGCCGTCGGGTTGGGTGTGCGGCATCTGACCCTCCTTGAATTGCTCCGGCACTCTCTGCTGAGGCACTCTTCCTGCTGCTGCCCCGCGGCATTCTTCCGGCTGCTGCCCCGCGGCATTCTTCCGGCTGCTGCCCCGCGGCATTCTTCCTGCTGTCGCCCGACTACACCGCGAGCATGAAGTACTCGACGAGCTCACGCACGCGGCCCCTCACCCGCGACCACCATCACCGTCGCCGACGACCAGGCGCAGCTCCATGAAGACCGTGACGCGCAGCACGTCGGGCGGCACCTCGTAGTACGGCGCCGTCTCGACAAAGCCCAGCGAGCCATACAGGCGGCGCGAGGCTTCAAGAAAGGTCCCCGTGTCGAGCCGCATGAGGCGGTAGCCCATGGCGCGGGCCTCGGCGATCGCCTGCACGGCGAGCGACCGGCCGGCGCCCGTACCGCGGCACGCCGGCCTGACGTACAGCCGTTTGAGCTCGCAGACGCCCTCGTCTCGCATGGGACGCAGGGCGACGCAGCCGACGGCCTCGCTGGAATCGTCGTGATCGTCGTTGCAGGCCAGCCACAGGCGACCCCGCGGCGGCCCGTAGGCACCCGGCAGCCCCGCGAGCTCGGCCTCGACGGACTGGTAGCCCATGTCGATGCCCCGGTCGTTCACCAGGTAGCCGAACCACTCGCGCAGCAGGCTCCGAAACTCCTCGAACTGCTCGGCCGTGGAGGGCTGGATGATCCGCATCTTTGGAGTCTACCCGAGCGGCAAGGAGAGCAGTGCGGAGCGGCGGGCGAGCGGCAGACGCGCGGCGCGGGGCGGCAGACGAGCGGCGCGGGGCGGCAGACGAGCTCGCGTTCGCGTCACTCAGCCGCGGCGACGCGCACGGCATCCCAGGCGGCCAGTTTGAGAGCGAACGAGATCGTCGCGTTGGCGGGACTGGTCGAGGGCAGGCGCGCGACTCGCGGAGCGTTGTCCGGCAGAGTCGAGAAGACGTGGGTGGCAAACAGCCGCTCCGCCGTTGCGCCGTTGAAGAAGGCGGCGCGGATCGACGGGTGGCGCCGCAGGAGGCCGGCTATGTCGTTGGCGACCGGCCTCCTGATGTTCGCATCGAGGCTGCCGACACGGTCGGCCTGGCGAAGTACGTCCCACAGGGCCACGCCTGCTTGTTCGAGCATCTCGACGCGCTCGGCATACTCCAGCGGTCGTCCGCCCGAGAACAGCGCCTCCATGATGCGCCAGAAGCCGTTGCGCGGGTGGGCGTAGTACTGCCCTTTCTCCAGCGACAGCACGCTCGGGGCCGTCCCGAGGATGAGGACCCGCGGTTCCGAGCCGGTGAGGGGCTCGAAGCCGCGGATGCGGCCGGGTTCAGCGTCTGCCGCCGGCGCTTGCGGGCGCACGATTGCCCGAAACGACTCATCGAACTGCAACAGCTCGACGGGCGCACCGTCCTCGAGCACGAACGCCACCATCACACCGTCCGACGGACTATTGGGTTCGATGATGACCTCGCGACCGACGAGCTCCGCGGCCAGATCGTCGACCTCGAAGGCGACGTGCGGCGTGGACTTGACGAGATCGGGGAGCGAACAGCCGGCATCGTAGCGCATCCACTGGATACCGAACTGATTGCTCTCGTGGTCGGTGCAGTGCAGACCGTACCGCTCCAGGTAGACCTCGCCGGCCCGGGGAACGTCGGTCGGGATCCCGATGTGGTTGTATCGCCTCAAGTGGTCCCCTCACTCGGCCGGTCGCTCACGCGAGCTTCGAGGCCGGTTTCGTCGCCGCGTTCAGACCCGTGGACAGCAAGCGTGCTCGGCTACCCCTTGTAGCCCTCGGGCCATTGCTGCAGCGCCCACATGTTACCGTCGGGATCGTTGAACCACACGTACTTCACGCCCCCGATGTCCTGGACCTCACTGGCTTCGACACCGCGCTCGACGAGCGCGCTGCGGGCCTCGCCGATATCACTGACCACGAGATGCAGCCCCTTGACCGATCCCGGCACCATCGCGGTGATGGGCCCCATGCCGGTCCCGAAGACGATCGCGCACGACGACCCGGGTGGCGTGAACTGGACGACGCGCATGCCTTCGCTCACCACGTTGTCGTGCACGTTGCCGAACCCGATCCTCTCGTAGAACGCCTTGGCACGATCGACGTCCGAGACCGGCACCGGCACAAGCTCGAGCCTCATCTCGGGCACTGGATGTTCGCTCATCGCCTCGCTGCTCCTTCGATTCGCGTGTCGTCGCGCGTGTATACCCGCGGCGCCGAGCGGCCCTATCTGTCGGACTGCTTGCCTCCCAGCTTTTCGTCGCCGTTCTTCGGGCGTGACAGACGCGGGGCGTTCCGCACGAAGGGCGCGCAAACTCGCTCATCTCTGCAGGCTGAGCCATCCCTTGAGACTCAGCCATCCTTAGACTCAGCCATCCCTTGAGACTCAGCCACTCCTTGACAGAGTGAGAGTCAGTGCGGATGATGTACTGGTAAACGATATTCGTTTATACGGATTAGCAAGAGATAAGGCGACTTCAGAAGCGAGGAACGCCATGCCGGCCAGCAAAGACGAGATCGCCGCCAGCTTCATGGAGCTGGCCTTCCGCTACGGGTACCGCCGCACCGCGGTCGAAGACGTGGCGCGCGAGCTGCACATCTCCAAGAAGACGGTCTACGAGCACTTCGCGAGCAAGGCCGACCTGCAGCGCTACGCGATCGAGCTGGGCGCCCGGCGGCAGCGCGCCCGGGTCGAGTCGCTGCTCACCGGCACGACGGTCCTGGGCCGCGTGCAGCAGGCGATCGGTGTGGCCTTGTCCGACGCGCGGGCGTTCTTCGACTCGCAGCCGAACGCCGAGCTGGTCGAGATCCCCGAGCTCACGGCGCAGATCAACGACCTGGTGTTCGTACCGATGGTGCGCGACCTGCTGGTCGAGGGTGTGGCGGCCAGCGAGTTCGAGCTGTCAGACCCCGAAATGACGGCAGCCTTCTTCGTCGCCATGGGGACCGAGGCCGTGCGCATGATCCGCGACGATCCGGCGTGCCGCCCCGAGCCGCTGCTGTTCGAGTCGGTGCGGCGCCTGGTCGCAGGGTGAGGCGGGCGCGCGACACGAGCGCCGCGCGCCCGCCGTCAGGCGTGGTGCGCCCGGCCCGCTCGTCTCGCGCTCCCCACAGATAGGCAGGAGGAGTCATGAACGAAAAGCTGCTGGTGGCCTACGCCACGCGGTACGGCTCGACGGCGGAGGTGGCCGAAGCGGTCGGCACGCGCCTGCGCGAGCGGGAGTTCGACGTCGACGTGAAGCCCGTCAAGCAGGCGGGCTCGCTCGAAGGCTACGACGCAGTCGTCTTCGGCACACCGTTCTACCTGGGCGCGATGCTCAAGGAAGGCCGCGCCTGGCTCGAGAGCCAGAGGGCGGCGCTCGAAGCCAGGCCGAACGCGATCTTCGCGTTCGGCCCCACGAGCGCCGCCGACGACCTTGCCGAGACGGCCAAGCAGCTCGACAAGACGCTCGCGGAACTGCCCTGGCTCAGCCCGGTGGCGGCGCGCATGTTCGTGGGCGCCTACGACCCGGCGAAGCTGCGCTTCGCCGACCGGCTGCTCACGAAGCTGCCGGCGAGCCCGCTCCACGACCTGGGCGCGCACGACGACCGCGACTGGCAGGCGATCGCGGAGTGGGCGAACGAGACGGCCGAGGTGCTGAAGGCGGCGCATCGGTGACAGTACCGATGCACTGAAGGCGGCGCGCAGGTGACACCGCTCAGGCGCTGAAGACGGCGGGTCACATGACCCGCCGTCGCGCTCGTCAGAGAGTCAGATCGAACGGGTAGTCCGTCGGGGTCTCGCCGCCGTCCTTGGTCACGACGAGGAGATCTTCGAAGCGCACCTCGCCGATGTCTGACTGCCGCAGCCCGGGCGCGAGCCGTCAGCGGAGCGTGAAGTGTGGCAGACTGCTAGTGTGTGTGGCGTAGGACGGCGCTGGGTCGCGCCGACTGACGGCGATTCTCGCGGAGCCTTGGGGGGCATCGATGATGCGACATGTACCAGTAAGAGGGGTCACGCGTGCGCTCACAGGAGCCGTGCTCGGTTTGGCGCTGTTCGGAATGTCGGCGCTGTCGCCGATCTTAGCCTCGGCCCAGGCGCAGCAGCGAACCGCGCCCCTCGAGAGCCACTACCGCGCCACGGTAGCCAATGGCTCGGCGGGCGCGGCCCTGGGCGTTGGCGCATCCGGGCCGGTCCTCCCGATCCCGAGCACCCTCTGGAAGCCGGCCGCGGGAGCGGTGCCGGCGACCGGTGACTACGTCTATCTCAAGAGCGACAAGAGCGACTACATCGGTCAGGGCGGCACCTACCTCTACACGCGGGCGAACGCCGTCCTCAGCGTCTCGGCGACCGGCGGCCTGCTCACCGTGGGCGTGGACGGAGACAAGTGGTGGGACGGCCGCTTCGCCACCATGACCTCGATCACCGACCTCGAGCTGGGCTACTACCCCGGTCTCGAGCGCTACCCCCTCAACGACGTGGCGAAGGGCGCCCTCGACTGGTACGGGGACGGGCGCGGCAGCAACACGTTGACAGGCTGGTTCGCCATCGACAGCTCGACCTACGACAACGGTGACCTCACGGCGATCACCCTGCGTTTCGAGCTGCACTCCGAGGGCGGAACGCCGGCTCTGCACGGAGCGATCCACTGGGAGGCAGACGACACCACGCAGCCACCGGGACCGGTCCTGCCGATCCCCGCCACGCTCTGGAAGGCGGCCGCCGGCGTGACCCCGACGAGCGGCAACTACGTCTATCTCGAAAGCGATCCCGGCGACTACATCGGCGCCGGCCGCGCGTATCTCTACACGCCGGCGACGGCTGAGCTCGGCGTCTCGGTCAGCGGCCGCCGCCTCTCGGTCTCGGTGAACGGAGATACGAACTGGGGGGGCGTCTTCACGACCATGAGCTCGGTGACCGACCTCGAACAGGGCTACTACCCCGGTGTCAAGAGCGATCCCCGCAACCCGGCGAAGGGCGGCCTCGACTGGTTCGGGGACGGACGTGGCGAAGACGAGACGGGATGGTTCGCCATCGACAGCGTGACCTACGCCGCCGGCGCGCTGACGGCCATCGACCTGCGTTTCACGCAGCACACCGGGGCCGGCCAGCCGTTCTCCTGCACGGGGTGATCCACTGGGACGCCGCGGCGACGCAGCCGCAGACCGCGACGACGCTCGCGCTCACCGCGCCATCGGTCTGCGCCTACGGGTCGGCGAAGCTCCGCGGCACGCTCAGAAGCGCAAGCTCGCAGCCGCTCGCCGGCGCGCCTGTCGTCATCCGGCGCACGACCGGCGGGCCGTGGACGACGGTGGGCACGGCCACGACCGACGCCTCCGGCGCCTTCAGGTTCGCTGTCGCCCCGACCACCACCGTGGCGTATCAGGCCATCTTCGCCGGCGACGATACAAACGCCGCCACGACGAGCGCGCCCAGGGCCACGCTGCCGAAGGTCTCGCTGAGCAAACCGACGGCCCCCAAGTCGACGCGCACGACGACCACGTTCACCGCCGCCTGCTACCTCAAGCCCCACCATGCCGCCGGCAAGTACGCGGTCATCTTCGAGTTCCAGCAGCGGGTGTCGACGCACTGGGTCACGAAGGGAGCGTTGAAGGCTCGAGCGGCCAACTCCAGGGGCTACAGCAAGTGCTCCGTCAAAGTCCGTCTGCCCGTGAAGGGATGGTGGCGCGTGCGAGCCATCCACCCTGGGGACTCGCTCAATGCCACCACCTCGACCGGGTGGCGAGCAGTGAAGGTGACGTAGCCCCTCAGGACGGCATGGTCACGTCGCGCACGTCGACCTCGTGGCCGACCCGAGACGACTGCGACCCTCCGGGAGCAGACGGCTGCGACGCGTCGGGCGCGGACGGCGAGGCGGGCGGACCCGTCCGGCACCACATGCGCCCGGCGATCGCGACCAGCGCGGCGGCGGCGATGATGCCCGCGGCGTAGATCTCATAGGCGCCCATCATCCGCCCGTAGGTCGAAGCGGTGCGGGCGATAATGGCCCCGACCGAGGTCGCAGAGAGCAGCAGGATCGCCGGCACCAGGCTCCCGCGGGCCTTTCGCGTCAGCCAGACGGCGGGCACGGCGATCGCCGCCTGGCTGGCTATCGAGAGCGCGGACTCGAAGTTGTAGGGAAACCACGAGCCAAAACGGGCGCCCACGATCCAGTTGACGAGCTGGAAGGGCAGGACGAGCGCCGCACCGATGACGAGCCCCACGACCAGTGGCGACACCCTCAACACCAGCCGCTCGGCCACGAACCCGAACCAGGCATAGGCGAGCGGTACGTTCACCAACAGCAGCACGGCGAAGGTCGCGCAGGCATACGGCACGGTCGGGCGCACCGACACGACATCGCCGTCGCCCGCCGGTAGCAGGTGCACCCCAAGGCGCGTAGCGGCCACGCACGCGACCGGCAGGAGGAGCGCCACAGCGACCAGTCGCCAGACCCCCGGCTCACGCCACGCGACGAGTGCCCGCGAGGTGCGGCGCACGACGGAAAACGGCGACGCGACGCCGGCCAGCACCACTCCGATGACGAGCGCGTCCGGCCAACCGATTCTGCTGACCAGCACGCGGTGGATCTGCCAGCCCAGCGAGGGGCTGGAGACGCCCATGCCATGCAGGCGGCCGACCGCGAGCCACTCCTGCACGCACAGGCCGGTCATGACCAGCAGCGCGACCGCGACGACGATGAAGAGCTGATCGAACCGCCGAGGTGATCGCGAGCGCGGACCGCTGGCCGCCCAGCAGCACACGAGCGCGACGAGTCCGACGACCATGGCGCCCACGGTGTGGAACCGGTTCGCCCAATCAAAGGCGGTCTCGAGTGGTCGCGTCACGACGGACCCGGCGAACACGACGTATGCGGCCCCGGCGAGCGCGAAGAAGCCCGCAAGAGGGTGCCGCGCGAGCGTTTCCTTGAGCTTGCCCAGCATCGCAGCTCACCATCCCCTTCGGCGACGTCGACTCGCGACGCTGCCGGTGATCGTACCGCCGCCACCTTGCCCCGACAATCAGCTGTGGCGCACGAGCCTGCGTGACCGGGATCACAGGCGGCAAGCGACCGTCGGTGCGCTGGTATCGTCCCGCTGGCGTCTGGGCGTGCCGACCAACGAGCCTCCCCACTGGCTGGTGAAGCTCGTCGCGCCTGTCAATGCGGAGGCGAGGCACATCGCCCCGGACGTGGTGAAGGTACAGCGGGCTTCAAACGAGAAGCCCAGGAGCGTGCCGGGATGGATGCCGCGGTCAAATGAAGAGGCGGTCGTGGCGACGGCGGAGAGTCTGGTGGTTTGGGGCTGGTGGGGAGTTTGGCGAGCGCTGCGTGAGCTGGTTGCCTCTACTTCACCCGCAGCCGCCGAGCGACTGCCCGGTGGACTCCGCCGTTGGGCGAGGAGCCGACACAAGACGGATCTCGACCTCACAGCCCACCGCCCGGGCGTACTTCTTGAGCGTGCTCACCGACGGCGAGTGCTTGCCCGCGGCTTCGAGCCGTGACACCGCGCTCTTCGTCGTGCCCATGCACTCCGCGACCTGCTCCTGGGTGAGCCCGGCCTTGGCGCGGGCGGCGAGGAGCTCGCGTACGAGTTCGTACTCGTCGGCGCTCTCCGCGTAGGCAGCCGCAAAGCCCTTGCGCTTCATGGCGCGGGCGAGGAATTCATCATGATCGTGAGCGACCGGCCGATACTCGCGCTCAGCCATCACGCACCTCCTTCATTCGGCGGCGAGCGAGACGCAGGTCTTTCTCCGGCATCGTCCGCGTCTTCTTGACGAAGGCGTGGAGCACGATGACCCGCTCAGCGACGACGTAGCAGTACAATGCCCGCCCAATGCCCTCGCGACCGCGGGGGCGGAGCTCAAAGAGACCGCTCCCGAGAGCGCGCGAATGAGGCATGCGCAGGTCGGGCCCGAACTCCGCGAGCAACTCGACGAGACGCGCGTAGTCGGCAAGGACACCGACCGGCCAGGCTTCGATCTCGGCAAGAACGCGCTCATTGAAGTACTCAATGGAGTACGGCATGGTTTCCCATGTTAGCGTTTTTGCTAACTTCGGTCAATCGCGCCGGTCGCGCGCGCCCTCCTTGCGAAACGCCGCCTCGCGCAGCGAACCGCGTCGTGCTTCTGTCCGAACTCGCGACTACGATCAGCTTGTCTAGCTGGAGGGGGTAGGCATGAGCGCTGGGCGCAGTGGCTATGCGATCGTCGACTTCGAGACGACCGGCTTTCGCGGGCTCACCACCGACCGCGTCGTCGAGATAGGGGTCGTCTGCCTGGACTGCTCCGGCGAGGTAGCCGACGAGTGGACGACCCTCGTCAACCCGGAGCGCGACGTCAGCGCGAGCCACATCCATGGCATCACCGGCCGTGACGTGTACGGTGCTCCGCGCTTCGCCGACGTGGCCGGCGCTCTTGCCGACTCGCTCAGAGGCAGGGTCCTGGTGGCCCACAACCTGTCGTTCGAGGCGCAGTTCCTGGTGGGCGAGTTCGCCCGACTCGGGCACGATCTGAAACTCGACAGGACTTGCGGCATCTGCACGATGACCCTCGCGAGCACGTACCTGCCGCAGTCGCCGCGTAATCTAGGTGCCTGCTGTTTCTGTTGTGGTCTTGAGATCGGCGATGCGCATTCGGCGCTCGCCGACGCCCGCGCCGCGACCGGCCTTCTCTGTCACTACCTGGCCAGCGACGAGCGGTTCGACGACCACTGGTCTGAGTGGCTTGCGGCGTCGCTAGGTGTTGCCTGGCCGGTCCTTCCGGCAGACCGTGGCCGAGTGCTACCTCGGGGCGCACGGGGAGCCGACCGAGCCAACGAGTCGTACGTCGGCAAGCTCGCCGCCCGGCTGCCTGCGTTTGGTGGGTCTGGCGCCACCGACAGCTACCTCGACGTCCTCGACCGGGCCCTCATCGACCGCGTGCTGACCCTGCACGAAATTGACGAGCTGATCGAGCTGGCTACAAGCCTCGGCCTGTCCAGAGAACAGACTGACGCCGCCCACGACAGCTACATGGCGGCTCTGGCGCGGCAAGCCTGGGCCGACGGTGTTGTCACGCAGGACGAGATGGACGACTTGGTGCTCGTTGGCGGGCTGCTCGGGGTCGGTGAGGCCAACGTGCGTGCGAAGATCGAGGAGTGCAAAGGTTGCCGCGCCAAGGGCGTCGCAGCCGGGGGCGTGATACCGGCCGGCGGGTTTGCCCTTGAACCTGGGGATCGGGTGGTTTTCACGGGCGAAGTGCCGGGACTCAGTCGTGACGCGCTTGTTGCGGAGGCTGAGGCGCTGGGACTGGTGCCGATGTCATCGGTGAGTCGGCGCACGAAGGTTGTTGTGGCTGCGGACCCTGACTCCATCAGCGGCAAGGCGCGGATGGCGCGCGAGAGAGGCGTGCCTGTCATCACGGTTGCGGCCTATCTCAGGTTCTGCGAGAAGTTGAAGGGGTAGCTATCGCTGGTTGGGCACCACACTCAGAGGCGATGATGCCGCAGGAAGGACCCGCCTCGGCGGCTGGTGACGTTCGTCTGTGGGTTAACCCGACGGCGCGGCAGGAGCCGGACGCAGGAAAAAGTGTGCCCAGTGTTGAGCGAGTCCATTAGCGCGCTCAGCCGCAAGTGAGCCGATCGACTATTTTTCACGCGGTCGAGGCCTAGTTGACTGCGAGTACCCTCTCAACGAGCCGATACACAGTGGTGCCTGGAGGATTGCGAGGCCAGTCGGAACAAGCGGGCGTGTCTCGACTGCGTGCCCGCTCGATTGCCGCGTCTATCCGGTCGCGTGGGAATTTCGACGGTTCGACTCTCTTGTCGTATGCCGGCAAGTGCTTCTTCAGACGTCGATCGCATTCGGTTGCGGTCGCAGCGCCGTTGCCAGAGTCGAAATGGAGAAGAAGCCAGAACTCGAACTTCGGATTGCTGACGGCGAGGCCGTGGTTGCAACGTTCGGTCGACCACGAGTGTAGGCTCTGAAGGTCCTCAGCAGTCCACGCATCGGTGTCGACCACCACCCATGCTTCGTCGGTCGTTCTCAGGCCTTCGCTCTTTAGAAACTGCTCCATACGCTGAAGCACCTGACTTGGCGAGTTCTTGTCACCCTTCCGCAGACAATGGACGCGCACATTGGATCCGATGGCTCCCACAAGGGACATGTAGGTGAGCTCCGTCACACTTCCCTCGGCCGCAATGACGAACATCTTCCGATAGCGTCTTGAAGCCCTTCGTCGGCTTGAGTCAAATCGCCCGCGCTTCCCCTGGCTCGCCACTTGGACCTACGCTTTCGGTTGACAGGCTGCCCGGAAGAACAACCGCGGGACCCCTCCAAGGCGGCCTTGAAGGTAGCTCTTGCGAATGTCTTTGTCGTACCGGACATCTTCGTACTCACTGAACGACATGAGCGAGGACCTGCCCTCGACGTCGCGCTCCGTCACCCACATCTCGTCACGACGAACTAGGTCCTGATCCATGAGCAGAAGGTCATGAGTCGTAAATACGAGTTGAGCGCGCGTCATGGGGGAGCATGCGTCCAAGAACGATCCAAGGAGTTGCCTAGTCAGTAGGGTGTGCAGGCTTCTGTCGAGCTCGTCCACCACATAGACGCGCGTCGATAGAGAGTCGCCGATGTCACAGAAGGCCGGGAGAAGGTCGATAACCCTTCGAGTGCCATCGGCCTCGTCACTCAAGCTCATGGTGACTTCGGTCCCGTCGGGCCGCGGGTGTCGTGCAACAAGTCTCTTGACGGTGACGACTCCACCATCGTCTTGACTGACCAGGTAGCGGTCCCTGCTCCCGCGCGGACCTGGGATGCGCACGGTCCTTCCCGGTCGTACCAACTGGCGGATCTCATCGTCGTTGATCAGCCCTATCTCTTCCAAGCTGACTTCCTGCGCATCGAGTCCGACAATGCCAGTGTCTAGAGCTGCGAGTGCATCCGCCACCTGCGTGGACAGTGGGTTGGACTCGTCCACCAGCATTTCGGAGGGACGAAAGAAGGAACTTGGTCCAATCGGCGTCAGACAGTCCCGGAACCAACTCCAGACTCGCTTGAACTCCAGAATATTCTGCGAGGCTGCGCTCGTAAGGAATAGCTCGTTGTCGCGCGTCGTTTGAAAAGTGAACCTCAGGAACTGCTGTCGGTCGGCGTCAGACTCATGGAGGGAATCGTCGAAGTGAATCTCATTCCGCTTGCGCTCGTACAATACACGCTCAGTTGAGCTCAGAACCTTGGTGAGTGACTCTTCGAGCACGTGCTCACTTGTGATAGCAAAGGCGAATTCGTACGCGTCGTCGCCGACCAGGATCTCGAACTTCATCCTCGTGGGCTTCGCTCGGCTTACGTCATCAAGGATGAATGGCTTGGTGAGGATTGGTGCGTCTGGCTGCGTGCCGTCCACGACGAGCCGCTTCGCGAATGCGAGGGCCTTGAAGAGATTGCTCTTGCCGGACGCGTTGCCTCCGTATATTGCCGCAACCGGAAGTGCTCGAAGACGGTACTTGCGAATCCGAGGAAGGCGGTCACCGTGTTGCCTCTCACGGCTGGCAACAAGAGACAGCTCCGCTGTGTCCCGAAACGACATCCAGTTCTCAATCTCAAAGCGAAGCAACATGGTCAGACTCCCAATCTACGCTGCTTGCAAGTCGAGCAAGGCCCCGTCAAAGAGAAAATATCTCTTAAACTGCGGAAAGTCTAACACACAGCATATGTTTGCCATCCCGCATTTGCCTGCCTGAGTGAATGCTTGTTTAGTGACCACTAACTTATGGTATGCTCCTCGCCATGAGTGAAATGACCTCCACCAGATCGACCAAAGAAGAGCGCCGCCGCGAGATCATCGAGGCGGCGACCCACGAGTTCGCCATCAGCGGGCTCTACGGCACGCCGGTCACGGCGATCGCCAAGCGCGTAGGCGTCTCGCAGCCCTACCTCTTCCAGATCTTCGGCACCAAGAAGGAGCTCTTCATCGCCGCCGTGCGGCGCTCGTTCGAGCGCACCATCGCCACCTTCCGCACCGCGGCCGCCGAGGCCGGTCCCGACGCCGACATGGAAGCTATCCTCATGTCCATGGGCCTCGCCTACGCCAACCTGCTCGAGCAGGACCGCACGCTCCTGCTCATGCAGCTCCAGGCTCACGCCGCCTGCGAAGACCCCGAGGTGCGCACGGCCGTCCGCGAGGAGTTCCTGCGCCTCGTGCGCTTCGTGCAATCGGCCTCGGGAGCGCCCGACGACGCCGTGCGACCCTGGCTGGCCGAGGGCATGCTCATGAACGCCGCGGCCGCCATGGACCTCTCGCAGATCGACGCCGACTGGGCCCGCATGTGCACGGGCGAGTACATGATCAAGAAGTTCGCCAAGTTCCACGACCACGTCGCCAAGCTGCCCGGCCACGTCGCCAAGCTCCATAACCACGGCAAAGGGGGCGGCGCCTGAGCGAAGCCGAAGGCGCCGCCGCACGCGCTCACGCGGGCGAAGCCGAAGGCGCCGCCGCACGCGCTCACGCGGGCGAAGCCGAAGGCGCCGCCGCACGCGCTCACGCGGGCGGAGCCGACTCTCTTTTTTTGCCTCCAAAACTAAGTGATTACTAAGTCATAAGACCGACAAGCAAGTGCACACAGACCGCCTGGCAAGCAGCAAGTACAGACCGTCAACCAGGCGCAGACCGCCAGCACAGACCGTCAACCAGGAACTGAGAGGAGATGAACGCGATGAGCCGAAGAGCCACCATCTGGACCTTCATC
>PMKK01000035.1 GCA_003157715.1 Actinomycetota bacterium
AGGGCGAAGCACATCGCCCCGAGAGTGAGTATCTTGATGCGGCGGTCGACGGCGAACATGACTGGTACCTCCAGGCGCGGCATGGAGCGCCTCGTTGACTTCTCTACTGGTTGCTTGTGCAACTTCCCACGAGTGGCCGCCGTCTAACGGCCTCGGGGGCCGCGCGAGCCCCGGCTTCGCAAGACTTCGCATACGGCGAAGAGGCGGGGCCGCGGCAGCGG
Organism: Actinomycetota bacterium; assembly: GCA_003157715.1. The sequence continues at coordinate 222 of PMKK01000035.1, forward strand.
CCCCGCCTCTGCGCGGGTCGTCTTGTCAGTCCGCCGAGCTCAGGCGGCCGGCGTCCCGGCATCCGCTCCGGTCGCCCCGGCCTCCTCATGATGGAAGGGCCACTCACCCACAAGCAGGCTCAGCAGCCCTTCGAACAGCAGCGTGAGCAAGAGTGCGAAGGCGATGGCGAGCCACGAGGACGAGGCGGCGATGATCAGCAAGATGAGCCCGGCGACGAGGCCGAGGACGCGCAGGGGCTGGATGTGCCGGGCGATCCAGCGCACGGTGGCCGATGAGGAGCCGAGCGCCGAGCCCTGGGCCTCGACGACCTTCTTGCCGGTGTCGACGATGACCGTCTGGACGTCCTTGCGCCCCACGAGCCAAGCGACGCCCGCCACGATGGCGCCGATCACGACGACCCAGATAGTGATGGTGGCCAGTGGACCGAGAGAGGCGGTGACGACGTCCTTCACAACTGCCGTCACGCTGCCCAGATGAAGGCTTCCCACGATGGCCGCCGAGGCGCGCTTGATGATCGCGTAGGTCACGATGAGCGCGATGGCGCCGCCGATGCCAAGCGCCATGATCGCGTAGCGCCGGCGCCGCGAGAGCAGGATGGTCACCGCGATGAGCGCGGCGAGGATGATCGGCAGGGCGATGACGAGCCCGTCGAAGAGCTTGACCGCCTTCTGCGCCGGCCCGAGCGCGTCGCTCTTGAGGAGCGTGACCTGGCCGAAGTCCGCCGGGAGCGTCTTGCCGGCCCACGATGACACCTGCTGGATGGAGTCCGCGGCCGGCGTGCCGGGCTGGATGACCGGCGGTGAGAACCTGCTGCTCAGGGCGCCCGGTAGCTTGCCGTCGAGCCAGACCAGCGCCTGGCTCACAAGGGGCAGCAGGTTGAGCTTCACGTCGCTGCCCTGGATGTACGTGTAGCTGTTCTGGCCGCGAAGCAGGCCGACGATCTGCTGGTGGCTGACGCGGTTGATCCCGAGCCACAGGTTGTACGCCTGCGGCGTGCTCAGGACCTTGGTCGTCTGCTTGCCGATGAACGACTGGACGGCCGAGGTGATCGGGCCGGCGAGGAACGCGGCCTTGGGCGGGAGAGCGGCTTGCGCGCGGCCCTGCAGGTCACTCGCCGTCACGACCTGGGCCGCCACGTAGCTGCTGAGCGCCGCGATGGCCTTGGGGTCCTTGCCGACCGGGCCCACGAGCTTCATGTAGCCGTTGGTGTTGAGCACGGTGTAGTGCGTCCAGATGGTGACGCCCGTGACCACCAGCATGAGGCAGCTCAGCAGCACGAGGACGCCGATGAGGATGGAGCGGAGGCGGCTGTGCTTGTGTACGACGATGGTCGTGGCCGCCCCGGCCGGACTCTCGGCTTCCTCGCCCGACTCGCCCTTGGCCTCGGCGTCCGTCGCCGCGGGGACGGCGGTCGTGCCTCCGGCTTCCGTGACCGCGGTCACGCTCCCGGCCTCGGCAGAACCGGTATCCGCGCCGAGGTCAGAATCGAGAGAGGCGTTCTCGGCCTCCAGGGCGGCGATCTTGTCGCGCATCGCTTTCTGCTCCTTGAGGCTCGCGTTCTGCGCCTCGAGCGCCGCGAGCTCCTCGCGCATCTCCTTCTCGTTCATGCGGACCGTCTCCCCGTGCGTAGGATTCGTGGCGGTGTCGCGTCGCAACTCGACTCAGCCTTCGATGCTGCCTACCCGCATTCCTATCCGAGTAGGCGTCGCGTCGCCGTGGTGAGTGGTGACCTGCCGCGCGGCGCGGACGCGGCGGCGTTCTGACGGCGGATCAGGTCGCGGCGGCGCGCAGGTCGTCCCACAGCGCCTCGACATCGGCGCGCTCGGTGGCCTGCGCGCCGATCGAGACCCGCACGATCTGGCGGCCTTTGAGCTCCGCCGACGTGAGGTAGGCACGACCGCCCTGGTTGATGCGCTCGGCGACGGCGCGGTTGTGGGCAGCCAGCGCCGTCTCGTCGCCGGCGAGCGCCGGCGGTACGTGCCGCAGGCACACTGTCTGCAGCAGGACCGGTGCGAGAAGCTCCCAGCCGGGCTCGGCGTCGACCTGCGCGCCGAGCCATTGGGCATTGTCCATGTCCCTGCGGATGCGCTCCTGCAGGCCATCGACGCCGTACTCGCGGATCAGGAACCAGAGCTTCAGCGCGCGGAAGCGGCGGCCGAGAGGGATGCCCCAGTCGCGCAGGTTGCGTACGCGCCCGTCCTGCGCAGTCCGCAGGTAGCTCGGGTCGGTGCTCATCACGCGCACCAGGTGCTCGGGGTCGCGCACGAAGTACGCGGAGAGGTCGAAGCCGGTGCCCAACCACTTGTGCGGATTGAACACGACCGAGTCGGCGGCCTCGACGCCCTCCCACAGCGGCCGGTACTCGGGGCAGATCATCGCAGTGCCCGCCATGGCTGCATCGACGTGGAGCCAAAGGCCGTGCTGGGCCGCGAGGTCCGCGATGCCGGCGAGCGGGTCGACGGCGGGCGTCGCCGTCGTGCCTATGGCGGCCACGACGGCGCACGGCCGGCGGCCGGCGGTGCGGTCGGCG